>NZ_JBBNMZ010000003.1:0-223361 GCF_040098165.1 Collinsella sp. CLA-JM-H32
ATCCGGGAAAACGGAAAACCTCCTGCGACGCGATGCGCAGCGAGGTGGAGCGGGGACGCAGCGTGCTCATCTCAAGCCATCTGCTCGACGACCTGGCAGACCTCACCGACTCGTTCTACTTCATCGAAGCCGGCACGCTCGTGGAAAAGATCAAGTCGTCCTCGCAGACGCTCAAGCAGGAATACCTCGATACATACGAAGGAGGTGAATGACATGAAACTATTTGAACAGCTGAAGTCCAATGCGTCGCGCATGGCTGTCTACGCCATCCTCGTGGCAACGGCTTTATGCGGAATCGCGGCACCCGTCTATGCGCTCAACGGGGAGAAAGGCGATGTCGAACCCGCGTACATGGCTTCGACGGTTAAGGACCGGTACAAAGCCTTCTCTTCTCTGGAGACACGTTTTACGTAGCAGAGTACGACACGACCTACCGTCAGCTTCGCTACAACAAGGGCTACGACTATCTAGGCGCAGAGGCAATCAGCTATACGTCGGGTTGGTACCGCTCCAACTATGGACACATAACCCAGTTCAAGTGTAACTACCGTGTGTACAACTAAAGCAACCGGCCGGGACGAGGGGTGACGCAAAAGCGTCGCCCCTCGTTTTTAACCATGTCAACTGAACCTAGTTCAGTTTGGTTGATTTCCGATCCCAGCCGAACACATTGAGCGGAAAGGCCGTTCCCGCAGTCAGTCGAACGTCCCCGGGGCCCTTCTCAGGGCCCGGGGACGGCATTTTCCCAGTTGAAGGAACGGTGGAGATGTGTTTCGATGGGTCAGATTCGTGTCGTTCCGAAAAGACCGTGAACCTTTTGTGGGACGCGCGGCGCCGTGGTACCATAGCCAAGTTTGTTGTCTTGGTCGGAAACCAAGACGCCTTATGCGCTGATCGGTAACCAGCGCCTGACCAATAAGGAGTCCTACCATGAAGCAGGGTATCCATCCCCAGTATGTCGAGTGCACGGTGACGTGCTCCTGCGGCAACACCTTCAAGACGCACGCTACCGTGTCTGAGATGAAGGTCGAGCTTTGCAACGAGTGCCACCCGTTCTACACCGGCCAGCAGAAGTTCGTCGACACCGGTGGACGCGTCCAGCGCTTCGCCGACAAGTTCGGTGGCGCCGCTGCCGCCCAGCTCAAGAAGGCCGAGGAGGCCAAGGCTGCCAAGGCTGCCAAGGCTGCTGAGGCCGAGGCCGCTCGCAAGGCCGCCGCTGAGGCTAAGGCTGCCGAGAAGGCTAAGCGTGCTGCTAAGTTTGCCGAGGAGGCTGCCAAGCAGGCCGCCGAGGCTCCCGCAGAGGCTCCCGTCGAGGAGGCCGCTGCCGAGGCCGAGACCACCGAGGCTGCTGAGTAAATAGCTCGCCGCGGAATCACTCGCATTCATGGCATAAGGGCCGTGCATCCGTTTGGGTGCGCGGTCCTTTTCTTTTTATTGGTGCAAACCAACCTGCCCCCATTGCACCAAATGGCAGAGAGGCGGCGTTTGCCCAGATAAAACCTGCCAAAATTAACCTGTCCCATTGTGGCAGGTTGGTCGTAGTTATTACGTGGCGGTCGAGGTCGACCGTATAGGCCGCGCCTTGTTTGGCTAAAGTACAATCATCTGTGTTTAACTCGCCCGCAACTGCACGACGTGGGCGATGGCCAAAAAGGAAAACCACATGGGATTCATGTCAAAGCTGCTGTCCTTTGGATCCGATAAGGACCTTAAGCGCTACTACAAGATCGTCGACCAGATCAACGGTCTTGAGCCCCAGTTTGAGAAGATGACCGAGGAGGAGCTCCGCGGCCAGACCGATAAGTTCCGCGAGCGTTACGCCAACGGCGAGTCGCTCGACGACATGCTCCCCGAGGCCTTTGCCACCGTGCGTGAGGCTTCCAAGCGCACCATGGGTATGCGCCACTTTGACGTGCAGCTCATTGGCGCCATGGCACTGCACGAGGGCCACATCGCCGAGATGAAGACCGGCGAAGGTAAGACCCTCGTCTCCACGTTGGCCGGCTATCTCAACGCTATTGCCGGCAAGGGCGTGCACGTCGTTACTGTCAATGATTACCTTGCCAAGCGTGACTCCGAGTGGATGGGCCGCATCTATAAGTACCTGGGTATGACCGTCGGTCTGCTCCAGAACAACATGCCGCTCGAGCTCAAGCGCCCGGCCTACCAGGCCGACGTCACCTACGGCACCAATTCCGAGTTCGGCTTTGATTACCTGCGCGACAACATGGTTACCCGTCCCGAGCAGCGCGTGCAGCGCGGCCACAACTACGCCATCGTCGACGAGGTTGACTCCATCCTGATCGATGAGGCCCGCACCCCGCTGATCATCTCGGGCGCTGGCACCAAGTCCGCCAGTACCTACAAGGACTTCGCGCGTGCCGTGCGTGGCCTTGAGCGCGGCGAGGACGTGTCGCACGACATGCTCACCGCCACCGAGGACGTTGAACCCACGGGCGACTACGTCATGGACGAGGCCAAGCACACCATTGCCGCCACCGAGCGCGGGCTCAAGAAGATCGAGCGCCGCCTGGGTATCGATGACATCTATGCCGATCTCTCCGGCCAGCTGGTCAACCACCTGCAGCAGGCGCTGAAGGCCCAGTACATGTTCCACCGTGATAAGCAGTACGTGGTCACCAACGGCGAGGTCAAGATCGTCGACGAGTTCACCGGCCGCATCATGGAGGGCCGCCGCTATTCTGAGGGCCTGCACCAGGCCATCGAGGCTAAAGAGGGCGTGCTCGTACGCGAGGAGAACCAGACCCTGGCCACCATTACTCTGCAGAACTACTTCCGTCTGTATGACAAGCTCTCCGGCATGACCGGCACGGCACTTACCGAGGATGCCGAGTTCCGCGAGATCTACAAGCTGCCCGTCGAGGTCATCCCCTCCAACAAGCCCGTGCAGCGCGTGGACCACGAGGACCTGGTGTACCGCACCATTCAGGCCAAGTACAACGCCGTCGCCGACGATGTGGAGCGTCGCCACGCCAAGGGCCAGCCGGTCCTGGTGGGCACCGTCTCCATCGAGAGCTCCGAGAAGCTGTCCGCCGCCCTTACCAAGCGCGGCATCGCACACGAGGTCCTCAACGCCAAGCATCACGAGCGCGAGGCCCACATCGTGGCCCAGGCAGGACGCTACGGCGCCGTGACCATTGCCACCAACATGGCCGGTCGTGGTACCGACATCCTGCTGGGCGGCAATCCCGACGAGCTGGTGCGCGAGCGCCTGGAGTACGAGGGCCTGACCATGGAGGACGTGACGCCCGAGCAGCTCGAGCAGTTTAACGCCGAGGCCAAGGAGACCTGCAAGGCCGAGCGCAAGCGCGTGCTTGCCGCCGGCGGCCTGACCGTTATCGGCACCGAGCGCCACGAGTCCCGTCGTATCGACAACCAGCTGCGCGGCCGCTCCGGCCGTCAGGGCGATCCGGGCGAGACCCAGTTCTACCTGTCGCTCGAGGACGACCTCATGCGCCTGTTCGGCGGCGACAAGATGGACCGCGTCTCCAAGATGATGGTCACGGCCGACATGGGCGACGACATGCCCATCCAGCACAAGATCATCTCCAAGGCCGTCGAGAGCGCCCAGCACAAGGTCGAGAGCATCAACTTCTCCATGCGTAAGAGCGTCCTTGAGTACGACGACGTCATGAACAAGCAGCGTCAGGTCATCTACGCCGAGCGCAATAAGATTCTGGACGGCAAGGATCTGACCGACCACATCACCGAGGTCATGCACGATACCGTGTACCGCTGCGTGCAGGAGTTCTGCACTAAGGACAGTCACGATGGCGAGCGCGACCTGGAGGGCCTGCGCAAGTGGGTTGTGGAGCTCACCGGCCACATCGATACGCCGAAGTTCCCCGACGAGGATTATGAGGCCCTGGCTGCCGATGTCCTGGCTTACGTAGAGAAGTGCTACAACATGAAGGCCGAGCGCTTGGGCGAGGACCTGATGCGCGAGCTCAACACCCAGGTCATGCTGCGCGTCATCGATACCCGCTGGATGAACTACCTGCAGGAGATGGACTACCTCAAGACCGGCATCGGCCTGCGCGGCTTTGGCCAGCGCGACCCGCTGGTTGAGTACAAGACCGAGGCCTACGGCGCATTCCAGATACTCGTCGATACCATGTACGAGGATTATCTGCGTACGGTTCTGCGCATCGAGATCAAGGCTGCCCCGCGTGCCGTGGAGCACAAGGAGGAGCCCTCGCTCGAGGGTGCGCGCTTCTCCGGTCCTGCCGAGGTCGATGGCGACAACGGCAACTCGGTGCTGCGCAAGCAGGCACAGGTGCAGGCTCGTACGGCCGTCCAGGGAGGCCCGGCTGCTGTCAACAACGGCGGCAAGGTGACCACCTATCGCAAGTCCGAGAGCGACGATCCGTACGTCAACGTGGGCCGCAACGACCCGTGCCCCTGCGGTAGCGGCAAGAAGTTTAAGTACTGCCACGGCAGGAATCGTTAATGGCTGAGGCTTTAGAGGTAACGCCCGCCGAGCTGGACGCGTTTGCGGACCGGCTCGGTGAGGTCGAGTCATATCTCCACCTGGACGAGAAGCGTACCCGCGTGTCCGAGCTCGAGGCCAAAAGTGTTGCCCCTGGCTTTTGGGATGACGCCGACGCCGCCCGTGCCACCATGGAGGAGATTGCGCGCACCAAGGAAGATATCGCTGCCGTGGACACCGCGCGCGGCGAGCTTTCCGATGCCCGCGCCGCGCTGGAGCTTGCCGAGGAGATGGGGGATGACCCCGACGCCGCCGCCCTTCGCGAGGAGGCTGCAGCCACGGCTGAGCGCCTGGCCCGTGCCATCGATGAGCTTGAGCTTTCGAGCTGGTTTACCGGTGAGTTCGATCACGGCGATGCCATTGTGACCATCAAGCCCGGACAGGGTGGTCTGGAGGCGCAGGACTGGACCTTCATGCTCTTTAAGATGTACATGAAGTACTGCCAGCGTCGCGGCTGGAAGGTCACCATCAACGACTGTCCCGCGGCCGAGGTCATCGGCATCGACCGCGCGACCTTTACCGTCGAGGGCAAGGACGCATTTGGCATGCTGCGCGCCGAGGCCGGCGTCCACCGCTTGGTTCGCATTAGCCCCACCGACGACAAGAAGCGCCGCCAGACCACGTTTGCCGGCGTCGAGGTCATCCCCGTGCTACCCGATGATATCGACATTGAGATCAGTCCCGATGACATCCGCGTGGACGTGTACCACGCGAGCGGCCCGGGCGGTCAGGGCGTCAACACCACCGACTCCGCCGTGCGCGTGACGCATTTCCCCAGCGGCATTGTGGTTACCTGCCAAAACGAGCGCAGCCAGATTCAGAACAAGGCCGCGTGCATGCAGATCCTCAAGGCTCGCCTGTACGAGATTGAGCTCGAGAAGCGCGCCGAGGCCCTGGATGAGATCCGCGGACCCAAGACCACGATTGGTTTTGGCAACCAGATTCGCAGCTACGTGCTCTACCCGTACCAGATGGTCAAGGACCTACGCACGGGCGTGGAGACCAGCAATGTCGAGGCCGTTCTTGACGATGGCGACCTGGACCCGTTTGTTGTTGGCTACCATCGCTGGGCCACCGGCAACGCCGATGCAGAAGGCTCGGAGGTCTAAAACATCGGGCAGTTTCAAGCCGATGTTAAGCCCAACGGTTGGACGGGTTTGTATCCAGAATAAACCCTGCGCAGGGGTGGTTTTTGTCCGGCGAATCGGTAGAATCGAATACAAGAAGAAGTTCAAAGCGCATCCGTTTGGGTGCGCTTTTTTGAGGGAGGCAGCATGGCATATCGTCTGGACATCAAGCGCATTCTTTCGATGAACTTCTTTCACGACCTGCCCCAGATCATGTTGGGGTGTGCCTTGGCCGCCATCGCGACCGACTTGTTTTTGATTCCCAACGGTCTTGCCGCCGGTGGCGTTACGGGCCTTGCCGCCATTATCCAGGCGGTCGGCGCGGCGCGCGGCCTATCGCTTCCCGTTGGTATTCAGACGATCGTGATGAACGCCTTGCTGTTGTTGGTCGTTATGCGCGAGGGCGGCATGTTCTACGTGGTGCAGACCGCGACGGGCTTTGTGCTGCTGGGCTTCTTTACCGATCTGTTCGCCCCGTTTGTAGCACCTCTGGCGGATGCGGACCTGATGCTCCCTGCCATGTGGGGCGGCATTATTACGGGCATCGGTTACGGCATGGTGTTGCGCGCCGGCGCCAACACCGGCGGCTCGGACACGATTGGCCAAATCATCTCGCGTAACACCTCGCTGCCGGTGGGCTCGACCGTCATGGCGATCGATGTTGCCGTATGCGCGCTATCGGCTCCGGTCTTTTCAATCGAAAACGCACTGTATGCAGGCCTTTCGATGGTCATTAGCGGCTACGTGATCGATGCCGTGGTCGATGGTGGCAACAAACGCCGTATGGTACTCATCATCTCGGACAAGTTCCCTGATATCGCTGCCGATATCATGTATGGCCTGGGTCGTGGTTGTACCAAGTTTAAGGCGACTGGCATGTATTCGGGTGCCGAGAAGCCAGTGGTTATGGTCATCGTGAGCCGTCGAGAGCTCAATACCCTCAAGACGATCGTGCGCGAGCGCGACCCGCGCGCCATCGTGACCGTGGCCGACGTTACGGAAACTTTCGGTGAGGGCTTCAAGGACATTAACGCGTAGGGCCGACTGCGTTCCATCCAAAAGACGTTCACATTGATAAACCGTTTCATCAGCGGTTCTGCCTGCTAAATTGTTCAAATAATGATAAAAACTCTGGTAAAGCCATCAGTTTCCAGCATAATGAATGACGTACGTGCATTGCGGCTGTGTTGGGATTACCTTCGGTGCCGTGCGCATTTTGTCTAATGAGGATGAAAGGAAGGCACAATGAGCGACGAAGAGCTCAAAAAGGTTGCCAACGAGGTAAGGAAGGGCATCGTCACCGGAGTGCACGCTGCCAAGTCCGGCCATCCGGGCGGTTCGCTCGGCGCTGCCGACATCATGACCTATCTGTACTTTGAGGAAATGAACGTCGACCCGGCCGATCCCCGCAAGGCCGACCGCGATCGCTTTGTGCTCTCCAAGGGCCACTGTGCTCCGGGTCTGTACGCCGTGCTCGCCGAGCGCGGGTTCTTCCCCAAGGAGGACCTCGAGACGCTGCGTCATATCGGCAGCCACCTGCAAGGTCATCCCAACATGAACGACACCCCGGGCGTCGATATGTCCACCGGCTCGCTCGGCCAGGGCATCTCCGCCGCCGTGGGCATGGCGGTTGCCGCCAAGCACTGGGGCGATACTTACCGCACGTACGCCCTGCTGGGTGATGGCGAGAGCGAGGAGGGCCAGGTCTGGGAGGCAGCCATGTTTGCCGGCAACCAGCAGCTCGATAACCTCTGCGTGATCGTCGACCACAACGGCCTGCAGATCGACGGCCCCGTCGAGGAGGTCAACGACCCCATGCCGCTCGCCGACAAGTTCCGCGCCTTTAAGTTCCACGTGGTGGAGCTTGCCGACGGCAACGATTTCGATCAGATCCGCGCCGCCTTTGCCGAGGCCCGCGCCACCAAGGGTCAGCCGACCGCCATCATCGCCGAGACCATGAAGGGCAAGGGCGTTTCCTTTATGGAGAACCAGGTTGGTTGGCACGGCAAGGCCCCCAACGATGAACAGTTTGAGCAGGCCATGGCAGAGCTCACGGCCGCCGGAGAGGAGCTCTAGGATGGCAGACGTCAAAAAAATCGCCACGCGCGTAAGCTACGGCGAGGCCCTCGTCGAGCTCGCCAACGAGCACGATGACTTTGTGGTCCTCGACGCCGACCTGGCCGCCGCCACGCAGACCGGCAAGTTCAAGGCCGCCTGCCCCGATCGTTTCTTCGATGTGGGCATTGCCGAGAGCAACCTGATGGGCGTCGCCGCCGGTATCGCGACCACCGGCCGCGTTGCCTTCGCGAGCACCTTTGCCATGTTTGCCGCCGGCCGCGCCTTTGAGCAGGTCCGTAACTCCATCGGCTACCCGCATCTCAACGTTAAGATTGGCGCCACGCACGCCGGTATCTCGGTGGGCGAGGACGGCGCCACACACCAGTGCTGCGAGGATATCGCCCTGATGCGCGTCATCCCTGGCATGACTGTGATCGTTCCTGCCGACGACGTCGAGGCCCGCGCCGTGACGCGCGCCGCCTACGAGTGCGACGGTCCGGTGTACATGCGCTTCGCTCGTTTGGCCTCGCCGGTTATCAACGACCCCGAGACCTACAAGTTCGAGTTGGGTAAGGGCATTGTCATGCGCGAGGGCGCCGATGTGACCATCATTGCCTGCGGCCTGATGGTCGGCGAGGCTCTCGAGGCCGCCGAGCAGCTCGCTGCCGAGGGCATCGACGCCGAGGTCATCAACATGCACACCATCAAGCCCATCGATGCCGACCTGATCGTCAAGAGCGCCACCAAGACCGGTCACGTCGTGACCGTCGAGGAGCACTCTGTGATCGGTGGCCTGGGCAGCGCCGTTGCCGATGTCCTGTGCGAGCAGTGCCCGACGCCGCTTAAGAAGATTGGCGTCAACGACACCTTCGGCGAGTCCGGCCCGGGTGCCGAGCTCCTGCACAAGTACGGCCTGGACGCCGCCAACATCGTGGCGACCACCAAGGAGTTCTTGGCATAAGGCAAGGCGGATCTCATGGACTGCTTCGTCAGAACTATAAAACTGTTTCGCCAGTACTATGGAAACCCGGCAGGGGCGCTCTCTTGGAGAGCGCCCCTGTTTCAGTTGCGGTGAAATAAGGACTGTTTTGCCAGCTTAAAGGCTCAACAGTCCCTATTTCACCGCAACTCATGAAGACGCCCCTCAAGCACGGTCCCATCAGGGAAAAGGGCATATATCGACAAAGCGCAATTCAGACCCTTCCAGCGTTGTATATGCAGCACCCCAAGATAAACGCGGCGACCCCTTACTTATCGCAGGCCGGGCACAGGGTTACTCTCCAAATTTTTCCGCAGGACGGAGGAGCCCCCGCAGCGCGAAGCGCGCAGCGGGGGCTCCGACATGTCCGAGGACGATTTGGAGAGTAACCCTGTGCCCGGCCGACGGGATCCCTAAGCACGCCATGCTTCTTATGTGCAGCAAAGCTAATACTGCTAAAATACAAAGCGCTCATGTAGTTTAAACGCACGACGATAAGGAGCACCAGTGGGTAACCACTTCCGTACCTCCGGTGCGGGCGATGATGCCCCCAAGACGCAGGCAGGCGTCCAGGGCAGTCGTTTCGCCACTCCGGATTCAGAGGGCCAGCCTGTTGCTCAGGCCCCCGCTCAGCCGGCAGATCAGGCACAGCCGGCATCCGATCCCTTTGCCTACAATCCAACCAGCGATGTCGCGCTTTCCGGCACGGCGGGTTTTGAGCCCGTTCAGGTCGTGACCGCTCGCGTGGAGCAGCCTCAGGCTGGTGCCGCCACGCCGCAGCCTACCATGGCCGGCATTCCCGACCCCTTGGCCCCTGCGACGCCGGCTCCTCAGCCTGCGCAGTCCGGTCTCTTTGCCGCTATTCCCGACCCCACGCAGCCTGCTGCCCCGGTGGTCGAGAGCGATCAGGCAGCCGAGGTCGCAAGCCTCGACAACGCGCTCAACAACCCCGATTTTACGTCGGTGTTTGCGCCCATCGATCCGCAGGCCAGCCGCAAGAAGATGGCCAAGCAGGCCGGTGTCGAGCCCGTTATCCTTATGGAGCATGTCACCAAGATCTATCCGGCACAGCCCAATAAGCCTGCACTCGACGACATCAACATCGAGATCTATCCGGGCGAGTTCGTCTTCCTGGTCGGTCACTCCGGTTCGGGTAAGACCACGCTGCTGTCGACGCTCAACCGCGACGTCAAGCCGACGAGCGGCCGCATCCTGGTTGCCGGTCAGGACCTCATGAAGATCAAGAACCGCAAGGTTCCGTTCCTGCGCCGCCAGATTGGCGCCGTGTTCCAGGACTTTAAGCTTCTGCCGCAAAAGACCGCCTACGAAAACGTGGCGTTTGCCCTGCAGTGCATCGGCAAGCCCAAGGGCGTCATTCGCAGCCAGGTGCCCGAGGTGCTGCGTCTGGTCGGCCTGGCCGATCAGATGGACTCGCTGCCCGACCAGCTTTCCGGTGGCGAGCAGCAGCGCGTTGCCGTCGCCCGCGCTATGGTCAACCGTCCGCCGCTGCTGATCTGCGACGAGCCCACGGGTAACCTCGACCCGGCGATCTCGCTGGGCATCATGAAGCTGCTCGAGCGTATTAACCGCACTGGCACCACCGTGATCGTCGCCACGCACGACCGCGAGATGGTCGATAGCATGCACCGTCGCGTGATCGCCCTCGAGGGCGGCCACGTTATCCGCGACCAGGAGAGGGGAGGTTACGGCAACTATGGCACCAACTAACGTGGGCTACTCCTTCAAAGAGGCAATCAGCCACTTCTTCCGTAACTGGACTACCTCGCTCGGCGCCGTCATCACGATCTTTCTTTCGCTGTTTATCATCGGCCTGTTCATCATGGGCTCCGCGATGCTGAACTCCGTGATCGGCACCGTCGAGGATCAGGTTGTCATCAACGCGTTCATTAGTGATGATGCCGATCAGGCCGATGTTCAGGCTTTTGAGGCCGAGCTTAAGACGTGGAATAACGTCAAGTCCGTGACCTATAAGGACAAGGACGACGCGCTGGCCGAGTATACGAGCAAGATGTCGGGCAACGCCGATGCCACCATGAGCGCGCTCGATGGCCAGAACCCGCTGCCGGCTTCCTTCGCTATTGAGATGGACGATCCGTCCAAGGTCGAGAGCACGGCAAAGAAGCTCAAGAAGGATGCCGATTTCCAGAAGATCGCGGATGACGGCGACGTCAACGCGAGCGTGCTGTACGGCCAGGAGGAAGTGAGCCGCCTGTTCCAGGTGACCAACTACATCCGCATCGCCGCCGTGGTGCTCGTTGGTCTTCTGACCTTTATCGCATTCATCTTCATCAACAACACGATTCGCCTGTCCATCACGGCGCGTCGTCGTGAGATTGCGATTATGCGTCTGGTCGGCGCCAGCAACGGCTTCATTCGTGGCCCGTTTATCACCGAGGGCGTGCTGCAGGCCATTTTGGGCTCGCTGCTTTCCATCGGCGTTCTGGAGCTGCTGCGCAATCTGATGATCCCGCGTCTGCAGGAGAGCATCGGCTGGATGTCGTTTGCCCTGCCGATGCAGTACTACCTGGTGACCTATGCTGCGCTGATTCTGGTCGGTGTGATTATCGGTCTCTTTGGTTCTGCCATCGCCATGCGCCGCTACCTGCGCGTGTAGGCATGCTTGGAATTCATCCCTTCCAACGGGTCGTCTCTTATGGGGCGGCCCGTTTTTTGATCCCTAGGGGACGGCAGGAAAGCGAATCATTTGGGTAGACTCTTTGGAGTTCGCAATCGATAGTTAGGAGGCGCCATGGGGCGCAATAACAAGCATAAGCGTGGAGCTCGCAATCGGCGCGGGCCGGTGCGCAGCGAACGCCGTCCGAGCCTGACCGGGCGCGTGCAGCTCCATGAGCATAGCGCCTACGTTGTAACCGAAAACGGCGACTACAAGGTCATGGGCCGCGGTAAGCGCGAGATCATGGATGGCGATACCGTTGCCGTGAGCATTAAGAACAGCCCGCACGGTGAGCGGCGCGCCGTGATCGAAAGCGTGGTTGAGCGTGCAGCCATAAGCGTGGTGGGCACGTACCAGACCGCCGGTCCGCTCGGTGTGATCGAGCCGCTCGATTCGCGTCTGAAGGCCGACTTCTTCATTCTGCCCGAGGATACCTCGGCGGATCGTCTGGGTGTCCACCCGGGTGATGCTGTTGTCGCGCGCATTTTGACCTACCCGACGCGCCTGGAATCGGGTACCGTGACGATCGAACGCCGCATTGGCGGAGATGACGCGCTCGATTTGGGCGTTCAATATGTGATGGCGCGTTACGGCTATACCGATAGCTATCCCGAGGCCGCGCTGGACGAGGCCGAGGGGCTTTCGCTCGATGTGTCCGCGGCGCTTAAGGACCCGCTCCGCCGCGATCTGCGCGACCGCTTTGTCATCACGATCGACCCAGTCGACGCGCGCGACTTTGACGACGCCATTTCGCTGGAGCGCACGCCCGAGGGTGGCTACAAGCTAGGTGTGCATATCGCCGACGTTTCACACTATGTGGCTTGGGACGGGCATATCGATCTTGAGGCTCGCCATCGTACGACATCGGTGTATCTGGCCGATCGCGTGCTTCCCATGCTGCCCAAACGCCTGTCCTGTGACCTGTGCTCGCTTCGCCCTGACGAGGACCGTCTTGCGTTTACCGTCGATATCGAGCTCGATGCGCAGGGTCGCGTGCGGCATTACGATCCGTATCCCAGCGTGATTCGCTCGCGTGTGCGTATGGACTATGACGGCGCCGAGGCGCTGCTGGTACGTGCCGGCGCGGTGGAGTATTCGGTGCTGGAGGGTGCGGCCGAGGATGTTGCGGCTGCCGAGACCTCGCGCGAGGAAGCGCTTGAGCGCGGTCTTGCGTGCGAGGAGGCCGCCCGCGGCTACAACGTCGACCTCGGCGATTTCCTTGTCGCCGCCAACGAACTCGCCGAACTTCGCCGTCGTATTCGTCGCGCCCGCGGCTCAGTCGATTTTGACACGGCCGAGATTCGCGCTCTATTGGATGAGGACGGAGTGCCCGTGCAGATTGTGGCGCGTGAGCGTTCGTGTGCCACGTCGCTTATCGAGGAAGCCATGCTGCTCGCCAACGAGTGCGTTGCAGAGTGGCTGGCAGACCGTGATATCGAGGCCTGCTATCGCGTGCATGAGGATCCGAGCCCCGATAGCCTGCACGGTGCCGCCGTTGCGCTGGCGCAGCTAGGCATCATCGACGATCGCCGTGCTGCCGGTATTGCCCTGGGGAGCCCCGATGAGCTGCAGGCTGCAGTCGATGCTGCCGCCGGTACGGCCAACGCACCGCTCGTCAACATGCTGCTTCTGCGCAGCATGCAGCGCGCGCTGTACAAGCCGCGCAACGAGGGCCACTTTGCGCTCGCCGCGCCGTGCTACTGTCACTTTACGAGTCCCATCCGTCGCTACCCCGATCTGGTGGTGCACCGCGTGCTCAAACTGCAGTTGGCCTATGAGCAGCTCGGCGGCAAGGACGCCTTGGTCCGTACGCCGCGGCTGATCGGCAAGGGGCGCGAGTCGCTGCCGCGCATTCTGCCGCAGATCTGCCGCGCATGTAGCGATGCCGAGCGCGCGGCAGATGCCGCCAGCCATGCGACGCAAAAGATCAAGATTGCCCAGTACTATGAGGACCGCCTGGGTGAGCGCTATGCCGGAACCGTCTCGTGGGTTAGCAGCATGGGCCTCTTTGTGCGCTTGGACCTAACACAGGTCGAGGGCCTGGTTTCAATTAAGAGCCTGGGCAACGAGTGGTTCGAGTTCGACGAGGACGCGCTAACGCTCACAGGTGCCGACACGGGCACCCGTTACGAGCTGGGGCAGCGCGTGATTATCGAGGTCTCGCGCGTCAATACCACGCGTGGGCACTTGGACTTTAAGCTTATCCATTAGCTAAATCCCGACTCGTGGCGAGAGAGCGGAGGGCGGCCTTTCGGGACCGCCCTTCGCATTTGAATCGTGGCTACCTTGCCGTCTGCTCGGCCGCCCGCTTACCTGCTATTTGAGAGGTAAAACCTACCAAAATAAACCTGTCCCTTTTTGGCAGGTTTACAAGAAAGCGGGGATGAGATGGCGACGGTGTACGGTTATGCGCGGGTGAGTTCGCGCGATCAGAATCTTAATCGGCAGCTGGATGCGCTGGGCACCTATGGCGTGGGCTCGGCGAATATTTATGCCGACCATGCGAGCGGCAAGGACTTCGATCGACCGCGTTATCGCGAGCTGCTGCACGTCCTGGGAGACGGGGACGTGCTGGTGGTGCTTTCTATCGACCGACTTGGCCGTAATTACTCCGAGATTCTTGAGGAATGGCGACGCATTACCAAGGTGCTCGGGGTTGCCATTGTGGTGTTGGATATGCCATTGCTTGACACGCGCGCCAGGGCCAGCGGCGCGCCGGATGTGACTAACACCCTGATTGCTGATATTGTGCTGCAGCTGCTGAGCTACGTGGCGCAGGTGGAGCGCGAGAATATCCATCGGCGCCAGGCGGAGGGAATTGCAGCGGCGCGGGCGCGAGGGGTCCGTTTCGGTCGACCTCGCAAGCCATGCCCTCCTCAGTTTGAGCTGGTGCGCGATAGCTATGAGGCGGGCGATATTACCCGCAGCCAGGCAGCAAAGTGCCTGGGCGTGTGCGTGGGGACGTTCGATCGCTGGATGCGCGAGGCGGGGTAGGGTTTTGCGTCGCTTTGTCGCTTCCTGTTGCGATTCAAATTTTGATACGGTGACGATGCCATTTGGGGCTACACTCGCTGTGGGGCTACACTCGCTGATATTCAAAAAAGGAGGTTGACCCTTGGCGCGCGTAAAACAAATAATCGGATGGACCGCGATCGTTCTGTTCGCTGCAACGCTGGCGGGCATCTGGGTGCTGACGGAGCAAAATGCGGTGGAGACGTCGTTGCTGAGCGAGTCCACCGCGCGTGTGGTGGAGGGTCAGGCTACGGGCGTTCAGGCTGTCGATGCCACGGGTGAAGCTCAGGCGGAGAACGGAATGACCGGGGGCACCGATTCAGCTGCCTCGAATGTCCGGTCTGGCCGACTTGCTTCCATTCGCATGTGGGTGGGCACGAACGTCCGTCGCGTTGCCCATACCGTAGAGTTTTTCTTCGTCGGATTGTTCGCCTCGGTGGTCGTGGTTTGCTTTTCCAGGCGTCCGTGGAGCGTATGCTCCCGTTGCGTGCCCGTAATGCTCTTTTGCGCCGCCTGCTCCGTTGGCGATCAGGTACATAAGATCTTTGTTCCCGGCAGGCATTTCGACGTTATCGATTTAGGATTCGATGCTGCGGGCTATGTCATCGCCATGCTGTTGGTATTGCTGACGGCGGCGTTGGTGCGCCATGCGACTCGGCCGATCGGCGCCCATGCGAGGCGCTAGCCGGTAACAAACCCGTTTCTGATAATGCGACCTTGTTGAATTATTTTGTGTCGCGCGTATTTCCGAGCGGTCGGATTTGAGGGGCGAGCGGTAGAACGCTCGCCCTTTGTGCGCCACGATGCGGCACAATGTACCGCAAAAGCTGTTTGTATCCGGTACGAATCGTTCGTTGGTCTTTAATTCTTCTCAACGGAGGTGTTTGAGATGGCAAACGGATTGCTTTTGCGGCTTCGCGAGCGTGAGCTCAGCGCGAGCCCGGCGGAACGCAATGTCATCGCATATGTAAGCGCTCATCCGCACGAGGTGGTCGGGCTGTCCGTCCGCGGTCTTGCCGATGTCACGTTCTCCTCGCCCTCGAGCATTTTGCGCTTTTGCAAGCGTTTGGGTTTTGCGGGCTACAAGGAGTTCCAACGCGAACTGATTGCCGAGCTGGCGCTCTTAGGTGACAAGAAAGACGTTGCCCTCGAGGACATCTCCATGGATGACAGCGTCGAACGTATCGTGGGGAAGGTGATGAAAAGCAACGTGCGCACGATCGAGGCGACGGCGCGAACGCTCGATTACACCGTCTTGGAGCGATGCGCGGCCCGTCTTAAGCGGGCACGCGCGGTCAATCTGTTCGGTATTGGTGCTTCTCGTTTGGTCGCGCACGACCTGGCGCAAAAGCTCATGCGTGTCGACAAAGAGTGCCATCTGTACGACGACTGGCATGATCAGCTCTTATGTGCCAAGAACATGCATGAGGGCGATATGGCAATCGCCTTTAGTTACTCGGGCTTGACGCAAGAGGTGCTGGACTGCACCGCCGAGGCTCAACGCCACAACTGTCCCGTAGTGGCCGTTACCAAAGTAGATGGATCATCCAAGCTTGCCACCATGGCCGATGCCGTGCTCGGCGTCGCTGCGAGTGAACCCTTGGTCCGCAGCGGTGCCATGGCTTCGCGTATGGCCCAGCTTATGGTTGTCGATGCCCTGTACGCTGCTTACGTTGCCAGCGACTACGAACGGGCGACGCATGTCATTAAGCAAAACTACATCGAGAAACAGGAAAGATGAGGTGAATGAAATGCTCGATTTAACAAAATTCACGACCGAACAGCGTAATCAAAGGTCAATGGACCTCGATACGATGACATCGCTGCAAATCGTCACGACGATGAACGATGAGGATCTTCGTGCCGTCCAGTCGGTCACGAAAGTGTTGCCCCAGGTTGCCACAGCAATCGACTGGGCTGCTGAGACACTCGAGCGCGGCGGGCGCGTCTTTTACATGGGCGCAGGCACCAGCGGTCGTCTGGGCGTACTCGACGCTTCGGAGTGTCCGCCCACGTTTGGCGTGTCACCCGATCTGATTGTCGGGCTCATTGCCGGAGGCGAGACGGCGTTTATCAAGGCTGTCGAAGGTGCCGAAGACAGCGATGAGCTTGGCGCGAACGACCTGCGAGAGCGTGGACTCTCGGACAAGGATCTTGTCGTTGGCCTGGCGGCAAGCGGTCGTACTCCTTATGTGGTGGGCGGCCTTGTGTACGCCAAGGCAACTGGGTGCAAGACCATTGCAATTGCCTGCAACCAAGGGTCGAAGATCGGGGAGAGCGCAGATCTTGCCATTGAGCCCGTGCCCGGTCCCGAGGTGCTGACCGGCTCAACGAGACTCAAGGCGGGAACGGTTCAAAAGCTCATTCTCAACATGATTTCGACCGGTGCCATGGTCAAGATTGGCAAGGTGTACCAAAACCTGATGGTCGATGTGCAGCAGACGAACGAGAAGTTGGTGGTGCGCGGCCAGAACATCGTGATGGAAGCGACCGACTGCACGCGCGAGCGCGCTGCTCAGGCGCTTGCGGATGCCGGCGGCCACGTAAAAACCGCTATTGTCTCGGTGCTGTTGGACTGCGATGCCGAGCAGGCTGCGGTAGCTCTTGAACGGGCGCACGGCCATGTCCGTACTGCGGTGAGTGGCCATGAGAAGAGCAATGCCGACGCCCAATAGGTGCGCGGCGTGAGCTGATATGACATCCAGACGAGATACCCAATACAAGGAGGAGTTATGACGAACAAAGAGCTGGCCCAAAAGCTGTTGGACCTTTTGGGCGGTAAAGACAACGTGCTCGCAAACGCGGCGTGCATGACGCGCCTGCGCGTGACCGTCAAAGACACGGGCAACGTCGACACGGAGGGTATTAAGGCACTCGACGGCGTGATGGGCCTGGTCGAGGACGATACGATGCAGATCGTGCTGGGTCCGGGCAAGGTGAATAAGGTGCTCGAGGAGTTCTCCAAGCTCACCGGCCTTGCGAAAGGCGTTGCCGACGAGAGCGTGGTTGACGCTGCGGCCACAAACAAGGCCGCGCAGAAGGCCAAGTACGAGTCCAAGCCGGTTCAGGCCTTCCTCAAGAAGATTTCCAATGTCTTCGTCGCCCTGCTTCCCGGCATCATTGCGGCTGGCCTCATCAACGGTATCTGCAACGTCATTAACGTCTCGACGGCAGGCGCGCTTGCAGGCGAGTGGTGGTACCAGGGCATTCGTTCCATGGGCTGGGCCCTGTTCGCCTATCTGCCCATCTTGGTGGGTTATAACGCGGCACGTGAGTTTGGTGGCTCCGCTGCGCTGGGCGGCATCGCCGGCATGATGTGCATCGCCAACAGTGCCATGCCCCTGCTTGCGCCTGGCGCGGCTGATCCTGCCACTGCCATTCTGCTGCCGCTCACCAATACGCAGTACAACCCCGCAGCGGGCGGCATGATCGCGGCTCTCATCGCTGGCGCATTTTTTGCCTGGATGGAGCGTCAGATTCGCAAGGTTATGCCCAACGCACTCGACACGTTCTTGTCCCCGCTGCTGGTGCTCATCATCGGCGCCTTTGCTCTGATGCTCGTCATCCAGCCGGTTGGTGCATGGCTGACGACTGCCATCTTTAGCGTTTTGACCTTTATCTTCGAGAAGCTGGGCGTCCTGGGCGGCTATATCCTGTCGGCAGGCTTCTTGCCGCTGGTTTCCGTCGGCCTGCATCAGGCGCTCACGCCGATCCACGCTATGCTCAACGATCCCGACGGCGCTACCAAGGGTATCAATTACCTGCTTCCCATCCTTATGATGGCTGGCGGCGGCCAGGTCGGTGCCGGTTTGGCGCTGTACTTTAAGACCAAGAACGCCAAGCTCAAGAAGTACGTCGCAGAGTCCATTCCCGTTGGAATCCTGGGTGTGGGCGAGCCTCTGATGTATGCTGTTACGCTGCCGCTCGTTCGTCCGTTTGTGACGGCCTGCCTGGGTGCCGGATTTGGCGGCGCGCTCGCGGCGCTGCTTCACATCGGCACGGTTTCTCAGGGCGTTTCCGGTCTGTTTGGCCTGCTGATCGTCGTTCCTGGCCAGCAACTCGGCTACGTTGCCGCTATGCTGCTTGCCTATGCCGCCGGCTTTGTCCTGACGTGGTTCTTTGGCGTCGACGAGCAGAAGATCAACGAGTTCTTTGGCGAGTAGTTTGATATCGCGAGCCGTGTTGCTCGGGGTTCGCGGCGCGCAGCAGATTTCTTGATGTTATGGTTGTGCCGGCGGGGCTAGCTGCTCCGCCGGCCTTTTTAAAGGAGCGTTGAAGCGTGAAAACGGGTATTTCGATTTATCTTTCCAGCCCTCTGCAGGATATTGAGCGGACGATTGAGCGCGGTGCCGCGGCGGGTGCGCGCTATGCGTTCACCTCGCTGCATATTCCCGAGGATGGGGGAGCGGCGTATGCAGATAAAGTCCGTCATGTTCTGTCGCTGCTTTCCGCCCGCGGCATTGCGCTCATTGCCGATGTGGGGCCTCGCACGTGCGATTTGCTCGGGCTTGAGCGCATCGAGGATCTGCGCGATTTGGGGTTGGAATACCTTCGTTTGGACTATGGTTTTAGCGCCCAGCGGGTCGCGGAGCTGTCCGGTGTATTTCGCATTGTGGTCAATGCATCGACGGTGAGTTCTGATGAAATCGCATCGTGGCGTGAAGCCGGCGCCGATGTGACTCGTTTTGCCGCCTGCCACAATTTTTACCCCAAGCCTTATACCGGTTTAGCTCTTGAAGATGTTGCTCGGACGAATCTTCGTCTTGCGGCGCTTGGATTCGAAATCATGGCTTTTGTGCCGGGTGATGCTAACGTTCGCGGGCCGGTATTCGAGGGACTGCCGACGGTCGAGGCGCAGCGCGGTCGCGCGTCAAAGGTTGCTCTCAATATGCTTGAGCTTGCACATGGCGCCGATTGCGACATTGTGTTGGTCGGCGACCCCGATTTTTCCGATGCGGGCTGGGCGCAGTTTGCTCAAGTTTCCGCCGGATACGTGGACCTGCAATGCGAGCTTGAGCCCGGTTATGCCTATGTGCGCGGGCAGATTCATCACGACCGGCCCGACTCGAGTGTCCTCATCTTTAGGTCTCAGGAGTCACGTACGAAGCTTAAGCCGGATTCCGTGCCGACGGATGCCGGAGCCGGCCTGCCGCGAAAGGCGGGGTCGATCGCAGTGAGCAATAGCGGATATGGGCGCTACGAAGGCGAGCTTGAGATTGCGCGGGTCGATCTTCCCGGTGACGAGCGCATGAACGTTGCGGGCCATATCACGCCCGAGGCAATGGAGCTGCTGCCGTTCATCAAACGCGGATTCGGGGTACGGTTCGGTTAGCGTGTGACCCGTGGGCTACAATTGGCCCATCATACGAAGGCGCCTCGTGTGGCGTGTGCCTGCGTTGGCCGATCTATATTCGGAGGATTCCCATGACTGTACTGTTTGTTGAATATCCCAAGTGCTCGACCTGTAAGAAGGCCAAGGCATGGCTGGACGAACATGGGGTAGAGTATATCGATCGCGATATCGTTTTGGACAATCCCACGGCTGATGAACTTGCGACCTGGATTGCTCGTTCGGGGCTGCCGGTGCGGCGCTTCTTTAATTCGTCGGGCATGAAATATCGAGAGCTGGGCCTGAAGGCGCGTCTGGATGCGGGCATGACGGATCGGGAGTGCTACGAGCTGCTGGCGACCGACGGCATGCTGGTCAAGCGTCCGCTGCTGGTGGGCGACGACTTTGTGATTCCAGGCTTTAGGGAATCGGCTTGGTCCGAGGCGTTGCTGTAGCGGCTGCGGAAAGTGCGACCCGGAATTCGCTTCCAGAATGGGATGCACTTTCCCAAAGTGGCCGGTTGCGGAAAGCACGTCCCATTCTGAGCTTCGATTGCGGGACACGGTTTCCGGTTGAGGGCTCGACGGGAAAGTAGGGACCAGTTTGAGCTTGAAATCTGGGACGCACTTTCCGCCGGCGGGCCTGCCCCAGTCAGTCCGCCAGCTGTGCCCATTCGTGCGGATCGTAGACCTTTACGTGTTTGTTGGGCTTGCCGCTCCAGTACTCCTCGTCCATAAAGGGCAGATATGCCTGAACGCCGGGGCAGATAAAGGGAATCCGCTGCTGTTGCAGTCGCTCGCGCTGGCGCTGCTCCAGGTGCGCCTCGGATATGACGGTCGGCATACCGGACAACTCGACGAGGCTTGCCTGGATTCGCTTAAGGTCGGGGAGTCCCGCGTGCCATGACATCCGCATGATCAAAAAGGATGCACGGCGGTATTTTGCCTGCACCACAGTAATGGCGGGGCGCAGTGTGGGATGGATTTTGTCCCGTTCGGGCCAAAGGTCGGCCGTGATCTCAAGGCCCAGGGTCTCCCATAGGTAATCAAGCTCTTCGTCCATGGTGCCTCGATATCTACGCGATCATTGATACTTCGATTGTGTTGCCTGGTGCTATCGTTTTCACGGTAGAATCTGCCAACGGTTGACGGCTACCGCTCGCGGCGTTTTGCCCTTCGTGTACAGCGGTCGGCTTCACAGGTCCTTCACGGGTTGGACTAAATTAGGCCAATTTGACTGAATTTCAAAAAAGTCAAAATTGGGGCTTGCGTCACGGCGAGACTTCCCGTATATTTTTTTCTTGCGCAAAGGCACAGCCGAGCGCAGCGATGCAGTCATTGGGATGTCGTCTAATGGCAGGACAGCGGATTCTGGTTCCGTCAATGGGGGTTCGACTCCCTCCATCCCAGCCATTGCATTTGCTACATATGGCCCGTTCGTCTAGCGGTTTAGGACGCCGCCCTCTCAAGGCGGAGATCACCAGTTCGAATCTGGTACGGGCTACCAAAATTGAACGCCCGGGCCTCGTAAGAGACCCGGGTTTTGTGTATTGACCGTATGTACGGCGCCTGCCGTGTTTCGCTCAGATCGAGGAGTAGCCATGGATCTGCCCATCAGCTTGCAAGACATCACGTATGCCGAGAACTATCTGGCGCAGGGCGACCTGGCTACGGCGACGCCGCTGCTGGAGCGTCTGGTAGAGCTCGCCGAGGAGTATATCGACGCTGAGTGCAAGACGGAGGAGAAGCGCCAATACTTTAGCTTCGATAGCAAGTTTGAGCGCTTGGCCTATCGCCGCGTGGAGAAGGATCCGCGCGAGCTCGTGCAGGTCGAGGTGCCGTTTGACCGCCTGTACTCTGATATGGCGTTTGTCTACATTCGCCAGCAGGATTATGTGAGCGCTCGTAATGCCCTGATGCAGGCTGTGCGTTGGGACCCCATGAACTGCAACTATCGCTTGGATTTGGCCGAGCTGTTCCGCGCACTCGAGGACAAGCAGGAATGGGCATCGCTCTCGTTCTCGGTGCTGGAGCGTGCAAGCGATGGCAAGTGCGCCGCCCGCGCTTACGCCAATCTAGGTCAGTACTTCTTGGAGCCCGAGACCGAGAACGTTTCGGCTGCCGTGGGCTGCGCGCGTCTGGCGCTGCGCCTGGCGCCCAACGATGCGCATACGACGCGCCTGCTCAACAAGATCCATACCACCTATCCGGATGCCGCCGATGAGAGCGACGACCACGTGATGGGTGAACTGGCCCTGCAAGGCGTGCCGACCTCGCCTTCGGCCGAGATTGCCATCTGCCTGATTATGTGCGCGACCGATGCTGCAAGTGACGGCGACAAGCAGGAGGCGACGCGCCTGACGGTGCGTGCTCGCGACTTGGTGGGCGAGGAGGCCTGCGCGGCGATTATCAAACTGGTGCGCGAGAGCGACGCCGAGCTCAATGCCGAGCGCAAGGCAAAGCGCGCAGGTGCCGACAAGGGAACCGATGGCGCCAAGGAGGCCGGCGATGCCCAGTAAGCGCGAGCGCAAACTCATTTCCAAGAATCGCTCGGCACATCACGAGTACTTTATCGATGAGACGTTTGAGTGCGGTATTGAGCTGAGCGGCACCGAGGTCAAGTCGATTCGCGAGCGCGCCTGTCAGATCACTGACACTTTTGCGCTGATTCGTGGCGGCGAGTGCTGGCTCGTCGGACTGCATATCCACCCTTATAGCCATGGTGGCGTGTGGAATCGCGATCCCGACCGTCGGCGTCGTCTGCTACTGCACCGCAAGGAGATCGACTTTCTTGACGGCAAACTTCGCAACCGTGGTTATGCGCTGGTTCCGTTGGAGCTCTACTTTAATACCGACGGCCGCGTAAAGCTGCTGCTGGGTCTGGGTCGCGGCAAGAAGCTCTACGACAAGCGCGAGGACATGGCCAAGCGTGATGTCCAACGCGAGATCGACCGCGCCCTCAAGGAACGCAACCGGTAGGCGCTCTATATAAGTTGCGGTGGAATACGGACTGTTTTGCCTGTTTGAGGGGCTATTCAGTCCCTATTTCACCGCAACTGCGGGCGTCTCATCTTTCTTACTGTTCTGACACATATGTCTCAAAGGCGGCGTCCGTTATGGGTGCCGCCTTTTTTGTGGGTACATACATTCATGAGGTTCCAACCCGAGCTAGGGGAGTGATCGTTATGGACAAAACTGCGTTCTTTACCATGCCGAGCGGTCTGTACGTGGTGAGCGCTGCGGCAGACGGGCTGCGCGCCGGCTGCGTCATCAACACTGCGGTGCAGGTGACGTCCATGCCGCCGCGTATTTCGGTTGCCGTGAACAAGGACAATGTCACCTCGGGCGTCATCGCATCGGCCAAAGCGTTCGCGCTGACCGTGATCGATCAGACGGCCGACATGCTCTACATCGGTAACTTTGGGTTCCGCACCAGCAGCGATTATGACAAGTTTGCCAAATACGAGACCCGCGAGACGGCTCTGGGCATGCCCTATGTGCCCGAGCATGCGGCGGCCCTGTTTAGCTGCCGTTTGATCGACACTGTGGATGTGGGCACGCATCTGCTGTTTATTGGCGAGGTCGAGGATGCCGAGCGCCTGAGCGACGAGACGCCGCTGACGTACGACTACTATCACAAGGTGCTAAAGGGCAAGACGCCGCCCAAAGCCTCGTCGTATCAAGGCTAGAAATGTTCTAAAAATACTTGCATTATGTTATTGAGAATATATACTAATAAGTAAGTACACCAACAGTCACGTTCGAGAGGAGAACATCATGGCTGAGGAGAAGAAGACGTATAAGTTTGTGTGCACCGTTTGCGGTTACGAGGTTGAGGTCGACACGCCCGAGCTGCCCGAGGACTACGTGTGCCCGGTCTGCGGCGTCGGCCCCGATGAGTTTGAGCTTGTCGAGGAGTAGCTCGTAGACACACGACTTGCAACAACATATAGCTCTGTCCAAGGGTCCCGGTCGAATTCTCGGCCGGCACCCTTTTGATTTATCTGACGGTTTAAAACGGTCTCACGTTTTACAGATTGAGACGTTATATCTGGACAGTCACGCCATCTCAATTACATTCCCGTTAGCAGCACGATGTCGAGAATCGTCACGATGACGCCGATCCCTACGAGCAGCGCGTTGAGCGGGCGCGAGTTGGCGTATTTGCCCATAACGCGGGGCGAACTGGTGAGTCGTATGAGCACAAAGACCGTAATCGGCAACTGAAGCGACAGCAGCGCCTGACTCCAGATGAGACCCTCAAAAGGATTCGGGACGACCAAGCACGCCGCCACTGCGCCGACGAAGCAGGCCGCCACCCCGATCGAGGAATGTCGGTCGTGGATGTCGTATTCCTCGTCGAACATGCCCGCGGTGATGGTGCCCGCCGCCATGCCCGCCGTCACACTACTCGATAGTCCCGCAAACAGCAGTGCCACCGCAAAGATGGTCGAGCTTGCCGGGCCCAGAATGGGGGAGAGCGTGGCCGCTGCGACGGCGAGGTCGTCTACGACCATGCCGTGCGCAAAGAAGGTCGTTGCGGCCAGGATGACCATGGCCGAGTTGATTGCCCAGCCCACGCCCATCGAAAAGAGCGTGTCGAAGAGCTCGTAGCGCAGACGTTCTTCGATAACCTGCTCGCCTTGGCCTTCAAAGTGCATGGATTGGATGACCTCGGAGTGCAGGAAGAGGTTGTGGGGCATAACGACCGCGCCTAGGACACTTACGATAATCGCGGCCGAGCCGGTGGGCATACAGGGTGTGATCCAGCTTGCGGCGGCTTGCGGCCAGTCGACCTTGACTAGTGCAAGCTCGGCTAAAAACGAAAGTCCTACCACGCCTACGAAGGCGATGATCCATCGCTCGGCGCGTTTGTAGGAGCTTGTCATGAGCATGGCAATCGATGCCGCCGCCACGATGATACAGCCGGCGCGTACGGGCAGGCCAAAGAGCATTTGAAGCGCGATCGCACCGCCCAGGACTTCGGCCATGGCGGTGGCGACCGTGGCTAGATACGCGCTGCCGAGTATCGCACGCCCGACGAGGCGGGGTAGGTGGCGCGTCGTGGCCTCGGCAAGACACATGCCCGTGGCGATGCCCAGGTGCGCCGCGTTGTGCTGCAGCACGATGAGCATGATCGTGGACAGCGTGACGATCCACAGCAGCGCGTAGCCAAACTGCGAGCCCGCGGCCATATTGGAGGCCCAGTTGCCCGGGTCGATAAAGCCGACGGTGACGAGCAACCCGGGGCCGATATGCCGCGCAATGTCTAGGCCTCCGTGACCACCGGTGCGCCGGGAACCAAAGTGTTGTTTGAGATGGTTGAGCATGGTGCACTCCTGCGTGCCGTTTGTTTGACGCCGTAAAGGGTACCCGTTTTAGGCTTAAAGGTTAACCGAGACTAACAAAATTGTTGTATTTGAATAGGATGGGGAAAGGAGTTGCCGAAATGTCTTGATCTGTAACAACTAGGGATGGAAATTGGACCTAGGTGTTACAGATCGAGACAGGAAGAAATGGTCCTATGGAAAATCTCGATCTGTAACAGTTAGCTGCAAAAACCGGCCCTTCGTGTTACAGATCGAGACATTCGGAACTGTCTCTCGAAAACATCTCAATCTGTAACATCTAGGCGCCAAAATTGGGTCTTCCTGTTACAGATTGAGATGTTTGAAGCGGTGAGCTTACAGGCCGAACTCGGGGCCCTTGTTGCCGTCCTTGAGGTCGGCGGTGTCCACTCGTAGGGCGTGCGTTACGCGATTGTTTCGAAACGGGCGGGAAACACAACGGGCCGGCGATGCACCTAGTATGCCTAGTCAACTGACTGTCTAACACCTAGGGGAGGATCGCGATGCAGGCAGATTTCGCTCAGCAGCGGGGCCTTTATCGCCCCGAATTCGACCACGATGCATGTGGCATCGGCGCGCTCGCCGATATCAACGGTGAGCGCCATCACCAGATTCTGGACGATGCACTGTCCATTCTGGTCAACTTGGAGCACCGCGGCGGCACGGGACTCGAGAAGAACACCGGCGACGGCGCTGGCATCCTGTTCCAGGTTCCGCATCACTTTTTCCGTAAAGAGGCTCAAAAGTGCGGCCAGATTCTGCCGGCAGAGGGCGACTATGGCGTGGCCATGCTGTTCTTCCCGCAGGACGACAAGGGCGCAGAGGATGCCCGTCGCGTGTTTGAGGAGGGCTGCGCCGAGGCCGGCGTGCCGCTGCTCTTTTGGCGCGAGGTGCCCGTCGACCCGCACGACCTGGGTGAGACGGCCCGCGCCTGCATGCCTACTATCCTGCAGGCTTTCCTGGGCCGTCCGGACGATACGCCCGCCGGCGACGCCTTCGAGCGCCGTCTGTACGTGTGCCGCCGCACCATCGAAAAGAAGGCCGACGCCGAGTTCGCCCTGCGCGACAAGATCTTCTATGTGTGCTCCATGAGTTCGCGCACCATCGTGTACAAGGGCATGCTTGTGGCCACGCAGATGCGCCGCTTCTTCATCGATCTCAACGACGCCGCCGTCAAGACGGCCGTGGCGCTCGTCCACTCGCGCTACTCCACCAACACCACGCCCAGTTGGGAGCGCGCGCACCCCAACCGCTTTATCATCCACAACGGCGAGATCAACACCCTCAAGGGCAACGTCAACTGGATTCGCGCCCGCGAACCCAACCTGTACAGCCCCGTGCTGCAGCACGATCTTGAGCGCGTGATGCCCATCATTAACCGCGAGGGTTCCGACTCCGCGATTCTGGACAATGTGCTTGAGTTCCTGGTCATGAACGGTCGCCCGCTCACGCGTGCCGCGTCCATGTTGCTGCCCGAGCCGTGGGACCACAACGACAGCCTGAGTGAGGAGCGCCGCGCCTACGACGCTTACCAGTCCATGCTCATGGAGCCGTGGGACGGTCCTGCCGCTATCGCCTTTACCGACGGCCGTACCCTGGGTGCCGCCCTCGACCGTAACGGCCTGCGCCCGGCTCGCTACTACGTGACGCGCGACGGCCGCTTTATGTTGGCGAGTGAGGTGGGCACCATCGAGGTGAGCCCCGAGAACATCCTGACGAGCGGCTGTCTGGGGCCGGGCCAGATGCTCGAGGTCGACTTTGCCCGCGGCCGCGTGATCTACAACGACGAGCTGCGCGCTCGTTACGCCAAGGAAAAGCCCTATCGCGACTGGATCGCCGAGGAGACGCTGACCGTCGACGCGCTCGACAAGCCCGTCGCGCCCACGCCCGCCGAGGATACCGAGGTGCCCGCCGCCGTGCGCATGGCCAAGCTCGGGTATCACTGGGATGATGTTGACGAAGTCGTGCGTCCCATGGCCCAGCAGGGCAAGGCGCCGCTCGCCTCGATGGGTATCGATGCGCCGCTGGCCTGCCTGTCCAAGAAGACGCGCTCGTTCTTTGACTACTTCTATCAGCTGTTCGCCCAGGTCACGAACCCGCCCATCGACGCCCTTCGCGAGCATATGGTCACCTCGACCACGCTCTACCTGGGCAACCACGGCAACCTGCTCGAGGACTCTCGTACGGCCTGCCAGCTGGTTCGCCTGGAGCGCCCACTGCTGAGCGAGGAGGAGTTCGACCGCATTTGCGCCATCGACCGCGTGGGCTTTAAGACCCGCCGTTTCCGTGCCGTCTACCGCCGCGATGCCGGCGAGGGCGCGCTGCAGGCTGCGCTCAAGCAGCTTGCCGAAGACGTCGAGGCTGCGGTTCGCGATGGCGTGAACATCGTGGTGCTGAGCGACCGTGCCGCTGCGGGCGAGGTGCCCGTGCCGTCGCTGCTCGCCGTGGGCTGCGTGCACAACCACCTGATCCGTGCCGGCGTGCGTACCTTTGCCGACATCGTGGTGGAGTGTGGCGACGCCGTGTCCCCGCACGACTTTGCGGCGCTGGTGGGCTACTCCGCGAGCGGCATCTATCCGTACAACGCGCATGCGTGCATTCGCGACTTGGCGGCGCACGGCGATCTGGACGTGACAGCCGAGCAGGGCATCGCCAACTACAACAAGGCTGCGACCGCCGGCATCGTCTCCATCATGTCCAAGATGGGCATCTCCACGGTGCAGAGCTACCACTCCGCGCAGATCTTCGAGGCCGTGGGCTTTACGCCGGAGTTTGTCAACGCGTACTTCGCCGGCACGGTGAGCCGTGTGGGCGGTATGGGTGTCGAGGACGTCGAGCGCGAGCAGAATGAGCGCTACGACGCCGCGCTCGCTATCCTTAAGAGCCCGGCTCCCGATCAGCTGCCCACGTTGGGTCTGACCAAGTGGCGCCCGCTCGGCGGCGAGGATCACCTCATCGATCCGCAGACTGTCTACTTGCTGCGGACCGCCTGCCGTGAGGACAGCTACGACACCTTTAAGGAGTACAGCGCCCGCCTGCACCGCACCGGCCGTGCCGTGCGCCTGCGCGACCTGCTGGACTTTGATGCCGGCGGCCGCACCCCGGTGGCACTCGACGAGGTCGAGCCCGCGCTCAACATCGTTCGCCGCTTTAACACCGGCGCCATGTCGTACGGTTCCATCAGCAAGGAAGCACACGAGTGCATGGCCATCGCCATGAACCGCCTGCACGGCCGTTCCAACTCGGGCGAGGGCGGCGAGGATCCGCGCCGTGAGACCCCGCTGGCTAACGGTGACTCCAAGAATTCCGCCATCAAGCAGGTGGCAAGCGCGCGCTTTGGCGTGACGAGCCGCTACCTGTGCAGCGCCTTTGAGATTCAGATCAAGATGGCCCAGGGCGCCAAGCCCGGCGAGGGCGGCCACCTGCCCGGCAAGAAGGTCTACCCCTGGATCGCCGAGGTCCGTCAGTCCACGCCCGGCATCGGCCTGATCTCGCCTCCGCCGCACCACGACATCTACTCCATCGAGGACCTGGCGGAGCTTATCTTCGATCTTAAGAACGCCAACCCCGGCGCACGCGTGTCGGTCAAGCTGGTCAGCGAGGCCGGCGTCGGCACCGTCGCCACCGGTGTGGCCAAGGGTGCCGCCGACAAGATCTTGATCAGCGGCCACAACGGCGGCTCGGGTGCCGCTGCGCGCGATTCGATCTGGCACGCCGGTCTGCCGCTGGAGCTTGGCCTTGCCGAGGCCCAGCAGACGCTGCTGCAAAACGGCCTGCGCTCACGCGTGGTGCTCGAAGCCGACGGCAAGCTCATGGACGGCACCGATGTCGCCGTCGCCTGCCTGCTGGGTGCCGAGGAGTTTGGCTTTGCGACCATGCCGCTCATCTCCATGGGCTGCCTTATGCAGCGCGACTGCCAGCAGGATACCTGCCCGGCCGGCATCGCCACGCAAAACTGTCGCCTGCGTCGCGGCTTCCGCGGCAAGCCCGAGCACGTCGAGCACTTTATGCTCTTTGTTGCCGAGCAGCTGCGCGAGGTCATGGCGAGCCTGGGCTTCCGCACCGTCGACGAGATGGTCGGCCATCCCGAGTGCTTGCGCCAGATTGAGGTCCCGGGCAACCGCAAGGCCAACCTGCTCGATCTGTCGCCCGTGCTGGCGAGCGCGACCTGCGAGTTCGGTGCCCACATCCCGGGTGCCGACGGTCGTCACTTCCTGCCGCAGATGGCTGCGGACAGCGAGCTCGAAAAGACGCTCGACTCCACGTTGTTTGTGCCCTATACGGCCGATGCCCGTGCGCACCTGCGTCCGATTCGCTTCCGCGCCGATATCGCCAACGTCAACCGTTGCGTGGGCACCATCTTGGGCAACGCGGTGACCAAGGCGCATCCCGAGGGCCTGCCCGCCGGCTCCATCACCATCGATTGCGATGGTTCGGCCGGTCAGAGCTTTGGCGCCTTCCTGCCGCGCGGCATTACGCTCAACGTGTGCGGCGACGCCAACGACTACTTTGGCAAGGGCCTTTCGGGCGGCGAGGTGTCGGTGCGCCCCAACCCGCATGCGACCTACAAGTTCGACGAGAACATCATCGTGGGCAACGTTGCGTTCTTTGGCGCTACGAGTGGCCGCGGCTTCATTAACGGCCTGGCCGGCCAGCGCTTTGGCGTACGCAACTCCGGTGCCACGGTGGTGGTCGAGGGCTGCGGCAACCATGGCTGCGAGTACATGACGGGAGGTCTGGCGCTCATCCTGGGCGAGGTCGGGCAGAACTTCGCCGCCGGCATGACGGGCGGCGTGGCTTACGTCTTTGACCAGTACGGCACGCTCGATGCCCGTGTGAACCACGAGAGCGTTGAGCTTAAAGCCCCGACGGCCGGTGAGCTGGCGCAGATTCGTGCGCTCGTCCAGGAGCACGTGGACGCGACGCAGAGCCCGCGCGGCATTAAGTTGCTCTACAGCTTTGAGACGATGAGCAAGCACTTTGTGAAGGTCATTCCGACCGAGTACGAGCGCGTGCTGGCGATTGTCGCCGCCGCCGAGGCCGTCGGCAAGACGCATGAGCAGGCCGAGGAGCTGGCGTTTGACATTGTGACCGGTCGCGCCGACGCCGCCGATGTCGCTCGCTTTGATGTGGCGGGTGGTGTCGCTGGCGCTGTGCCCGCCGCCGCCAGCTCTGTTGCTTCGACCAAGAAGGAGGCGTAAGTGCCATGGGTAAGCCCGGTGCTTTTCTTGATATCGATCGCGTGACCCACGAGCTGCGCCCCGTGGAGGAGCGCAGCCGCGATTTCGATCCGCTGTACGTGGAGCTCGACGACGATGCGCGCCGTGCCCAGGCGAGCCGCTGCATGATGTGCGGTGTGGCGTTTTGTCAGATGGGCGCGAGCTTTGGCAAGGCACGTCCGAGCGGCTGTCCGCTGCACAACCTGATTCCCGAGTGGAACGAGCTAGTGTACCGCGGCCGTTGGGACGAGGCTGCCGAGCGCCTGTCACTCACCTCGCCCATGCCCGAGTTCACGAGCCGCGTGTGCCCGGCGCTGTGCGAGGCCGCATGCAACCTGGGCTCGGTCGATGGCCAGCCCACGACGATTCATGACAACGAGCGCGCGATCAGCGACCATGAGTGGGCCAACGGCGGTCCGCACCGCTTTGAGCCGGCAGGGGAGGGTGCACCCACGGTTGCCGTGGTGGGTTCCGGTCCCGCTGGTCTGGTGGCAGCATGGGAGCTTGCGCGTCGTGGCGCCCGCGTGACGGTGTTTGAGCGCGACGACCGCCCGGGCGGTCTGCTCATGTACGGCATTCCCAACATGAAGCTCGAGAAGTCCGTGGTCGAGCGTCGCGTGGCGCTCATGCGCGAGCTGGGCATTGTGTTCGAGCTGAGTGCCGACGTGAGCGATTCCAAGGTTACCGCCAAGCTCGACGACTTTGACGCCGTCGTGGTGGCTGCCGGCGCCCGTGCTCCGCGTGGGCTTTCGGCTGCGAACATTGATGCCCCGGGCGTGGTGTATGCCGTGGACTACCTGGCGGCTTCGATCGTCTCGGTGCTCGATGGCGGCGAGCCCGCGGTGAACGCGCGCGGCCTGGACGTTGTGGTCATTGGCGGCGGCGATACCGGTAACGACTGCGTGGGCACCGCGGTACGTCAGGGTGCGCGCAGCGTGCGCCAGTTTGAGTTCTTGCCGGCGGCGCCTGATGCGCGCGCGGCGAGCAACCCCTGGCCGCAGTGGCCCAACGTGAAGAAGACCGATTATGGCCAGCAGGAGGCCATCGCTGCCATGGGCGGCGAGATGCGCGCTTGGGGTGTGGATACGCTCGAGGTACTGTTGGACAAGAAGGGCGCGGCCGCGGGCCTGCGCGTGGTCGATCTGGATTGGTCGGCTGGCAAGCCCGAGCGCATCGCGGGCTCCGAGCACGAGGTGCCGGCCCAGCTGGTGCTCATCGCCTGCGGCTTTACGGGTCCCGAGCATGGCGTGTTCGACGCCGTTGGCGTGCCTGTTGCCACCGCTGGTCGTCCGCTGCCGGTGATGGCTGCCGAGGGCTCGCACCTTGCGGCCCGTGTCGACGGCGTCGCCGCGGGCGCCACACCGGTATACGTGGCCGGCGATGCTCGCAATGGCAGTTCGCTCGTGGTAAGCGCCATGGCCGACGCCCTGGCCTGCGCTGCCGAAGTCGCCGAGGCGCTGGAGCTGTAAAGTAGTCATTTAAGAGTGTCCCCAATGACTAGTCATTTTTTGTCTAGTCGTTGGGGACACTCTTTGCGAGCGATTTGCTCGTTTGTCGACGTACGGGTGTTTATTTGTCGACTTCTTGGGCTGTGGTCACCTGTTGTTTCTGTGGTGGCTGTGGGTATCTGGCTCAAAAGGGCGGGTTGGCCGTCTATGTTTACCTGCGGTTTTGTTGCGGTGCGCATTTTCGGTCAAGCTTTTCGTCAAGTGTTTGGTCAGCATCTGGTTTGCAGCCGGAGGCCTATTTTGCCCGCGCTGGTCGTGGCCGACCACCCTCCTCGTAAGCTCAAATTGAGGTCTATCAGTTTGAGGAGGATGCAATGACTGACCACGCTTTAGACCGAGCGCAGCTAGCCGAAGCCGTCGGCAACGATATTGCCGACATAGCCCATTTTTGGATGCTGCGGAAGTTCCAGTTTTTGGAGCCGGCGCGCGAACAGTTCGAGATCATTGTCGACCCGTGGCTCAGCTATTGCACCGAGCCTTCGCAAAACGAAATCATGGCCTACAACATGGCGTTTACCGATTGGCTGCTCTTCGAGCGCTCCTATCGCCATGGCAAGACGCTGCTCGAGCTGTATGTTGACGAGCCGCCGGCATCGCTTTCGCCTGCCTCGCTCAAGCGGCTCGAGCAGGTACGCGACACGCAGTATTTCTCGCGCTTTGGCATTTTGGACAAGGATCCTGCGAACGGCATAGTTGCGCTGAAGGATACGCGCACCGACCGTCGCTTTGATGTCTGCGACCCGCATATCGTGCAAAAGGAGCATTGGAGCGACGGCGCGATTGCGGTGCGCCTCGCTTGCGTCGACGATGTCTGGCTGACGGCGGGACAGCTCTATCTGTACGACATCGCGCGCCTGAGTGACACGGCAGTCGATGGGCCGGGTGCGGTGCATCCGGAGGACCTGCAGGATGGCTTTGACACCTCGTGCATCAGCTTCTTTTTGCGCCTGGTCCGCGACATCATGGGCGCCCAGGGGCGCTACGTAAAGTCCCTCAACATCTACGAACAAGAATGGGAGTAGGGGATGTGACTGGTGTCGCTGGGGTGGGACTGCAACGTATTCCGTCCCCCACATCCCCTCTTCCCTCCGTTAACCGATATGCTCGACTTTAGGTCGCTGCATTAGGTGATAATGGACAAATGTTCAAGTTAATCGTGAGGGAGGAGCTCGATATGGCGTCTGCCGATCGTTCCACGTTGTTTATCAATGCGACCGTCCTGGATGGTTCGGAGGATATGGAGCCGCAACCCGATATGGCCGTGACTGTTGAGCGCGGTGTCATCACGTGGATGGGGCCGAGTGCTGTGGCGCAGGCGCCTGCGGGTGCCGAGGTTATCGACCTGGCAGGTGCGTATCTCATGCCAGGCCTCATCAATATGCATGTGCATCTGTGCGGTTCGGGCAAGCCGGTTTCGGCGGGCGATGCGGGCGCGCTGATGAAGAAGCTCGATAATCCCGTGGGGCGCGCCATCGTGCGCCATATTCTTAAGGGCAGCGCCCAACAACAACTGGCAAGTGGCGTGACCACGGTGCGCGGCGCGGGCGACCCGCTGTTTGCCGATCTTGCCGTGCGCGATGCTATCGATGCCGGCAAGTATCAAGGTCCTCGCCTGGTGGCGCCGGGAACGGGTGTCACGGTGCCGGGCGGCCATGGTGCGGGTTTGTTCGCCCAGGTGGCCAACAGTCCCGCCGAGGCAGCCGAACAGGTGCGCGACCTGTATGCGCGCGGTGCCGACGTCATCAAGCTGTTCGTGACGGGCGGCGTGTTCGACGCTACCGAGGTGGGCGAGCCGGGTGTGCTGCGTATGCCGGTCGAGGTTGCCGCGGCGGCGTGCAAGGCGGCGCACGAGGTGGGCCTGCCGGTTATGGCTCATGTCGAGAGCACCGAAGGCGTGAAGGCCGCGCTTGAGGCCGGCGTCGATACGATCGAGCACGGTGCCCCGATGACTCCCGAGATCTTGGAACTGTACCGCGGCGCCGCGGGCACGCAGCTCGAGGGGCGTGCGCCCAGCGTTACCTGCACTATCAGCCCGGCGCTGCCGTTTGTATTGCTCGACCCGGAAAAGACCCATTCGACCGATACACAAAAGAAGAACGGTGACATCGTGTGCTTGGGCATCATCGAGAGCGCCCGTGCCGCACTGGAAGCTGGCGTTAAGGTGGGCCTTGGCACGGACTCGAGCTGCCCGTTCGTGACGCAGTACGACATGTGGCGTGAGGTGGCCTATTTTGCCAAGTATGTCGGCGTGGGCAACGCTTTCGCGCTGCATACGGCCACGCAGGTCAATGCCGAGCTGCTGGGGCTGGGCGGCGAGACCGGCACAATCGAGTGCGGCAAGGCCGCCGATATTCTGGTGACGCGCGAGAACCCGCTCGATGACCTGTGCGCACTGCGTGATCCGACGCACGTGATGTGTCGCGGTGATCTGGTGCGCAAGCTCAAGGTGAAGCGTATTCCCGAGGTGGACGCCGAGCTCGACGCGATTATGGCCATGCCTGCCGAGGCGTTGGCCGAGGAGCTTGCCCGCGATGGCGTGGCGTAAGCGCGCGATATGGCGATGCGACAAAGGGACAATCCTTTTGTCATAATCAGAAAAAGCCGAGGTCCCAGTGCGAGGCCTCGGCTTTTATTTGTCCCATAGTATGGCAGCTATGAGCGCGTCTCCATCTTGGCATGGCACTTGGGGCAGGTGACGCGGATCTTGCCTTTGCCCTTGGGAACGGAGAGCATCTGGCCGCAGTTGGGGCACTTAAGATAGGCCGTGGTCTTGCGGCCCTTCCACATCTTCTTGGCTGTGCGCTTGGCACGTTCAAAGTCTTCCTTGCTAGTACCGGCTGCGCGCGAGGCGTTGGCCGCTGCAGCTCCGCCGCCCAAGCTAGCTACAAACTTGCCCAAGCCGGGTACGTTTGCAGTCGCGGCGACAAAGGCCTCGTTCTCCTTGTGACGTGCGTCGATATTTTTGGACAGGCCGCGCAGCACGCCAATCACGATTACGGCGATGGCAATCCAGCTGAGCCACTGGATGCGGGCTATCGATCCGATCATCGCGATGACGATGCCGGCAAAACCCATCACGATGGTGAGTTCATCGGCACCATTGCGACCCTTCATAAAGTCATTCATGCAAATTGCCTTTCGTTCGATATGCTGCACGCCTTTATACCCGATTTAGAGCAAGGGGGACAGGTTAATCTGCACCAATGTGGTGCAAACATACCTGTCCCCGGAATACCAAGACGGTGCAAAGAAATCTGTCCCCAATGCCCCTATTACTTGGAGAGCTTGTCGACGACGCGTTCGATTTCGGCGAGCTTGGCGGCTTTGAGGTCTTCGTCGCCCGATTCGATTGCCGAAGTCACGCAGCCCTCGATATGCGCCTTGAGCACGTCGGCGTTAATGCGCGCGAGGAGCGCCTGCGTTGCCATGAGCTGCGTGGAAATATCGACGCAGTAACGGTCCTCCTCGACCATCCGCAAGATGCCGTCGATCTGGCCGCGTGCCGTCTTGAGCATGCGGGTCACCGATTTATGGTCTGCCATCATGTCGGGTCCTCGTTTCTGGTCGATCTTCCGGATGTCCCCGTCAGTTGCGGTGAAATACGGACCGTTTAAAGGCCTAGGGCGGCACAACAGTCCGTATTTCACCGCAACTTCTGAGGATTGAGTGGGCGGCGTCTGCTACGCGGCGGTCACCGAAAGGGCGTGGAACTTCTCGCCGGCGCCCTCGACGGCGGCGGCGAGCTGCTCGGCGGTCACGGTGTCGGCGCACTCCACCTGGACAGTCTGGGTCTCGTGATCGGCGTCGGCATCGGTCACGCCGACCACGTTGAGCAGCGCGGTCTCGACGGTGGCATCGCAATGGCCGCACATAAGGCCGGAAGTCTTGATTGTGTAACGCATGGGTATTCCTCTCTGTTGTGTCGGCTTTCCCAGGCACCCGACCTTGACCTTCAAGCCGTCGCTCGCGTACCAAAGTACGCGTCGCTCCTCTTTCAGGTCAATCTCGGCACCTGGAAAACCCATTCTAAATGGACGTAATAGTGAGCCTATTTTGCCACTTTAGGCTTAAAGGTTCGCAGGCGCAGAGCGTTGGAAACAACACACACGCTCGACAGGCTCATGGCGGCGGCGCCAAACATCGGCGAGAGTTGCCAACCGGTGAGGGGGAAGAACACGCCCGCCGCCAGCGGAATGCCGATGCCGTTGTAGAACAGCGCCCAGAACAGGTCCTGCTTGATGTTGCGAATTGTGGCGCGCGACAGCTCGATGGCACGGGTGACGTCCATGAGGTCGCTGCGCATGAGTACCACGTCGGCGCCCTCCTTGGCGATGTCGGCGCCGGTGCCGATAGCAAGGCCCACGTCGGCGCGCGCCAGGGCGGGGGAGTCGTTGATGCCGTCGCCTACCATGGCGACCTTGCCGCCCACATCCTGCAGCTCGCGGACGTGGCGCTCCTTGTCGGCAGGGAGGACGTCGGCGATGACCTGTTCGCTGCTCAGCCCCACGCGGCGGGCGATGGCCACGGCCGTCACGCGGTTGTCGCCGGTGAGCATGCGCACGTCGACGCCAAGCGAGCGCAGTGCGGCGATGGCCTCGGCGCTCGTCTCTTTGACCTCATCCGCCACGGCGATGGTACCGACAAGCTCGCTGTTCTTGGCAAAGAACAGCGGTGTCTTGCCCTCGGCGGCGAGCTGTTCGGCAAGACCCGCGGGCACGGTAACGCCCAGCTCGTTCATCAGGCGCATATTGCCGGCGGCAATGGCGTTTTGCCCCTCGCGCGCCGTAACGCCACGACCAGGCACGGCGGCAAAGTCCTCGACCGTGCGCGCGACAATTCCGCGCGTCTCGCACTCGGCCATAATCGCCTCGGCCAGCGGGTGCTCGCTCGAGCGCTCCAACGCGGCAGCGAGTTTCAGTAACGCCTTTTCACTCATAGTGGGCGAGCCGTCGGCGCGCGCGGCAACCACAATGTCGGTCACGGCAGGCTTGCCGCGGGTGACTGTGCCCGTCTTATCGAGCACCACGGTGCCCACGCTGCGCAGGTTCTCCAACGCCTCGGCGCTCTTGAACAGAATGCCCATCTCGGCGCCCTTGCCGGTGCCGACCATAATGGCGACGGGCGTGGCCAGGCCCAGCGCGCACGGGCAGCTGATTACCAGCACGGCCACGGCGGAGGTGAGCGCTTCGTTGATGCTTCCGGTCAGCACCATCCACGCCACAAAAGTTACGGCAGAGATTACAAACACCACGGGCACGAACACGCCGGCGACCTTGTCGGCCATGCGGGCGATGGGCGCCTTGGTGGCGTTGGCGTCCTCGACGAGCTGGATAATCTTGGCGAGCGACGTGTCGGCGCCCACACGCGTAGCGCGGAAGGTAAACGATCCGGTGCGGTTGACGGTGGCGGCGTTGACGGTGTCGCCGGCGGTCTTCTCCACGGGGATAGACTCGCCGGTCAGCGCACTTTCGTCCACGGCCGAAGCGCCCTCGAGTACGACGCCGTCGACAGGGATGGACTCGCCGGGGCGCACACGCAGCACCTGGCCGGGAAGGATGGCGTCGACGTCCACAGCGGTCTCGGTGCCGTCGTCGGCCACGATGGTCGCGGTCTTGGGCGCCAGGTCGATGAGCGCCTCGATGGCGCCGCCGGTCTTGGACTTGCTGCGCGTCTCGAGGTATTTGCCCACGGTGACCAGCGACAGGATCGTGCCGGCGCTCTCAAAATACAGATTGTCCATGCCCGTCATCATGGCCTCGTGGACCTGGCCCGCGGCCAGCTGGTCGGCCATGATAAACATGGCGTAGAGCGACCAGGCGATGGACGCGGTGGCGCCGACGGCGATGAGGGCGTCCATGGTGGGCGCGCCGTGCGCGAGTGATTTAAACCCGTTGATAAAGTACGCGTCGTTGACGTAGACGATGGGGATGAGCAGGACGAGCTCGGTGAGCGCGAGCGTCATGCTGTGGGTGTGGTCGGTGAAGACGCCGGGCAGTGGCCAACCGAGCATGTGCCCCATGCCTATGTAGAACAGCGGGATGAGGAAGATGATCGAGATGATGAGGCGGGTGCGCATGGCGGAGGCGGCGGCCTCCAGCTTTTTGGTGGGCGACTCCATATGGGCGGCGCCGGACCTGGCTTGCGCACTGCCGTTTGAGCCGGCGGCACCGGTGCCCGCGTCGACGGGTGAGGCCGAGTAGCCCGCGCGATCGACGGCGGTGCAGATGTCATCGGGGGTGACCTGCGCGGGGTCGTAGTCGACCAGCATGGAGCCGGCAAGCAGGTTGACCGCGACGCTTTGGACGCCGTCGAGCTTGCTCACGGCGCGGTCCACATGCGCCTGGCAGGCGGCGCACGTCATGCCGCCCACGTCGAACTTATCTTGAGCCATGGCTTCTCCTTTCTGTGGTTCGGTGTTGGAATTGTTAACCTGCTGATACTATACACCCATACCCCCTGGGGGTGTACAGTGGAGATTGAAATGTATGCCATTCTGTTATTGGCCGAGGTGATAGCCAGGTCGGCGGACCGTAGCCGGTCTAATGTCTCAATCTGTAACAACTAGACCCGTTTTTGTCGAGTAACTGTTACAGATCTAGATATTACATCGAGCCACAACTTAACGTCTCAATCTGTAACATCTGGGGACTGTTTTGCCTGCTAGATGTTGCAGATCGAGACAATCTCGGAGCAGATGCCCTGGCCGTTCAATGTAAAACGCCGGGGCGCCCGCGTGATGGGTGCCCCGGCGTATGCTGAGCAGGGTTTGCGAAGCGGTGGAAGGGAAGAGAAGCCGTCCTCCCGAAATCCTTACTCCTGACGACGTTTCTTGTCGGTTAGGAAGACGCCGGCGGCTACAAGCACGACGCCTCCGATGACAAACGTCTCACCGGCGAGCGCAGCATTGTCGCCTGTGATGGGAAGTGCCGAGTTGGCGGCCGTCTTGGCGTTGCCAGCAGACGGCTTTCCAGCAACCGGCTTAGCGGCAGCCTGCGTGATCTTGGCCTGCTCGGCCTTCGCTGCCTCTTGCTCCTGGCGGGCGATCTCGTCCTTCAGGGCTTGCTCGGCGGCTACGCGTTTTGCCTTCGCCTCGTTGTAGGCATTGAGCGCCGCGGTGTAGGCGGGCGTCGCAGCATCAAGGTCTGCCTGAGCGGCATCAAGTGCGGCCTTTGCGTTATGTTCTGCCTGCTTGGCGGCGACGCACTTGGCAAAGAGGGCATTGAGCGTATCGTTCGCGTTTGCATCGGAGCCGGTTGCGATGCCGTTTTCGACATTGACGGACTTGAGCTTTCCGAGAGCGGCGGCAGCGGCGTCCGGTGCGGCCTGAGAATTCTCGACCGCCTGCTCGGCATTCGCTACGGCATCATTCGTCGCACTAAGAGCAGTTTCGGCCGCAGTCACTGCTGCGTCGGCGTCCTTCTTGGCTGCCTCGGCCGTGGCGAGATTATCGGCCGCGTTGTTCAACGCATCGGCATGTGCCTGCTTTGAAGCAAAGTCGTTTTCCGCCGTGGTCAGATCGCTCGCGGCGTGCTCCGCGGTCGCCGCCTTGGCCTCGACGCCGTCCTTGGCGATAGTGAGGGCCTGCTTCTTGGCAGCCGCGTCGCGCTCCGCCTTTTCAAGAGCGCTCTGGGCAGACGTCTGAGCCGCCGTGGCTTCATCGAGCGTTTGATGGGCCTTGTCAGCCTTCTCCTGGGCCGCAGCAACATCGGCAGAATACTTGGCAAGTTCCTTCCTTGCATCTTGCAGAGCCTGCTGCTTTAAGAGAGCCTCTGCCTTGGCGTCATCAACCTTCTTCTGACTCTGAGCGGCTTGCTCTTGCGATGCCTTAAGCTCGGCGCGCTTCTGGTTGACGACCTGCTCTGCGGGCGCCACGTTGCTTTGGGCGGCTTTAACCTGGTCTTCGGCTTCGGCAACTTTTCCGTTTGCCTTGGCGAGATTCTGCTCTGCTTGAGCGACCTCGGCAGCGGCACCTGCCACGTTGCCATTTTCGGTGGCAAGGTTGCTGTTCGCGGTATCAACGCCTTCTCGCTTTTGAGCGACGAGGGTCTCTGCTGCCTTTACGGCATCGGCTTTCGATGCCGCTGTGCTGCGCTTTTGCTCAAGGTTCGCTTTTGCAGCGGCAAGGTTTTCGCTGGCCTTGGAGAGACTCAGCTGATACTGATCAAAGAGACTCTCGAGTTCATCGATTGAATATTCTTTCTCGTACGAACCGTAGTTGTCGTCAACCTCCAAGATGTAGGTATATGAGAGATGAGTTCCTCGAGAATTAATGCCGTATCCCATGGTTTTGGCGTCAGGCTGTACGATATTCAAATAGTGGCCGACGGTGCCAAAGCCTACCTTTTGCTCTCCGAATTCGGTGCCGTGGCTCCAGAAAGTATCCCAAGCATCTTTGGGGGCAATTTCGCCAAGGCCGGCTTTCGCTGCGGCCTGGTCAAATATATTCTTTTCCTCATCAACCCACTGGTGTGCGACATTTCTTTTCAAGTCATAGTTCCATGCGGCATTTTCGAATCGCGCATAGTCTGAATGGTCTAGCATGGCGTCTGAGTAATTGGAGTTCGACTGAGCAATTGCCATCTGCTCGGCCGTCACCTTAAGCTCGCTAAGGCCGACGCTTTTGCGATATTCATTAATCTCGCGCAGCTTGCCAAACGAAAGCTTGGCGTTGTCGAGTGACGTGCCGTCCTTTTTATCGCCGATGGTCGTTGGGTTTAAGTCGCTCTGCTTATAGATGATGTCTGCAGCATCGTTGGCACCGATGAATTGGTAAAAGCCGATGACGCTCTGCGCCTCCGCCGTCGTAGCCTTATCGGCTGCCGCCTTGCACGTATCGTATGCTTTCTGTGCATCGACAACGGCTTGATCGGCGGCCGCCTGGTTTGTCTTGGCAGTTTCGAGCGCCTTGTCTGCTTGCTCCTTCTCGGCTTTTGCCTGGTCGACTTGTTTCTGAGCGGCCTTTGCCTTCTCCAGCTCGGCAGCATGCACCTGCTTTGCCGAGGTCAACTCCGATTGCGCCGCATCGGCTTTCGCCTGGGCTGCCGTTACATCATTTTCGGCTGCTGCGACTGTCTGCTTCTTGGCTTCGAGCTCGCTTTCGGCACCGGTGAGGGCGTCCCGCTTGGATGCAACGTCACTATTTGCCTGAGAAAGACCTGCTTCGGCAGCCGCCTGCTGCTGCTTCGCCTGATCGAGTGCGCTTTGGGCGGCATCGACCTTTGCCTGAGCGGCGTCATACTCCGGGCCCTCGGCGCCTGCCTTTGCGGCTGCCAAATCGGCTTGCGCGCTGTCATACGCTGCCTGTGCCGCGACTACCTTACCATCCGCGGCGGTCTTTGCCTGTTGAGCGGAAGCCAGCGTGCCTGACGCCTCGTTGTAAGCGCTCTGCGCGGCGCTCCGAGCCTGCTGGGCATCGGCGAGTGCGGAGTCGGCAGCGGTTTTTGCGGCCTTTGCCTGGTCAAGAACCTTCTGGGCATCTGCGGCAGACTGCTCGGCGGCCTTGATTTCCTCCGGCGTTGCGTTGGCGGCTGCCTTCTGGGCTTCCTCAAGCTTGGCCCGTGCGTCGGCTGCCGCCTGCTTTGCGGAGTCGAGTGCCTTCGTCTTGCTTTCGGCATCGGCCTTGGCCGTGTCGAGCTTGCTCTGGGCATCCTTTAACGTGGCGCTGGCGCTGTTGGCCGCCTTGACGCTTTCATCGAGTTGACGGGCGTATTCGGCACGCGCGGCGGCTTCTGCCTGCGAATTGTTGGAGACGGAAGCGTCGTAGGCAGTCTGGGCGTTGTCGCGGACCGTCTGCTTTTCGGTATAGGGGGCAACCGCCGTGTCGTAGTCGGACTTGGCTTCTGCCTCGGCAGCCTTTGCGGCGTCGATTGCGGCCTGCAAGTCGGCAATTTTCTGGGCGTTCGTCTTTACTGCGGAGCCTGCCGCCTCGCCGGCGTGGGCGGCGAGCGGGGACATGATTGCGTCCTGTGCCGTGGTGTCGCTCAGATCGTTGGCAAATGCCGAGAACGGGGCGAGCAACGACGAGCCGGTCATTGCGATGGTGGTGGCTGCGGTGACGGCGAGTCGCGCGGTCTTGTGACCCGCGAATGCGCGATGGGGCTCGGCGCCGCCTGAGACTTCCAAGTGTTTAGGTGCGTACTTTGCCATTTCTTCTCCCAATCGTTGAAGGGGTACCTATGACAATTCGTACGTTACGACCGCCGAAAGGGTTTCTGTTGCGCAACATTGGCAAGAAAATATCGACACACTTGAGTCACATTTATGAGTCGAAGTTCTCGGCAAGCTAATGTCTCGTTCTGTAACATCTGGCAGCAAATATGACCTCTAACCGTTACAGATTGAGACAATTGCCGGGGAGGGGTCCCGTCACGGCAAGATGCCCGCTCCCTAGATACAGAATCCGGGGATCACACAGGTTCGTTTGTTTGGCTTGTCCGCAGGCGTTGCGTACGTAAAGACGTCGCCGTCGTGTCCAACGCGATTCAAATAGAGCGTGCCTTCGGTCTCCGATGAGTCGGGGCTCACCGTGCGCTCCCACCAGCAGGTGTCCTTGCCCTTCCACTGGCGGACCATCGTCTCGTTCGTGGAATACGGGCTCACCTTGAGCTCGCGGAACAGCTGGTACTCCTTGCCTTCGCCGTTGTAGATGTCTGCCAGGTACTGAAAGCCCTCGGCAAACGACTCGGGCGGCTGCACTCCGCACAGCTCGACCATGGCGGGCAGCCAAAGGGTCGCGGGCAGCTCGCTCAGACACGATGCGCTCCTGGCGGCGCCAACGTTATTCGAGATCTTTTTGACAGATTTGATGAGTGCGCGCAACTCGTTGGGCAGCAGCTTAAGGCCGTCGCCGTCGAGCCATTCCCGCAGCTCGCAATCTGCCCAGCCGGCGCTCGGCGGTTCAGCCGCAGCGTTGCGCTCGGCAATACCCGCGTCGAACATAAACGTCAGCCCGGCCTTGCCCGTACCGTCTAGAAGCTCGTCGTGGCGGATGCCCACGAGCTGCGCGCCGACGTGCAGCCCATTGGTGAGCTTCACGCGCTTAGTGCATGGATAGGGGATATGCCCGTTGTCATCGAGCAGATGATAGCGCTTGGCAATCTCGCGTGCCTCGCTACGGGTCTCGGCGGCCTTAATCTTGAGCGAAACCTCCTGCAGCTGATCCCAGGTGTAGTCGTCAAGTGAACCGCGGATGCCGTCCAGGTAGTCGGGGATGCCAAAGCCATGGGTTGCCGCCCCGATAACGCCAAGCCCCGCAACGGCTGCGACAACGCCACCGATAATAAAGCGGCGGCGGGTCATGGCATCGTGCCGGGCCTGCTCCAGGATCTCTCGCGCGCGCTCGCCGGCGACGTCGACCTTAAGGTGCGTGCCAGAATCGATATCAATCGCGGCCTCGTCTCCTGCGCCTTCGCGGCCCTCGGATTCGGCATCGGTGAGGTATGCCGAGAGCACCTCGAGCATCTGCTGCTCGGTGGGACGATCGCACTGCTCGACTGAGATGCCTTTCATGATGATCTGGACGAGCGCTTCATCGTCCTTGCAGCGCGGCTCGAGCGGCGCCGGCTTGGTCTTGGTCTTTATGAGGTAGAACGAGCCGGTTGCCGCGGCACCCGTCGACTCGACATCGAACGGTTTGCGACCGCTGTAGAGCTGGTACAGAATGCTCGAAAGCGCGTAGACATCGATTGCCGGCGAACGGCGAAGGGCCGCGATGCCTTCGATATCCTGCGTGAGCATCTCGGGCGCGGCGTATGCGGGCGTGGCAAAGCGCCAGATGTCGGCGCGCCGGGTGATCGTGTCGTCGCCGAGAGTCATGGTCGCGGAGCCCATGTCGATGAGGCAGGGGTCAAAGGAGCAATCGGCAATCTGCTGCTCGAGCGTTCGGCTGGTGGTGCGGAACATGATATTGGCAGGCGACAGGTCGCGATGGATGACCGGATTCACGAGGCCTTGGGTCATCAAGAGCGCACGAAGCACGGCATTTCCGACGGCGGCGACCATCTGGGTGGTCAGCCCGCCCGAGGCGTCGTGCGGAAGCAGGGGCAGCGCCTGCTTGAGCGAGATGCCCTCGACCCACTCCATGAGGATGAGCGGGTCATCCTCACACGAGCCGTAGCCATAGACGCGCGAAAATCCGCGCAGGTGCGAGACGGTACACAGATGACGGTACTCCTCGAACAGCGCAGCGGTGTTGGCCAGGTGCGCGGCCGATTGCTCGGCGGAGCGGTCGGGGGCTTGGCCGGAAAGGATAGCGTTGTCCTTGAGTAGCTTGACGGCAAAGACCTCGCCGCTCGTGTTGGTCGCGCGCAGCACGTGCTCGATGTTGCCGTTGTTGCGGTGGGCCGTCTGGAGAATAAGCGTCATAAACCGACGTTTGGCGTCGTCCTCGGCGCTGGGGTCGACCGCCACGGCGGTATCGAACGTATCGAGACGGATGAGTTTGTCGCCATAGGCGCTATCGGTAGTATCCATGGCGTTCCTTTGTCTGGCATGGGTTGCCGCACGTATACGTGAGCAGTGCGGATATCGGTAAAGTACCATGATAGCCGCACTGCCCACGTATACCGCTGAGCATTGTCGTTTACGACGCAGAAGGTAGAAGATGAAAGACGGACGGCGACCGTCTTCCGATCGCCGTCCGCGCTAGTCCACAATGACAAGGAATGTCGTGTAGAGACCCAGATGGAGCCTGTCGCTGTTTTCGATTTCCACTGGGGGATAGATCTTGCCGGGCTCGCGTTGGTCGCGCGGCGGCTCAATCACAATATCGCCGTCGCCTGCACCCGATTCGAGTACCGTGCCGTTGGTCGATCCAAGGCCCTGGGCGTACCAGTGCTCACCCTCAAGCCAAATGCGAAGATGCTCGCGCGATGCGTCGGCGCCCACATCGGTGATGCTGGGCGAGGTTTTGGGCAAGGATCCAATTACCGTGCCACGCGGATCGCGTGTGAGGGGATGGATTTGCATGTCGACGCAGTTGTCGGCATGTGTCCTGAGCAGACCGAGGTTGGGAGCGACGGCGTGCGGCTGATCCAGACTGCCCATAAAGCCACGTCCGACGGTAGTTTCGGTGGTGCCAAAGTGCCCACCCGTCTTGCTGTCGCAAAAGCGCTCGACGGTGGCCACGCCCTGAACGGGATCGGCGAGCGCCCCCGTTGCCACAAAGAGCATAAGGTAAAGCGTGCTTTTCTCACGCACGGCATTGCCGTCAAAGTTGTCGATGCGATTGAGGGCATTTGCATATAGGCGGCTGTCCAGCTTGTAGCTGGCGAGAGCCGACATCATTTCGTTGGCGGCCGGACCGCGATAGTGCTCGGCGATTGCCCGATAGGTGGACTCGCTGCCGCCGAGCTTGCTGCAGATTGCCGCGGAAAGGTTGAGCGTGGTGACGGTAAAGTCGCTGTAGATGGCGGGCGCGCACTGGTCAGGCTTGCGATGGACGATGTAACGGGTGAGATACGAGCGGTTGGAAGAGCATTTCTCGAGCAGGGTACTGCCGAGATAAGAGTTTCCATTGATGAGCATTCGGGCGATCTCGAGATGTTTAAGACCGCCGAACGAGCGAATATCGTTATAGAGGACCGAGCAAGGCGTCTCTGCTGCCACGGATACCTCCTTTGATTGCTTCCTAGCCAATATGGCGATAGGAATTAATGGCTCCCGGTGGGCGACGTATTAAATGGCTGCGCAATATACAGCGTAACCAAAGCAACATTATAGGCCACATGTTCGAAATTGCAGGAAGACTGAGAGATTTGGTTTGGACTGGACGGAAATCCCCCTCTGTCTTGTTCTGTAACATTTGGACCCGGTTTTGCCCTGCATCTGTTACAGATTGAGACAATCGGCCAGGCCCGCCCCGTCCGCCCCGTCATCTGTGGTTTACGTGGGGGCATACGGAGTACGGGTATACTAACCGGCGGCGAATCTGCTCCATCGCTTAGAGCTGCTGCGTCTGGACGGCGCGTGATAAGGCTGCCAAAGCGATCGCCAGCGTGCTGAGCAACGTCCTCTCTGTGCGCACCTGTTTTTGTATGTATTAGCGCACTACCAAGCACGCTCGCGCGGCCGCATGCCGTGCCCATAATGCGTGCAGATAAGGAACAACAACATATGCGTAATTCTGTATCCGACGTCACGGACGCCGAGATTCTGGACGAGGCCCGCGAGGCCATGACCCAGGCTGCCTTCGATGCTGCCGACGAGGCCAGCGCCGCCGAGACCGTCGAGTCCGCGACCGAGAACCTGCCCGCCTTTGACGAGCTGGGACTTTCGGACGAGATGCTTCGTGCCATCGAGAACCTGGGCTACACGGCGCCCACGCCCGTCCAGGCTGGCTCGATCCCCGTGGTGCTCGAGGGCCGCGACCTGCTTGCCGCCGCTCAGACCGGCACCGGCAAGACGGCCGCCTTCTTGCTGCCGACCATGAACAATCTGGAGCACATCGCTCCTCCCAAACCCGTGCACGAGCGTGGCGGCCGCAACCGCCGTCGCGGCGCCAAGAAGCCCGAGGGCAACGGCCGCGGCCCCGCGATGCTCGTTATCACCCCCACGCGCGAGCTTGCCCAGCAGATCGATGAGGTCGCCGGTAAGATTGCCGACGTCACCGGCCATGTCGCCGTGACCGTCGTGGGCGGCGTGAGCTACAAGCCGCAAACCGCGGCGCTCAAGTACGGCTGCGACATCCTGGTCGCCACGCCGGGCCGCCTGGTCGACCTGATCGAGCAGGGCGCCTGCCACCTGGACGAGGTCAAGGTGCTGGTGCTCGACGAGGCCGACCGTATGCTCGACATGGGCTTTTTGCCCGCCGTTCGCCGTATTGTGCGCGAGACGCCTGCCGAGCGCCAGACGCTGCTGTTCTCGGCAACGCTCGACGAGGAGGCCGTGGGCGAGATCACCGACCTGGTGAGCGACCCGGCCCGCGTGGAGATCGCGCCTGCCACGTCGACCGCCGACACCGTCGACCAGTTTGTGTTCCCGGTGTCCATCGAGGCCAAGAACAACCTGCTGCCCGAGTTCCTCAAAAAGGAGGGCCCGGAGCGCACTATCGTCTTCATGCGCACCAAGCACCGCGCCGACAGCTGCTGCCGTCGTCTGGAGCGCAAGGGCATCAAGGCCGCCGCGATCCACGGCAACCGCAGCCAGGCCCAGCGCGAGCGCGCGCTTTCGGCCTTCCGCGACGGCACCGTTGACGTGCTGGTGGCAACCGACGTGCTTGCCCGCGGCATCGACATTAGCGATGTGCGCTACGTCGTGAACTTTGACGTGCCGGCCGAGCCGACCGACTACATCCACCGCATCGGCCGCACGGGCCGCGCCGGCGAGCTGGGCTGGGCCATTACGTTTGTGACCGAGCAGGACGTCGATGAGTTCTACGAGATCGAGAAGCTCATGGACAAGACGGCCGACATCTACGAGGCCGGCGACCTGCATGTGGGCCCCAACCCGCCTGCCGTCGATCCCGAGCGCGATCCTGCGGCCTTTAAGGTGAAGAAGAAGACCAAGCGCGGCAAGTCCAAGAGCAAGAAGAAGCTTGAGCAGGCACGTCGCGACGGCAAGCGCAACGGCGACGATTACGGCGATGTGGCCGGTCGTTCCAACCGCGGTCGCGACGAGCGCCGCAGCGACGGCGAGCGTCCGAGTCGTCCCAAGCGTGGCGGTAAGACCCGCGTGCGCGAGGGCGTTCAGGCTCGCGTGGACGAGGCCGTGGAGAGCGTGGCTCGCGAGGTGGCTGCCGAGGAGCGCGGCGGTGCTGACGCCGTCAAGCAGGCCCCGCGTGGCAACCGTGCCGAGCGCCGCGCCAAGCAGTTCCAGGGCGAGGCGCATCGTCGTCGCCGCGAGGACGAGGACCGCGGCGGTCGTCGCCGTGTTGAGCGCGAGGACGAGGGCCGCGGTTCGCGCGGTGGCAAGCGCGGTTCGGGCGACCGCCGTCGTTCCGGTCGTGATGACGAGCGCGGTGGCCGTGATGAGCGTCGCGGCGGCGAGAGCCGCGGTGAGCGCGGTGGCCGCGGCGGCGAGCGTCGCGAGGGTGCTCGCAGCAATGGCGGCCGCGGCGGCGCTGGTCGTTCTAACGAGTCGCGCGATCGTCGTGACCCGCGTGCCAGCCGCGATCGTCGCGATGACTGGCGCAACTACGACGATACCCGCGAGGAGCGTCGTGGCGGCTATCGCGGCGGGCGTGGCGGCAACCAGGCCGGCTCCCGCGGCGGTCGTGCCGGCGGTCGCGATAACCGTGGCAGCTATGGCAACAATCGTGGCGGCAAGCGCGGCGGCAGCTCCCGTCGCCCCGGTGACGGCGGCGGCAAGCGCAAGTAACATACGCGTCGCACGCTAGAGCGAGGCGAACTAAGGGCCCCGAGCAACTACGCTCGGGGCCCTTTTGTTTGCCGCATCCGACCGTTGGTCCGGTGTGATTTGCTCAGGAATGCACCTGGAGGATGCTGAAGGCCCGTTTTCAGCCGTGCGGCAATGGGTCCCATGGGGTGCGCCGTGCATTTTTTGGAGTATTCTGCAGATCGAGTTGCCTGCATACGATTCGACGTCGCCAGCGGTGGCCTTCGGATATCCCTAGCGAGTGTTTTGAGTCAGACTTTTCCGTTTTCCGGTGCAAAGGTGTGTCATTCTCGTTATAGCGGAACCCAAAATGATGCAGCGCCCTACAGTTTTGCCCGCTCGCGGCGGTGTTGGCACGAGCGCGTTGCAGAATACTCCGTTTTTTGCACGGTCCGGGATGGGGTACCTCAGGAGAACACAGCGGTATCACGTAAATATATGCAATCTGTAACGGAAATTATGCAAATCGATGAGGCAGACAGCATAGTTTGGTGCAAAGGGGTCAGGTTAATCTGCACCAGGTTGGTGGAAACAAACCTGACCCCTTTGCGCTAAACCGGGGTGTCCCCGCGCGCCGTATACTCTGTCTAAGCATGCGGGCGGCTTGGTGTGTTACCAAGCGTAGGGGAGGATGTTCGATGAGCATGTTCGAAATTGTGTTTAGTCCGACGGGCGGAACGGAGAAAGTGTCTGGTCTTGTGACCGGGGCGCTGGATGGGAATATCGTTACCGTCGATCTGACCGATAGTGGGTTGGATTTCCACGGGGTCTCGATGGCGAAGGGCGACGTTGCGGTTATCTCCGTCCCATCATATGCTGGCAGGGTTCCAGCTGTGGCGGTTGAGCGACTGGGAATGGTGCGTGGCAACGGAGCTCGGGCTGTTTTGGTTTGTGTTTACGGGGGCCGCGCGTTTGAGGATACGCTTATTGAGCTGGAAGACGTTGCGAAGCGTGCCGGATTTAGGGTGGTTGCAGCGGTTTCTGCCATTGCCGAGCATTCCGTTGCTCGTCAGTTTGCTGCTGGGCGACCGGATGCGCAGGATGTGGCGCAACTTTCAGAGTTTGCGCAGCGAATCCGGCAAAAGCTACTGGACGGGGCTGCGTCCGAGCCCTCTATTCCCGGCAATCGTCCTTATAAGCAAGCTGGAGGCCACAGTATGGTGCCCCATGCAACGGAGGATTGCGTCTCCTGCGGTGCTTGCGCTGCGTTGTGCCCTGTCCGAGCTATCGACAAGGACGATCCAAGGCAGGTGGATGGCGAGGCGTGCATCTCCTGCATGCGTTGCGTCTCCGTATGCTCGCAGAATGCTCGCAAACTTGACCCTAACAAACTTGCCGCCGTTACCCAGATGCTGAGCAAGGCTTGCGTCGAGCGCAGGGAATGTGAGATCTTCATCTAACGCAAGCGAGATTGGTGCATTGGGGTCAGGTTAATCTGCACCAAGTTGGTGCAAACAAACCTGACCCCATTGCACCAGAGCAAGGAGTGTCCCTGGGTGCCGGCAGAAATGGAGTGCCCCTAAGTGCCGCATAAATACCGTTTATCGGAGAAAAAATACCGTTCGCCGGTCATAATGATTGTTCCGGCTTTGGGCTTGTCTACAATAACCTCAGTGAAAAGAAATGCGGAAGGTTACCGAGTCCCTTGGACGTGGGCCTAACCAAAGTCTTTGATCGCGTGCGTCTCAAGGGGCGCATTCGATTGATTTTGGTTGGGCTATATTTATGAAGGGACATGCCACCATGGGTTTCTTTTCTCGCCTGATGGGCGGTTCGGATGAGCAGACGACTGCGGCTTCCGAGTTCGAAATCCTCGCTCCCGTTTCCGGCGAGCTTGTTCATCTGGAAAATACCAATGACCCTGCTTTTAGCAGCCGTGCCGTGGGCGATGGCGTTGCCGTGGTTCCCCAAGAGGGAACGGTGTGCGCTCCTGTTTCCGGCACCGTCGCGGCGCTGTTTCCGACTGAGCACGCGCTGGGCATCATGTCCGACGACAGCTCTGCTCAGGTGATGCTGCATATCGGAATCGATACTGTTAAGCTTGAGGGCAAGGGCTTCCACGCGCTTGTTGCCCAGGGTGACCATGTCGACGCGGGCCAGCCCCTCGTCGAGGTCGATTTCGACGCGGTCCGCGCCGCCGGCTTCGATCCCACGGTCTTCGTTATCGTGTGCGAGCGCTCGGAGAACTCGACTCTTCGTGAGCATGCTTCCGGCCCTGTTGCTGCTAAAGAGCCTGTCATCTGGCTTTCCGAGTAAATTTTTGTGGTGGGTACCGTGGTTATCAAGCGAGTTTTTAACAACAACGTCGCAACGGTCACTTCGGACGATGGCTCCGAGCTCATCGTCATCGGTCGAGGCCTCTGCTTTGGCCGTCATGCCGGCGATGCCATCGACGAGGCGTCGATCGAAAAGACCTACGCGTTGCAGGAGGGAACTTCTCAGGACTCGCGTACGATTGACCGCTTGGCACATCTTTTGGAGTCCATCCCCACCGTCAACCTCGTGATTGCCGAGGACATTGTTCAGATGCTCCGTCGAGAGCTCAATGTTGATATCAACGACAAGATTCTCATTGCTCTCGCAGACCATATCAGCCTTGCTTTGGAGCGCGAGCGCAAGGGCGTCTCCTGTGAGAATCCGTTGCTGCTCGAGATCCAGCAGTTCTATCGCAAGGAGTATGCACTTGCGGGCCGTGCGCTGCAGATTATCAAGGAGTATATGGGCATCCAGATGAGCGAAGAAGAGCAGGGTTTCATTACCTTGCATATCGTCAACGCCACCATGCCGCAACGCTCCGACCGTTTGATTGTTTCGGTCCAGCTTGTTCGCGACGTGCTCGCGATTGTTTCCGAGCGCTATGCTACGACCCTCGATGACACCTCGTTGCCCTATGAGCGTTTCGTCCGCCACCTGCAGTTTTTCGCACAGCGGGCGCTTGACCCCACGGCCGGGCAAATCAATGGCGACGCGCTGTTCCGAATCGATGAAACGGCGTATCCGTGCGCATTCTCGTGCGCGGACGCCATAGCCGCCCACTTGTCGTCTACCTATAACGTTGTCGTTACCGATGCCGAGAAGAGCTATCTCGCATATCACATTGTTAACCTGCTTGGAGAACCTGGTCTCTAGGCATAACGTGCCCACACATCGATTGATATAAGGCAAGGCTCACGGTCTTGTCCAGGGCACATCTGTCTTAATTTGCGGAAAAGGAAGGGGAGTACCGCTATGACCGCAAAAAAGAAGTTCAATTTCAAAGCGCCGTTGGAGGTGTTCGCGAAGTCGATCGTCCAGCCGATGATGTATCTCTCGGTTGCCGGCATCCTGCTCATTGTGGGCATCATTCTGACCAACAAGACCATTTGCGCTTTGGTCCCCGTACTGGGCTCCGGTCCGTTCCAGCTTGTGGGCGCCGTTGTCTACCAGTCGCTGATGTTTATCATCAACAACCTCTCGATTCTGTTCTGCGTGGGCATCGCCGGCGCCATGGCAAAGAAGAACAAGGGCCATGCTTCGCTGATCGCCCTGATGTCGTTCTTCCTGTTCCTGCAGGCTAACAACATCGTGCTCAACGCCACCGGCTCTCTTGCCGATGCGAGCGGCATGCTCGGCCTTACCGGAACCGGCCAGGCCACCGTTATGGGCATCCAGGTGCTCGATACCGGCGTGTTCGGCGGCATCATTCTCGGTTGCATCACCGGCGCCGTGTTCAACAAGTACTCGAACAAGCAGTTCCCCATTGCCCTTTCGATGTTCTCGGGCGTTCGCTTTCCGTTCCTGATCATGATCATCATCTCCTGGATCATGGGCGCTGGCTTCTGCATCGTTTGGCCTCCGGTTCAGGGTGCCATCTCCTCCGTTGCCGGCATCATTAAGGAGTCGGGCAACATCGGTCTGTTTATCTACGGCATGCTCAACAAGCTGCTCGTTCCCACCGGTCTGCACCACCTCATCTACACCCCGTTCCAGTTCTCCGATGTGGGTGGCACCCTTACGCTGGGTGGTCAGGTTATCGCCGGCGCCTATCCCATCCGTGTTGCCGAGATGGCAATGACGGGTCAGCCCTTCTCCGATAGTACCTACTTCAACAGCTACACCTTCAACAATCTGTGGCCCTACATCGGCATCGGCCTCGCCTTTATCGTCACCGCCTACAAGGGGAACAAGGATAAGACCAAGGCCGTTATCATCCCGCTGATCATCACCGCCGTGCTCTCCTGCGTGACCGAGCCCATGGACTTCCTCTTTGTCTTTGCCGCTCCCGTGCTCTTTGTCGTTCACTCGGTTCTTTCCGGCATCTTCCTGGTCCTGCTCAAGGTCCTCTCCGTGCCCGCTTCGACTGCAGGCGGCATCATCAACATCGTGGTCTCCAACCTGGTCCTGGGCGTCGATAAGACCAACTGGCCGGTTATGCTGGTGCTTGGAGTCGTCAACGCCGCGCTGTACTTCTTCCTCTTCACCTTCCTTATCAAGAAGCTCAACCTCCACACGCCTGGCCGCGAGGAGGAGTCCGAGCTCGCCGAGTCCGTTGCCGAGGGCGAGGCCGCCGCGTCTGTCGCAGTGAAGCAGGGCGCCGTTGCCGCGGCTCCCGCAGAGGGCGTCGATGCAGGTATTGCCGACCTGGTCGCAGGTCTTGGCGGCAAGGACAACATCGAGGAGCTCGAGAACTGCTTTACGCGTCTCCGCGTGAACGTTAAGAACCCGGACCTCATCAATGAGGACCTCATCAACCACGTGCCCAACAGCGGCATCAACCGCAACGGCAATAATATCCAGATCATCTTTGGCATGAAGGTCGCCGAGATGCGCGACAAGGTCGAAAACGCAATTGAGAAGGAGCAGTAAACAATGATCATTACTCTGTGTGGTGGCGGATCCACCTTTACCCCCGGCATCGTCAAGTCCATCGCCCTGCGCAAGGACGAGCTCGACGTTGACGAGATTCGTCTGTACGACATCAACGAGGAGCGCCAGCGCAAGGTCGGCGTGCTCGTGGACTGGATTTTGCACGAGGACCTCGGCCTGGACATCAAGCTCACGGTGACCACCGACAAAAAGACGGCTTTTACCGACGCGAGCTTCGTGTTTGCCCAGATGCGCGTGGGCGGCTACGCCATGCGCGAGCAGGACGAGAAGATTCCGCTGCGTCACGGCTGCGTGGGCCAGGAGACTTGCGGTTGCGGCGGCCTTGCCTACGGCATGCGCACCATCTTCCCCATGGTCGAGCTGATCGATGACGTTGAGAAGTACGCCAAGAAGGATTACTGGATTCTCAACTACTCCAACCCTGCTGCCATCGTCTCCGAGGGCTGCCGTGTGCTGCGTCCCAACGCTCGCATCATCAACATCTGCGACATGCCGATCGCGATCATCGACGTGGTTTGCGCCGCGCTCGATATCGACAAGAAGGATGTCGAGTACGATTACTTTGGCCTCAACCACTTTGGTTGGTTCACCTCGATCCGCCACAAGGGCGAGGAGGTGCTCCCGCAGCTGCGCGAGTACATCAAGGAGCACCAGATCCTGCTGCCCGACTCCTACCTCAAGGGCATGGGCTCGCTCATGGCAAAGAAGCCCGAGGAGGCCACCGACGAGCATCCCGAGCAGAACCGTCACACCAAGGGCAGCTGGTACTACGTCTGGAAGGGCGAGTACGAGATCATGGAGTGCTTCCCGGAGTACCTGCCCAACACGTATCTGAACTACTACCTGCAGCAGAAGGAATTCGTCGAGCACTCAAACCCCGAGCGCACCCGTGCGAACGAGGTTGAGGAGACGCGCGAGAAGAACCTCTTCGACGGTATCGATCACTACGAGAAGACCGGCGAGATCGACGAGAGCACGTTCTATGCGGGCAGCCACGGCGACTGGATTGCCGACCTGGCCATCGCTCTGAAGAACGACACCAAGCAGCGCTTCCTGGTCATTTGCGAGAACAAGGGCGCCATCCCCAACATGCCCTACGACGCTATGGTCGAGCTGCCTGCCTACATTGGCAAGAACGGCCCCGAGGTCATCAGCCGTGACAACATTCCTCTGTTCCAGCAGGGTCTCATGATGCAGCAGCTGAACTCTGAGAAGCTCGTGGTCGAGGCTACGATTGAGGGTTCGTACGAGAAGGCGCTCAAGGCCTTTACGCTCAACAAGACCGTGCCTTCGATGAAGGTCGCCAAGGAGGTTCTCGACGACATGATCGAGGCCAACAAGGGTTACTGGCCCGAGCTTAAGTAAAAGCAACAGGGTCGCTGGCCGCATACCTAGAGCAATGCCCCGTCCACATGATTGCGTGGGCGGGGCATTGTCGTTTGGTAACGCGTTTTATCAAATATGGCATTTATCTGCGATAATGTTCATTTTCACCGCTGATGGTGACATTTCATACCGCCTGCCGAACTGCGTGGAGACCTAACAACTTTTTAGGTCAGTGTTGTGCGTGTAGCAATTTCGCCCGGCCTCGCCTCCGGGCTGCCATGTGAGAGGGGATCTTATGGCTCGACTGCACGTAATGGAACGCAGCCACGCTCAGGCCGTCATGGACGACCTGCACGATGCACTCGGACGTCGTCTGGCGGTGAGTTCACTCGCCCCGTGCCCCGTCGAGTTTACGGCGGCGCTCGTCAACCTGTGCTCCACCCAGAGCTGCGGCAAGTGCACGCCCTGCCGCGTGGGCCTGAGCGCGCTGAGCGACCTGCTCGCCGATGTGCTCGAGGGCCGCGCCGACGAGTCCACGCTCAACTTGATTGAGCGCACGGCCCGCACCATCTACCTTTCGAGCGACTGCGCCATCGGCTACGAAGCTGGCGCCATGGCACTCACGGCCATTCGCGGCTTCCGCGACGATTTTGAGCACCACATCCGCGAGCACTCCTGCGGCTTTGACCGCGAGGCTCGCGTCCCGTGTGTCTCGGGCTGCCCGGCGCACGTCGACATTCCTGGTTACATTTCGCTGGTCGAGGCAGGCCGTTATGCCGACGCCGTCAAGGTCATCCGCAAGAACAACCCACTGCCGCTCGTCTGCGGCTTGGTGTGCGAGCATCCCTGCGAGATGCACTGCCGCCGTGGCATGGTCGATGATCCCATGAACATTCTCGCCCTCAAGCGTTTTGCCGTTGAGCACAGTGACCTCAACGACCACAAGCCGCATGTAGTGGACAACACCGGCAAGCGCATCGCCGTGATCGGCGGCGGCCCGGCCGGCCTTTCCTGTGCCTACTACCTGGCCGTGATGGGCCACAAGGTGACCATTTTTGAGCAGCGCCACCACTTGGGCGGCATGCTGCGCTACGGCATCCCCAGCTATCGTCTGCCGCGCGAGCGCCTGCAGGCCGAGATCGATTGGATCTTGAGCGCCGGCATCGATGTTGAGCTCGATCACTCCGTCAACGGCGAGGAGCTTGTCCGCCTGCGCGACGAGTTCGATGCCGTCTATCTGGCCATCGGTGCCCATAGCGACAAGAAGCTCGGCCTTCCGGGCGAAGAGGCGCCCGGCGTGGAGTCGGCCGTCAAGATGCTGCGTGCCATTGGAGACGACGAACTGCCCGACCTGAGCGGCCAGCGCGTGTGCGTCATCGGCGGCGGCAACGTGGCCATGGACGTGGCGCGCTCTGCCGTGCGCTGCGGCGCCGAAAAGGTAAGCATCGTCTACCGCCGTCGCATCTGCGATATGACGGCTCAGGACGCCGAAATCGCCGGCGCCCAGGCCGAGGGTTGCGAGGTTCTGGAGCTTACGGCCCCGCTCGCTATCGAGACGGGCGAAGATGGTCGCGTGAGCGGCCTGCGCGTGCAACCGCAGATTATCGGCGAGCCCCGCCGCGGTCGTCCGGCTCCGCGTGCCGCCGCTACGCCCGAGCGCGTCATCCCCTGCGAGCGCGTGTTTGTCGCCATTGGCCAGGACATCGATTCCAAGCCGTTTGAGGACATGGGCATCGCCTGCAAGTGGGGTTGCGTGGTCACCGACTCGGACGGTGCCGTGCCCAACTTCGATGGCCTCTTTAGCGGCGGCGACTGCCAGACCGGCCCCGCCACCGTCATCCGTGCCATCAACGCCGGCCGCGTGGCTTCGGCAAACATCGACCGCTATCTGGGCTTCGACCACAAGATCAAGCTCGACGTGGAGCTGCCGACCGTTCAGTTTAAGGGCAAGCACGAGTGCGGCCGCTGCGAGCTGGGTGAGCGCGAGGCCGGCGAGCGTATTCACGATTGGAATCTGGTCGAGCAGGGCCTTACCGAGGAGGAGGCGCGCCAGGAGGCAAGCCGCTGCCTGCGTTGCGACCACTTTGGTTTTGGCGCGTTCCGCGGAGGGAGGAACCTGGAATGGTAGAGCTCAACAACCCCACTGTCAGCGATAACACCGAAAGCGGAGCACTCAATATGGTCAAGCTCACTATCGATAATTGCGAGGTCGTGGTGCCCGAGCACACCACGATCCTGGACGCGGCCAAGTCCGTCGGCATCCAGATTCCCACCCTGTGCTACCTGCGCGATCTGAACGAGATCGGCGGCTGCCGCGTGTGCGTGGTCGAGGTTGAGGGCTGCGACCAGCTGGTTGCCGCCTGCAACAACTACGTGCTCGATGGCATGGTGGTCCACACCAACAGCCCCAAGGCCCGCGAGGCGCGCCGCACCAACGTGCAGCTGCTGCTTTCGCAGCACGATTCACGCTGCACGAGCTGTGTGCGCAGCGGTAACTGCAACCTGCAGACCATTGCCAACGACCTGGGCATTTTCTATCTGCCGTATCAAAGGCATTTGGCGGGCGAGGGCTGGGATTTCGATTTCCCCATCATCCGCGAAAACGACAAGTGCATTAAATGCATGCGCTGCATCAAGGTGTGCGAGAGCGTACAGGGCCTAGGGATTTGGGACCTGACCAACCGCGCCACGCATACCGCCGTGGGCACCCGCGGGCGCGTGCCGATCGGCAAGACCGATTGCGTCGCGTGCGGCCAGTGCATCACGCATTGCCCGACGGGCGCGCTGCGCGAGCGCGACGACACCGAGACCGTGTTTGACGCGCTCGCTAATCCCGACAAGATCGTGCTGGTGCAGATCGCGCCGGCCGTGCGTAGTGCTTGGGGCGAGGAGCTCGGCATTCCGCGCGAGGAGGCAACCGTCGAGCGTCTGGCTTGCGCGCTGCGCCGCGTAGGCTTTGAGTATGTGTTCGATACCGATTTCTCGGCCGACCTCACCATTATGGAGGAGGGCTCCGAGCTGCTCGAGCGCCTGGGCGCCGCCGCTAAGGGTGAGGGCGACAGCCGCGGCTGGCCCATGTTTACGAGCTGCTGCCCGGGCTGGGTGCGCTTTGTGAAGGCACGTTACCCCGAGTTTGTCGACAGCCTGTCCACGTCAAAGTCGCCGCAGCAGATGTTCGGCGCTATCGCCAAGACCTACTACGCCAAGGTGCTGGGCGTGGAGCCCGAGCGTCTGTTCGTGGTGTCCGTTATGCCATGCACGGCCAAGAAGGCCGAGTGTGCGCTGCCGAGCATGATGGGCGAGGGCGGCGCGCCCGACGTGGACGTTGCGCTGACGGTGCGCGAGATGGTGCGCATGATCCGCGCGAGCCACGTGAGCGTTGACACGCTGGTCGAGGAGCCGCTCGATACGCCGTTGGGCTTTGGCACGGGCGCGGGTGTGATCTTTGGCGCCACGGGCGGCGTGATGGAGGCCGCCGTGCGCTCGGCATATTACCTGGTGACGGGCAAGAACCCGGATGCCGACTTCTTCACTGACGTGCGCGGACTCGAGGGCTGGAAGGAGGCCGTGGCCGATATCGACGGTACCAAGGTGCGCGTCGCCGTGGCGCACGGGCTGGGCAACGCCGCCCGTCTGCTCGACGCGATTCGCGACGGCCGTGTGAGATATGACTTTGTTGAGGTCATGGCGTGCCCGGGCGGCTGCGTCGGTGGCGGCGGTCAGCCCATCCACGACGGCTGCGAGCTGGCGGCTGAGCGTGGCCAGGTGCTGTGGAGCCTGGATGCGAAGGCGGACATTCGTTTCTCGCACGAGAATCTCGATGTCCAGGCGTGCTACCGCGAGTTTTTGCGCGCGCCGCTCTCGCCGCTGGCCGAGGAGTTGCTGCATACCGACCATCATGCCTGGTCGATGCCTAACGAGGGGACGTGCTAGCGATGCGCGCGTTTGATTTTGAGATGTCGCGCCGGGGGTTTGCCTCGGCGCTCGCCGCGGGCGCCCTGTCGCTTGCGCTCGCGGGCTGTGGCGGCGGGGCTGCCGGTGCCGGGTCTGCCGCGGGCTCGGCTGCCGGTGGTGCGGCGACCGCCGCGGAGCCCGTCGAGGTGCACGTCGCCTCGCTCAAGGGGCCGACCTCGATTGGCCTGGTGCAGTTTATGGACCAGGCTGCCGATGGCGAGACGGACAATAAGTTCGACTTTGCGATCAATACTGCCGCCGATGAGATTGTGCCCAAGGTCATTCAGGACGATATCGATATCGCCCTGGTGCCCGCCAACGTGGCGAGCGTACTCTACAACAAGACTGAGGGTGCGGTGCAGGTCATCGACATCAACACGCTGGGCGTGCTGAACGTGGTGACGGGTAACGCGGACGTTACTTCGTTTGGCGATCTGGCGGGCCATACTGTCTATATGACGGGCAAGGGCACCACGCCGGAGTACGTCATGAACTACCTGTTGGAGCGCGCGGGCCTGACCGGCCAGGTGGCGCTTGAGTTTAAGAGCGAGCCCACCGAGGTGCTCTCGGTGCTGCTTGCCGATCCGTCTGCCGTGGGCGTGCTGCCCGAGCCGTTCAAGACCGCTGCCATCGCAAAGAGCGAAGGCAAGCTGTCGGCGCCGGTGAGTCTGACCGATGTGTGGGATGAGCTGGCAGGCGACACGGGCTCCCGTTTGCTGACGGGCGTGACCGTGGTGCGTCGGGCCTTTGCCGAGGAGCATCCCGAGGCCGTGGCGGAATTCCTGAGCTGCCATGCTGCGAGCGTTGAGGACGTGAACGCGGCGCCGGCGGACTGGGCTCAGGCCGTGGTCGATGCGGGTATCGTGGATAACGCCGCGATTGCCGAAAAAGCGACTCCCGGGTGCATGCTCGTGTGCCAGACGGGGAGGGATATGAAGGCGGCGCTCGGTGGGTACCTGCAGGTGCTGGCCGATGCGGACGCGAGCGCCGTGGGCGGCAAGCTCCCGGCTGACGATTTCTACTACATGGAGTAGCCCGTGCGTGCGTTTGCTCGACAAATGGCAGAGCGTATGAAGGCGGTGGCGGCAGCAGGTGCCGTTGCCGCCTTTTGGCTTGCCGTGTGGGTGCTGGTGGCGGGTCTCGTGGCGCAGCCGTTGATTTTGCCGGGTCCGGGTGCTGTTGCCTTGGCGCTGCTACGCCTGGTGTGCGATGGCGGTACCTGGGCGATTTTGGCGGGCTCGGGCGCGCGGATACTGGGCGGACTGGTGCTTGCCGCGGTGTGTGGTGGCGTGCTTGCCGGAATTTCGTCGCGCTCGCGGGCGTTTGCACGCTTGGTGGCTCCGGCGCTGTCGTTTGTAAAGGCGACGCCGGTCGCCTGCGTGGTGGTCCTGTTGCTTATCTGGCTGGGGTCGGCACGCGTGAGCATCGCGGCGGTCTTTTTGATGGCGCTGCCGGGCGTGTATTTTTCGCTGGCCGAGGGGCTGGCTCAGGTGAATAAACCGCTGGAGCAGATGTTTCGCCTGCATGGCGTGCGGGGTTGGCGTCTGTTTTGTGCCCATACCTGGCGCGAGGTCCTGCCGTTTGTGCTTTCGTGTGCGCGTGCCGTGATCGGCATGAGTTGGAAGGCCGGCGTGGCGGCGGAGCTCATTGGCATGGCGACGGGCACCGCGGGCGAACGCATCTATCAGGCGAAGCTTTTGATCGAGACAGCGGATCTGCTGGCGTGGACCGTACTGGTCGTTGCTGCCTCGTGGGCGTGTGAGCGCGTGCTGGTGTGGCTGCTGCGGGCTTCGGGTTCCGTGGCATGGCGTGTGGCCGTGCGGGCGCATGGGCATGGACTGCGCGGGCGTGCGGGGGCCGCGAGCGATGGCGCTGCGGCGGAGCTTGCTCTTGCCGTGGGCGATCGTGCGTCCTGGGCGCCGGCGCTTGACGGTTTGGCGCTCAACGTGGCCGCGGGTGGGCGTGTTTGCGTGATGGGCGCTTCGGGCGTGGGCAAGTCGACGCTGCTCGCCCTGGCGGCGGGGGAGTGCGTGCCGTGCTCGATGGTGTTTCAGGACGCGCGCCTGGTAGAGGGCGCCTCGGCTTTGGATAACGTGCTGGTGTGTGCCGATGCGCGCGTGGATGCTTCGAGCGCTACGGCCTTGCTGCGCCGGTTGGTGCCGGGAATCGACGTGCATGCGCGCGTGGCCGAGCTTTCGGGTGGACAGCGCCGTCGTGTCGAGATTGCCCGCGCCCTGCTGTGTGGCGGTTGCGCCGTTATTCTGGATGAGCCCTTTACCGGCCTGGACGCCTCCGCGCGCGATGCGACGGCCGAGGCTGTACTCGACCTGCTCGAAGGTCGCATGCTCCTGCTTGCCACGCACGACGTCACCGATGCTCAGGAGCTCGATATTTTGGATGTCATTGCGCTTTAGAGGCCATCACAAGTTCTAACTCGACAACAAAATGATCCGTTTTCCTCTGTCCCCAAGGGATTAGTGTTTTGCCAGTTTGTGGTAGAACTAGGGAACGGTTCTTGAGGAGGCTGGCATGCTCAACGCGTTGGTGTGGACACTTGCTTGCTTAGGCGTTGTCGCGGCAGATATTGCCCTGAGCGTTGTTTTGTTTTCCGCTCTGGGCGTCGCGTCGGTGTTCATGGGCTTTTCGATTGACGGCCTCGATATTCAATTGCTTCAGGCTGCCGCGCAGACGGCGTCGTTTTTGATGGCACTGCTGTGGTGGCGTTATCTGTGGCCGCGTTCGTATATGGCGCGCTGGCAGGGCGAGCGCCCGCTTGGCGGGGGAGCGGGCAAGGCATGGAGGCGCATCGCCTGCGTTATCGTGATCGGCCTGGCCCTGCAGGTGGTCGTTGGCTACGTGACCGACGCCGTGCTGTCGCTGTTGCCCGAGGCGGCGGCCGATTACAGCGAACTTGTCGAGGAGATGGGCATGGGCGACACGAGCTATCTGGCCGTCCTGACTACGGTGCTCGGCGCTCCGTTTTGCGAGGAGCTGCTGGTGCGCGGTATCATTTTTGAGTTTTCGCTCCGAGCATTTAACCCGCAGTGCCGTCCGCTCTGGAAGCGCCGGCGTCGCGCGTGGGCGCAAGACGTCGCCATAGTGCCCTGGGCGGCGCCGGACAAGCGAGGCATCGCCGCGGCGATTGTGCTGCAGGCGGCCATCTTTGGCTTTATGCATATGAACTGGGTGCAAGGCTGCTACGCCGGCGCCGCCGGTCTGGTCTTTGGCTGGGTGCTCGTGACCACCGGAAAGCTCCGCTACACGATCCTGTTGCATTTTGCCTTTAATGCCGGGTCGTATCTCATGACGATGCTCTGGTTTGTGAACACGCCGCTCGACGTGGCGGTCACGGTTGCCATCGCCGGCATCATCCTCGTGGAGGCGATGCGCTCACTGCGCCACGCATGCGAGACGGACATAGCGACGGCACCGCTGCCTTAGTTGCGCCTGCCGCCTCCGTTGGCACCCTGACGCCCCTGAGCTGCACGGTTGCGCCCGGCAGTGTTCTGCGCGCGCGACATGCCGCTGTGCCCCTTGCTGCCCTTAGGCCCCTTGCCAGCGGCGCCACCGTGGGCCTTGCCGCCCTTCTTGCCGGTGCCATGCCCGCCGCCAGCAGACGTCTCGCCCGGGCGCGGCGGCACGGGACGGATCAGGCAATGCTTGGTGTAGCCGATCAGGTCGCGGCGGCCAGCCTTTTCCAGCGCCTCGCGTACCAGCTTGTAGTTCTCGGGCTTGCGATACTGGATGAGCGCGCGTTGCATGGCCTTCTCGTGCGGGTCGCGCGCTACATAGATCGGCTCCATGGTGCGCGGGTCCACGCCGGTGTAGTACATGCACGTCGACATGGTGGACGGGGTGGGGTAGAAGTCCTGCACCTGTTCGGGCATGTAGCCCATGTCGCGCACGGCTTCGGCAAGGTCCACGGCTTCCTTCATGGTTGAACCGGGGTGGCTCGAGATCAGATACGGCACCACGTACTGCTTGAGTCCGTATTCGCGGTTCAAGCGCTCAAATTTGCGGCAGAACGCATCGTAGACGGCGCGGCTCGGCTTGCCCATCACGGACAGCACCGCGTCGCTCACGTGCTCGGGCGCTACGCGCAGTTGGCCCGAGACGTGATGCTCCAGCAGCTCGCGCAAAAACTCGTCCGAGGCGTCGGCCATGGTGTAGTCAAAGCGGATGCCGCTGCGGACGAAGACCTTTTTGACACCCGGCAGCTGGCGCAGGTCGCGCAGCAGCTGCGTGTAGCCGCTTTCGTCGACCACCATGTTCTTGCACACACTCGGCCACAGGCAGCGCTTGTTCTTGCACACGCCGTGCTTGAGCTGCTTGTCGCAGGCGGGACGGCTAAAGTTGGCCGTCGGTCCACCCACGTCGTTGATGTAGCCCTTAAACTCGGGATCGCGCGTGAGCAGCTCGGCCTCGCGCATGATCGAGTCGTGGCTGCGCATCTGCAACACGCGGCCCTGGTGGAAGGTGAGGGCGCAAAACGAGCACTCGCCAAAACAGCCGCGGTTGGAGCTGATCGAAAACTTGATCTCGGCAAAGGCCGGCACGCCGCCCGCCGCGTCGTAGTCGGGATGCCAATCGCGTGCGTAGGGGAGTTCGGCCACCTCGTCCATCTCGTCGGTGGTGAGTGTCGTCGACGGCGGGTTTTGCACCACATAGACGCTGTTGGGATAGGGCTCTACCAGGCGATGGCCGGTGATGGGGTCCATATTCTGCTGCTGCACGTTAAAGCTGCGCGCGTAGTTGAGCTTGTCGGCGGCAAGATCGTCCCAGCTGGGCAGCAGGTCGTAGTCGTAGACCTCGTCGAGCGAGTTGGTGCGGTAGACGGTGCCGTTGATATAGGTAATCTGGTCGACGGGCAGTCCCGCGTCGAGCGCGTCGGCGATCTCGACAATCGCGTGCTCGCCCATGCCGTAGATGAGGATGTCGGCGCCCGAGTCGAGCAGCACCGAGCGCTTGAGCTTGTCCTGCCAGTAGTCGTAGTGGGCCAGGCGACGCAGGCTTGCCTCGATGCCACCGATAATGATGGGGGCGTCTTTAAACGTCTGGCGGATGAGGTTGCCGTAGACCGTGACGGCGCGATTGGGACGGCGCCCCTCTTCGCCACCGGGGGTATAGGCGTCGGTGTGGCGGCGATGCTTGGTCACCGAATAGTGGTTGACCATAGAGTCCATGTTGCCGGCACTGACGAGAAAGCCTAGGCGCGGCTCGCCGAGCACGGTGATGCTGGCGGGGTCGGTCCAGTCGGGTTGGCAGATGATGCCCACTTTGTAGCCGTGCGCGTCGAGGACGCGGCTGATGATGGCCATGCCAAAGCTGGGATGGTCCACGTAGGCGTCGCCGCAGATGTAGACAAAGTCGCACTGGTCCCAGCCGCGTGCATCCATGTCGGCTCGACTGACGGGGAGGAATTTATCACGGCCCGGGCGCCAGGGGCGGGCGGGCGCTGCCGGGGTATGAGCGGCGTGGCCGCCCTGGGCCTTGCCGCCACGCTTTTGCTGCTGGCCCTGTTTGCCCTGCTGACTGCGCTGGTTGTTCTGAGCGTGCTGAGGCTTTTTTGCCACGATCCCTCCCGGTGTTTGTATGCTGCACGTAATTGTAACCAGTCTTTTTGGGGCGGGGCTAAAAAGACTGGGGGAGTACATGAGCTGGTGAGTGAGAGCGTCGCTGAGCCAGTCGTTTGTTTCCAGACTGTGTATCTGCGCGTTGGAGAACCCGTCTCGCGCGCACGCCATGTTGTCAATGGGTTACAGTATGAACGGCGGTTATGTTTCCGCCAACGCACGAGAGGGTCGTCAACAAGGAGGATGCACGACGATGCAGCGTGCCAAACAGATATCGGAGTCCATCGAACTGGGCATTATCCTGGCGCTCGCCGGTGGCTTTATGGATGTGTATTCGTACATTGGGCGCGACCATGTTTTCGCCAACGCGCAGACGGGCAACATCCTGCTTGTGGGCGTGAGCATTTCGGAGGGCAATTGGGTGCTGGCGGGACGCTATTTCTTCCCCGTGGTGTCGTTTGCCGTGGGCATTATGCTTGCCGACCTGGTGCACGAGCGGTTTGGCAGCGTGATCCACTGGCGTCAGGTGACGGTGTTCTTTGAAGCCGTCATCTTGCTGGGCGTGAGCTTTATCCCCGGTGGCGGTTACAACCTGCTCGCCAACTGCCTTACCTCGTTTGCCTGCGGCATGCAGGTCGAGAGCTTCCGCAAGATCCACGGTCACGGCATCGCTACGACCATGTGCATCGGCAACTTGCGCAACGCGCTGCAAAACGTGGACGATTACATCATCACCCACAGGCGCGGCTTTTTGGAAAACGGCCTGCTGTACTTTGGCGTGATCTTTACCTTTGTGTTTGGCGCCGTGTTGGGCAACTGGTGTATTGAGCGCATGGGCCTGCACGCCATCGTCGTGGCGAGCTTGCTGCTGTTTGTCGCGTTTGCCATCATGTTCATCGACCGCGAGCGCGACTTGCGCTTACGCTGGAAGGTTGCGGCCGAGGCTTGGAAAGAGGGCTGCCGAAAGTAACCGAATGCGGCAAAGGGGCTGTCCCTTTGCCGCAATATTTTTCATCGTCTGTTGAAACGCTTTAAATAGTTTGACGTTCTCACGCGTTTTTTGTTTCAAAAGCGTTAGGATGGGACTCATAGCGCGGGGCGTAATGGATGCCCCGCACACGATGGGAGGCTATCAATGGCTAATCGTTTCGTTCTCAATACCATCTCTTATCATGGTTCCGGCGCCATCAAGGAGATCCCCGGCGAGCTCCAGCGTCGCGGCTACAAGAAGATCTTCGTCTGCTCCGACCCCGATCTGGTCAAGTTTGGCGTTACCGCTAAGGTGACCGACGAGCTCGACGCCGCCGGCATCGCTTGGAGCCTCTACTCCGAGATCAAGCCCAACCCCACGATTCAGAACGTCAAGGACGGCGTCGAGGCCTTCAAGGCCGCCGAGGCTGACGCTATCGTGACCATCGGTGGCGGCTCCTCCATGGACACCGCCAAGGCCATCGGCATCATCATCAACAACCCCGAGTTCGCCGATGTCCGCAGCCTCGAGGGCGTTGCTCCCACTAAGAACCACGCCGTGTTCACCATCGCCGTGCCGACGACCGCCGGTACCGCTGCCGAGGTGACCATCAACTACGTCATCACCGACCCCGAGAAGGTCCGCAAGTTCGTGTGCGTCGACACCAACGACGCCCCCGAGGTCGCCGTCGTCGACCCCGACATGATGGCTTCCATGCCCGCCGGCCTGACCGCCTCCACCGGCATGGACGCTCTGACCCACGCCATCGAGGGCTATACCACCAAGGGCGCTTGGGAGCTCTCCGACATGTTCCACTTTGAGGCCATCAAGCTGATCAGCGAGAACCTACGCGACTCCGTTGCCGAGGCCAAGTCCGGCCAGCCCGGCTCCGGCCGCGAGGGCATGGCCCTTGGCCAGTATGTCGCCGGCATGGGCTTCTCCAATGTTGGCCTGGGCATCGACCACGCCATGGCTCACACCCTGTCCGCTCACTACGACACCCCGCACGGCGTCGCTTGCGCCATGCTGCTGCCGATCGCCATGGAGTTCAACAAGCCGGTTTGCGCCGAGCGTCTGGCCAAGGTTGCCGTCGCCATGGGCGTTGACACCACGGGCATGAGCACCGACGAGGCTGCCGACGCCGCTATCGCCGCCGTCAAGCAGCTTTCCGCCGACGTGAATATCCCGCACGTCTGCGAGGCCATGAAGGCTGACGAGATCGAGGTCCTGGCCAAGGACGCCATGGCCGACGCTTGTTTCCCGGGTAACCCGCGCGAGGCGACGCTCGACGACGTCATCGAGCTCTTCAAGAAGATCTGCCCGGTTGCCTAACCTGGTTCGGCGGGCCCCGCCCGTTAGCCCCACAATCGTCCTCGGACATGTCGGAAGCCCCCGCTGCGCACTTCGTGCGGCGGGGGCTTCCTCCGTCCTGCGGAAAGATTGTGGGACTAACGGGCAGGGGCCTGCCGGCTCGTTATCGTGGCGGGCGCAGTTCCGGGGAGCTCGATGGGTCATCTCGCTAGGTAAAAAGATGGTTCGCGGTGGTATTGTTGCTGTGGGTTTAATTCGATATGAAAGGGTGACAATGGTGTCCAAGATGGATTCTACGCTCTCCTATATTACTGACCAGTTGAAGATGCTGACTTCTATCGCTTCGCCTACGGGGTTTACTCGTGCGGCGACTGATTATCTGATGGAGACCCTGCGCGATATGGGGTTTGGGCCTGAGCGTTCTAATAAGGGTAACGTGCTCGTTGAGCTTGGCGGCGAGGGCGAGCCGCTCGTACTGGCGAGCCATGTCGATACCCTAGGCGCCATGGTGCGTTCCATTAAGGACAATGGCCGCCTGCGCCCCACGACGCTCGGTGGGCATCAGTGGTCTACGGCCGATGGCGAGAACTGCACCGTCTACACGCGCGACGGCAATGTCTACACGGGCGTGGTTCTTAACACCGAGCCTTCGGCGCACGTGGCCGACGAGCCGGTCAAGACCATCGAGAAGAACATGGAGATCTTGCTCGACGAGAACGTCGACAGCAAGGACGATGTGCTCGAGCTGGGTATTCAGACCGGCGACATCATCGCTATGGATCCTCGCACGACGGTGACGGAGAGCGGCTACATTAAGAGCCGCTTCCTGGATGACAAGCTATCGGCCGCCATTTTGTTGGGCTTGGCGCGTGCCGTCGCCGCTGGCGAGGTGACGCTTTCGCGTAAGGTTTCGCTGCTCTTTACCGTGTACGAGGAGGTGGGCCACGGCGGCGCCTTCGTGCCGGCCGACACGCGCGAGATGATCAGCGTTGACATGGGCTGCGTGGGCGACGACCTAGGCTGCACCGAGCACATGGTGTCGATCTGCGCCAAGGATTCGGGCGGTCCGTACAACTACTACCTGGTGACGGCGTTGTCCAATATCGCGCGCGAGCTTGAGCTCGATTACGCTATCGACGTGTATCCGCATTACGGTTCGGACGTCGAAGCCACGCTCTCTGCCGGCTACGACATTCGCCATGGTCTGATCGGCCCCGGCGTGTATGCGAGCCACAACTACGAGCGTAGCCACATGGACGGCGTGCGCAACACCTTCGAGCTCGTCCGCGCCTACGTACAGCGCTAGCGATTCAGCGGCCTCGGCTGATACGGCAGTACCGACCGAGGCCGTCCTCTCTAAGTTGCGGTGAAATAGGGACTGTTTGGCGGTTTTAAACGCTTAAACAGTCCCTATTTCACCGCAATTTATGAAGGGGATGGGGCTACTTAAGTGCGCCGGTCACCGTGCCGCCGCCGAGGACGATGTCGCCGTGGTAGACTACAACGGCCTGGCCGGGGGCGATGGCTCGCTGCGGCTCGTCAAAAGTCAGCAGCATTTGCCCGTCTTCGCCGCGCGTAAGGGTCGCTGCTTGGTCTTTCTGACGGTAACGGTACTTGGCGCCCACGCGAATACCGCCGGCATCGAGTTCTGCCTCCATGCGGTCGGCAGGGGCGCTCCAGATCCAGTCGTCGGCCGTGAGTGCTGTGGCCGTTAGGTCCTCGGCCTCGCCCAGATGCACGGTGTTGTTGGCGGCATCGACGCCTGTCACGTATACGGGATGCGCCATCGCTACGCCCAAACCCTTGCGCTGGCCGATGGTATAGCGCAGTGCGCCGTTGTGGCGCCCGACCACGCTGCCGTCGCGCCATACGATGTCGCCCGGTGCAGCGGCATGTCCGCAGCGGCGCTCGATATAGCCCGCGTAGTCACCGTCTGGAATAAAGCAAATATCCTCGCTTTCGGCCTTCTTGGCGTTGATGAAGTCCTGCTCGGCGGCAATGCGGCGCACGTCGCGCTCCTTGTCCAGGCCTGCCAGCGGAAAGATTGTGCGTGCCAGGCGCTCTTGCGTGAGCGAATACAAAAAGTAACTCTGGTCCTTTTTGGGGTCCTCGCCGCGATGCAGCTGCCAGGTGCCGTCGGGCGCCTGGCTCGTTTTGGCGTAATGTCCCGTTGCGATGTAGTCGCAGCCCATGTCCAGCGCCGCATCGAGCAACGCGCCAAACTTAATGTGGCGGTTGCAGATGATGCACGGGTTGGGCGTCAGCCCCTCCTGGTAGGCGTTCACAAAACGCTCGATAACACTGTGGTCGAAGGTCTGCTGCAGGTCGAGCACATGGTGGGGTATCCCCAGGCGCTCGGCGACGGCCTTTGCATCGGCGATGTCGCGGTCGACCTTACTCGTGCCCGTGGCGGGGTCGGGCGCGGGGCAGGTGAGGCGCATGGTGGCGCCGACGCATTCGTAGCCCTGGCTTTTGAGCAGGTACGCGGTCACGCTAGAATCGACGCCGCCGCTCATGGCGACGAGCACGCGCTTGTTGTGCATGGGGAGGTTCTCCTTGGTGGCATGTGGCCAAAAAAGAAAAGCGGCGCGGGAGGCTGGTTCCGCGCCGCAGACATTGTAGCAAGTTCGGACGTCTCGTGGGACACCCTAACGAGATGGGCTCAGGCAGCCAGAAGAGAGGATAGGCCGGCATGCCATGGGCCTATCGACAAGTGACGGGCCCTTAGTCCTGGAACAGTGCCGTGGACAGGTAGCGCTCGCCGGTGTCGGCAAGCAGGGCCACGATGGTCTTGCCCTCGTTTTCGGGGCGCTTGGCCAGCTGCAGCGCGGCCCACACGGCGGCACCGGACGAAATGCCCACGAGCACACCCTCCTTGTGGCCCACGGCGCGGCCGGTGGCAAAGGCGTCGTCGTTCTCGACGGGGATGATCTCGTCGTAGACCCGGGTGTCGAGGACGTCGGGCACAAAGCCGGCGCCGATGCCCTGGATCTTGTGCGGGCCGGCCTGGCCCTTGGAGAGCACCGGGGAGGTGGCGGGCTCGACGGCGACGACCTTAATCTCGGGGTTCTGCTCCTTGAGGAACTCGCCCACGCCGGTCACGGTACCACCGGTGCCGACGCCGGCGACGAAGATGTCGACCTTGCCGTCGGTGTCGTCCCAGATCTCGGGGCCGGTCGTGGCCTTGTGGATGGCGGGGTTGGCGGGGTTCACAAACTGGCCGGCGATGATGCTGTTGGGAGTCTCCTTCTGCAGTTCCTCTGCCTTGGCGATAGCGCCCTTCATGCCCTTGGAGCCGTCGGTGAGCACGAGCTGCGCACCGTATGCCTGCATCAGCTTGCGGCGCTCGACGGACATGGTCTCGGGCATGGTGATGATCACCTTGTAGCCGCGGGCGGCCGCCACCGAGGCGATGCCGACGCCGGTGTTGCCGCTCGTGGGCTCGATGATGGTGTAGTCGCCGCCGCGCACGAGCTTGCCTGCCTTCTCGGCCTCGTCAATCATGTTCTTGGCGACGCGGTCTTTAACTGACCCGGCGGGGTTGAAGTATTCGAGTTTGACGAGCACACGAGCCTTGAGGTCCTCGTCGGCCTCAAAGTGAGTGAGCTCCAGGAGCGGGGTGTGGCCGATAAGCTGATCGATGGACGTGTAAACCTTGCTCATGGTGAACCTCCAAAGTGTTCAAGTTGCTGGCTGCCGTGTGGTTTCACGGTGCGTGTAGCAGCTAAACCCATAAACCTTATAGGTTGTTCGTTTAGCTGTTGGGAAGCATACTAGACACTAAAGCCTAGTAATGCAATAGGAAATAGAAGATTATTACGAGCTGATTAACCATCTTGACCGGAACGGGTATTTTCAAAACCAATTTTTCGGCTAGAATTTCTACGGACTAAATGACCGAAAGGCAGCACTATACATGTTGGTTTCTACAAAGGGCAGATATGCCCTGCGCGTTATGGTCGATCTGGCCGAGCACCAGGCGGCCGGTCGCATCCCGCTCAAAGAGATCGCGGCGCGACAGGGGATTTCCGAGAAATATCTCGAGAACATCTTGGCTACGCTCGTGCGCGCCAACATGCTTTCGGGCATGCGCGGCAAGGGCGGCGGCTACGTGCTCACGCGCCCGCCCGAGCAGTACACGGTGGGCGAGATCCTGCGCCTGACCGAGGGCAGTCTGGCACCGGTTGCATGCCTGGATGGCGACTGCAAGGGCTGCTCACGCTCGGATGAGTGCCCCACGCTCGACGTGTGGAAGAACCTGGACAAGCTCATCAACGACTACCTCGACGGTGTGACACTCGATCAACTTGTCGCTCCCAACCATGGCTACGACTACGTCATCTAACCCACACCTGCCATTTGGGGACGGGGTAGAAATGGTAGATTCTCTCGCCCTTTGAGACTTGACAAATAAGAAGGCCGCCCATTTTTGCGATGGGCGGCCTTCGTTTTGGGCTGTTGAGACGGGCACGGCCGGAATGGCCGTTTTAGTCCTCGGCGATGCTGTCGAGGATGCTGCGCGTGATGGATACCAGGATACTGCCCATAAAGGCCGATCCAAAGCTGGCGATGGAGATGCCCGCGCCCAGCAGATTGACCGACAGGTAGCTGGCCAGCTCGAGCATAAAGCTGTTGACTACGAGCTGAAAAACACCAAGCGTAATAATAGTGAGCGGCAGTGAGATGACGGTCAGGAACGGTTTGACGAACGAATCGACAATGTTCAGGAACAGTCCCACAAAGGCAAAACAGACCCAGGTCTCGGCAAAGCCGAAGGGTTGGATACCGGGGACGAGGAACGTGGCGATCGCGATGGCGATCGAGGTGAAGAGCCAGTTAAGCATAAAGCGCATGGCGTGAATCCTTTCTTGCGCCGGGATTGCTGGCGTCGCGTGAAGCGGCTTACGGCGGCGACCTGGATGGTTGCGCGGGCGCGCCGCGGTGTTTGGGCGCCCATTGTCTCAAATATTCGTGGAGCTTACGTGCGCATATGGTTTCTAAACGGCGTTCGTCCTGAAAAACGCGCCGCTGGCAGAGAGTCTTGTCGCTTTAGTTTGGTGGTGTGCTACACTGCTACGGGCAAAAGCCACAGGCGTTGCCCTGATGCATAGAACGGGTGAACGATGCCCGATGTCAGTATCAACTTCGATGCCTTTTGGCGGGTTTGGCGGTGATCGATGAATATCGAGAACATGTTTGACAAGCCTGATGTCAAGCAGCTGGTCCACGCATTTAGCCTTTTGGATGACGAGAAGGATATCCAAGCGTTTTTGACCGATATCTGCACGCCGCGCGAGATTTGCGACCTTTCTCAGCGTTTGCAGGTTGCGCGCTATTTGGACGAGGGCGAGCCTTATGTTGAGGTTCAGGCCCGTACCGGCGCTTCGTCCACCACGGTGAGCCGCGTTTCAAAGGCGCTGAACGGCGAGTACGGTGGCTACCGCAAGATCCTCATTAAGTTGGAGGATGGCGAGTAGGCCAGCGACAACATTGAATTACGAAGAACCGTCCCTCCGGGGGCGGTTTTTATATGCCTGCAATCGGCTGGTGCGTTGGGGTCAGGTTGCTTTGTACCAAAAGATGGAACTGCGGTGGCAATGTGTCCGCTTGGGCGGGTAGGATGGATGCATTGATTATTGCGAACGGTTTGAGCGGAGGACCATGCCTGTTCGAATCTATACCACCAATGCCGGCACGGATTTGAGCGATGCCGAGTCGGCGCTGCTTGCCGACCTTATTGCCCGTCACGGGCGTGCCGTGTTGCTGGCACCAACGTTTGCCGAGCTCGATCTGTGCCGTCATGATGCGGCGGAAGCCGGCATTTCGCTGGGTATCGACTACAAGACACCCGCATCGTGGCTTCGCTCGCTTTGGGAGCTTTTGGGCGACGGGCGCGGTTTCGTCGACAACCTGCAACGTCAGATGCTGTTTTCGGATATGATTGCCCGCCGCGACGATGCCGACCTGCAGCCGCTTTCGCGTAGCCAGGGCACGGTGCGCATGCTCGCGCGCATGGCCCGCGATGTGCTGCCGGGTGTGGCGGGGACGACGGCCGAGCGATGCGGTGGCAACAATTGCCAGCCTGAGCCAAAAAGCGACGCCGAGGCTCGCGTATTCGAGCTTTTGCGTGCCTACGCGGGCGGTTTGGACCGTCGAGATATGGTCGAGCCCTGCGAGGCAGCCGACATTATGGCCGGTGCCCTGGCCGATAGCCTGCCGGCGTGCGCCCGCGCCGTATGCGTGCGCGGTATCACGTCGTTTACGCACGGTCTACTCGAGCTGCTGTCTGCCGTGGCGAACAATGGGGGAGAGGTCGTCGTGCTGCTTGCCTGCGAGCAGGCGGCAATGCGCGAGGAACTTGCTGCCGCCTTTGATGCCCGCGGTGTGCTGTTTGAGATCGCGCCGCTGGGGGAGGACGCCGTCGCGTCTGATGTCGCTTGCGGGGCCGCCGCTCAGCCTGCCTTTATTGAGGTCGCCGGCCCCCATGCCCGTGCTCATGTCTATGCGGACGCCATCGATAAGTTGGTGAAAGCGCACAAGGAGTCCAAGGCCGATAAAGCTACTGCAACGCCCGCCGACCCTGTGCGCGTGCTCGTTGTTTCTGCCCGGGCATCCCAGCTGTTCGGTGAGCTCGCCTCTCGTCTGGCGGCGCGTCACATTGCGTCCGAGACGACCGAGTTCACGGCGTTTTCCCAGTCCATCGCGGGCAGGCAGTTTACGGCGCTCGCCAACCTGATCGAGCGTATGAAAGCCGCCGACGAGGGCACCGCTTCCAAGACCGAGTGGTGGCCCGCTCCAGAGCTTACCGACTGGATTTATAGCCCGCTTTCGGGTACTGACGCCGCGAGCGCCCGCGGCTTCGACAAGAACATGCGCCTGTCGCGCAGCAAGACCACTGCGGGCGTCAAGAGCCTGCTGCAGAGTGTGCAGGGCCAGGTGAGGGGCGCCCGCAAGGCCGCCAACGACGATAACTGGTTTAAGAATGTGCCGTGCGTGGTCTCGGACGTGTTTCAGGCGCTGTGGCGCGACAAACCCGTGACGGCGCTCAAGGCCATGCTCGCCGTTGCAGAGGCGCTGCCCGATCGCGCTCTAGGCGGTCTTGACGGCCAGACCCGTCGCCAGGCAGAGACGGCTTTGCTGCGCCATGCCATCGACATCCTTATGAACGATGCTCGCGCGCTCGACGTGTCGCAGGCCGCGACCGTGCCGGTTCTCGACGGCGTTCGAACCAGGGTGGACAAGCGCAGCACCGCTTACGATTACGAGACCTACGAGGTCGATCGCACGCCACGGGCGCAAGTGCGCTTCGTGTCGCTTGCCGATGCGTCGGTTTTGCGTCCTGGCGGCTACGATGCCGTGCTGTTTGCCGATGTCGACCTGGACAGCTATCCGCTTTCGCACGAAGAGGGCCCGCTTGCCACGTTGACGGCCGAGCTGCGCCGCGACGGCGTGTCTTTGGAGCCCGCCGCCCTGCTGCGCGTGCGCTTTGGCCGTGCAATGCAGGCGACGAGCGGTCCGGTCGCGCTTGCCCGCGTGACACACGATCGCCAGGCGCGCGAGTGCTACCCGGCAGCCGTATGGACCGAGCTGCGGGCACATGCCGAGGCCGCTGGCGCTGCCAAGCCCACGTGCGTGGGCGAGGGCGATATCATCGCCGACTTTGATCCCGCGGCAGGTGAAGGCCTCAAGCGCGAGCGCGTGACCTGTGAAGCCCCTCAGCATCTGAGTGCCGAGGCCGTGCCGTATTTGGTCCTGCGCCGTCGCGATGGCGAGGGTGAGGACGCGCCGCTCGTGCCGCGTCTGACGTCCGCCTCGCAGATCGAGGCCTATTCTACCTGCCCACTGTGCTGGTTCGTGTCGTATCGCGTCAAGCCCCAGTCGATCGACGCGAGCTTTGGCAACATGGAGAAGGGCAACTTTGTCCACGACGTGCTGGAGCATCTGCATGCCCGTCTGCCCCAAGAGGGCATGGAGCGCGTGACGCCCGAGAATCTGCCGCGTGCACAGGAGCTGCTGCACGAGGTCTTTGACGAGACGTTGGCCGAGCACGCCGGCAAGCGCGGCACGGAGGGCCCGCTGGTGCCGCTCTCTGCGGTGGAGGAACGCCAGGTGGCCGAGATCTTGCCGCAGCTGGAGGGTGTGCTTGCCTACGAGTCCGAGGCACTTGCCCCCTTTGCCCCGCGCTACCTGGAGTTCGCCTTCAACGAGCTCAAGGTCGAGTATGCCGGTTGGCCGCTTGGCGGGCGCATCGACCGCGTGGACGTGGACGCCGAGAATCGTGCCGTGGTGATCGACTACAAGCATCGCACGGGCGTTGAGGAGTTTAAGCTCGCCGACCCCACGGTGCGTGACGAGGAATCGGGCACGGCGCCCATCGACGATCCGCGCTGGTTGCCACCACATACCCAGACGCTCATCTACGCCCAGGCCATGCGCCGAGCGCTGGATTTGGACACCCGCGCGGCGCTCTACTTTTCGACCAAGGGCGGCAAACCGGCGTTGCGAGGCGCAGCGAGTGCCGAGCTGCTCGAGGAGGAGCGTGGTGACGGTCGCATCCCGGGCCTTAAGAAAGGTTTCCCCGGCGAGGGTGGCAGCATGGACTTCGACGCCCTGCTCGATCGCGTGGAGACCGGCATCGCCGAGCGTCTGCGCGAGCTCGAGGCGGGCAACGTTGCCGCCGTCGACCCGACGTCGGCTCAGGCCGCGCATGCGCGCTGCTCGTATAACCACGAAGGAACGTTTGTAAGGAGGGACGTGTAGACCATGGATCTTTCGACTTTGATGCCGCAACAGCTGCAGATCGTCAAAACGCTCGACCGTCCGCTGTTTGTCTCGGCGGGCGCCGGTTCGGGCAAGACCTTTACCCTCACGCGCCGCATCGTCTACGCACTCTCTCCCGAATCCGGTCCGTTCGTTGAGCATCTGGACCAGGTGCTCGCTATTACCTTTACCAAAGATGCCGCGGCCGAGATTCGTGACCGCGTGCGCCGCGCGCTCATCGACGAGGGCATGGACGAGGAAGCACTGATCGTCGACGACGCGTGGATCTCGACCATTCACGGCATGTGCTCGCGTATCCTGCGCGCGCACGCGCTGGAGCTGGGCATCGATCCCGAGTTCACAGTGCTCACCGATACCGACGAGCTCATGGATCAGGCTGTCGAGCATGTGCTGGGTCGCGCAACGGCGCCCGATGCCGCCCCCGAGCTCGCGGCATCGCTCAAGGCCCTCTACGCCTGGTATCCCATGGCGGGCGAGGGCGGTTCCTTTGGCGCCGGTACGACCATCAAGGGTCTGGCGCGCGACCTGCTGGAGCTGTCGAGTCAGTTGCCGGGCGGTATGGACGACGTGCGCGTGGCGCGCGGCCAGGCCGATACCTCTGCACTCGCCGATGCCTATCGCGCGGCGCTGGGCGCAAGCAAGGCCGCGACCGAGAAGGCGCAGGTGGCGCTCGATGCCATCGACGCGTTCGAGGCGAGCGGCAAGACCATGGTCGATGCGGCGCGACTCATGATGTCGTGCACCATGCCGCGCGCGAGCAAGGCATTCCCCAAGGAGCAGGTCGAGCTGCTCAAGGCCGAGGCCGCCGATGCGTTTATCAATATCGTGCTTGCCTGCGGTGGCCCGGCGCTCGATGCGCTGGTGGGTCTGGCCCGTTCCGTCGAGGCCGAGTATCGCGCATTGAAGGCTGCCCAGTCCGCCCTCGATAATAACGACCTGCTGCGTATGGCCTACGAGGCCCTGCGCGATTACCCTGCCATCCGTGCTGCGTACGAGGGCCGCTTTAAGATGGTCATGATCGACGAGTTCCAGGACACCGACCAGATGCAGGTCGATTTGATTCGCTATCTGACGGGCGCGGGGGAGCGCGCGTTGTGCACCGTGGGCGATGCGCAGCAGTCCATCTATCGCTTCCGTGGCGCCGAGGTCGAGGTGTTCCGCCGTCAGGAGCGCAAGGTGGGCTCCTCTGCTGCGCCCGAGACGTCCGTCGCATCCGATGCCCCTGCCGGCGAACTCGTCAAACTCGTGCGCAACTTCCGCAGCCACGACGAGGTGCTGCGCTATGTGGCACGCGTCTTCGACGGCGATGACGGCGGCCTGATGCAGGGCTTTTTGGATCTTGAGGCGAGCGACGGCCGCAAGGACACGCTGGTGGCAGACGCTTCGCGTCGCCAGGCCCTCTTTGTTGCCGGCGGCAGTACGCAGGAGCGCACGCAGGCCAAGGCCCGCGCGATCGCCGAGCGATTCCGCGCGCTTGCCGATGCCGGCCAGCCCCAGGGCGGCATGGTACTGCTACTGGGCCGCATGACCAACGCCGACGTCTACGCCCAGGCCTTCCGCGATCAGGGGCTCGACTGCGTGATCGCAGGCGGCTCGGTCTTTGCCCAGGCAGCCGAGGTGCAGACGGTGCGTGCCCTGGTCTGCGCGCTCGCCAATCCGGCCGATACGGCGCAGGGCCTTATGCCACTGCTCGCCTCGCCGATGTTTGCGCTCGGTGCCCAGGAGTTCCTGGCGCTGGCGACCAAGCTCGATAGCGAGACAGGGGAGACCTCGCGCCGGAATATCGACATGGGCATCATGAGCGATTTCGACGTGCCGGGTTTGCAAGACTTGCCGCTTGTGACGCGCGCCCGCGAGGTGCTGCGGTATGCGCTTCGTCGCGTGGGCCGCGATTCGTTCGCCGCCATCGCGCGCGACGTGGTCAACGCCTCCGGCTGGTTTGTGCGTCTGGGACAGCGTGGTCCCGAGGGCAAGGCCATTGCCGCCAACGTGCTCAAGGCGCTCGACGCCGTGGCTGAGGCTGAGGCCGAGTTCGGCAACTCGCCGCGTTCCATCGCGCTTGCCTTCGACCGCTTCTTGGCGGGCAAGGAAGCCCCGGGTGCCCTCAACGAGGAAGGCGCCGGCGCGGTGCGCATCATGACGGTGCATGCCTCCAAGGGTCTGGAATATCCGGTCGTGGCGGTCGCCGAGTGCTTTGGCGTGCGTAAGTCCTCGGGTGCGGCACAGATGGGTCGCGTCGAGGGCGGAGCGCAGGTCGTGGCACTGCCGGCACGCTTCGACGGCGTTAAGCTTGCCGACGGTACCTTTGTGAAGGGCGACGACGTCAAAAAGCAGTTTGAGCACGCGTTTAAGGGCAAGGGCACGTCGCTGTGGCTGCCGCCGGAGCTCATGGAGGACGTCTGTGCGACGGGTTCTCCCGCCGAGGCATTTGCTCGCCTGCGCAACGCCGACCTGCAGCTTTCGCTCGAGGAACGGGCCCGCTTGCTCTATGTTGCCATGACGCGTGCGCGCGAGCTGGTGATCTTGGCGATGGATGCCGGCGTGAGCCGTGGCAAGGTGACGGCGCCGACCTTCGATGTCGAGACCGATCTGACCTACGACGTGCTGCGCCGTATTTTGCCGACGGACGCTCTGGACATGCCGCAGCTCGATACCGACCGCCTGGTGTTCGACAACTCCCAGCCGGGCGACTACGAGCTCATATCGCTAGCAGACTTTACGTTTGGCGAGCAGGCGTTTGAGGCCAACGCTTCGCTGGATGCCGAGGGCAGGCTTGTTCGTGGCGATGCCGATGCAGATGCTGCCGACGATTCGGCCAGTACAATCGTCCCCGGTCCTGCCGACCCCGAGCCCGATGCGTTTGAGCTCGTGTATCCCCAGGCGGTGGGCGTGCGCATGGGCATCTGTCCGTTTCCGGTGCGTGACTCGTATAGCTACTCGTCAATCGCTGCGGCGCTCCATGCCGAGACAGAAGACCGTGCCGCCGAGGCGCGTGTGCCCATGGACGAGTCCGGCGATGATGCAGAGTCGGATGGCTCGGAGATGACGGATGCAGACGTGGCTGCTGTCGAGCCCGCCGGCAATCCCATGGCGCTGGGCTCGGCCTTCCACGCCGCCTGCCAGTGGCTCATCGAGATGGGTGCCGATGCGCTGCCCGCTGAGCGTGCCGACGCCCTGGCTCGCCTGTGGCACCTGACGCCAGAACAGCGCGAGCGCTTCGATGTCGCTCTGGAGCGCTGGCTCAAGTCGTCGGTTCGTGCCGACCTGCTCGCGTGGCCGTGCGTTCGCGCCGAGGTGCCGTTCTTTTCGCTGGGCTGCGAGGACGAGGACATCGCTCGCTACGGCGCATATGCCGAAGGCGCCATCGATGCACTGGCGACGAACCCGGCGGATTCGTCACGCGCGCTGGTCATCGACTATAAGACGGGCGGCACGCCGGACGAGACGCCGGACCAGCTGCAGGAGAAGCACGCCCTGCAGGCGCGCGTCTACGCTGATGTTCTGAGCAAGGCGGGCTTTGAGGCTGTGACCGTCAAGTTCGTCCGCGTGGAGCAGGCCGATCCGACTCTCTTCGTCAATCCCGCCGAGCCCCAAGTAGTCACCTACAACTTCTAGTCCTCAGATAACTTGCGGTGGAATACGGACTGTTTTGGCCAAAAAGCCGCCAAACAGTCCGCATTTCACCGCAACTGCAAGAGGAGCCGTGTTGGTTTGGCTAGGTTCGGGTGCCGTCCGCGCCGTGGGGTAAAATCGTTCAGTCAGAACACGAACCCGCATCGGAGCTCATCACATGGCATTCGTCCATCTGCACAATCACACTGTTTTCTCCATGCTCGACGGCGCAACCCGTATCCAGGATATGGTCAACCGCGCCGTTGAGCTGGGCATGCCCGCCGTGGCCATTACCGACCACGGCTACATGTATGGCGTGCCCGACCTGGCGCTGGCCTGCGACGCCGTCAACCACAACACGCCCGAGTACAAAACCTGGAGCCACGACAAGGCCTTCTTGGAAAAGGACCGCCGCGACGAGTTGGTGGAGCCCGACCCCGAGGCAAACCCGCGCGAGCATGCCCAGTACGTCAAAGACATGGCCATGTGGGACGAGAAGGGCAACATCGACGAGCTCAAACCGCCCCTGGTCATCAAGCCCATCTTTGGCTGCGAGGTCTACTTTACGCCGGACGAGACCCTTGCCCGCGACCACAAGCCCGAGCTCTACCACATGATCCTTCTGGCCAAGGATCAGGAGGGCTACGTCAACCTAATGCAGACGGTCTCCGAGGCCGCCGTGCAGGGCTTTTACTACAAGCCGCGCGTGACGCTCGACAACCTGCGCCGCCATGCCAAGGGCATGATCTGCACGAGCGCCTGCATCGCGGGCATCATCCCCAAATACATCGACCGCGGTGACATGGAGGGCGCCATCAAGTGGGCCGAGACCTTCCGCGACACCTTCGACCCTGGCGACTTTTACATCGAGATCCAGGAACACGGTATTACCACCGACAACGGCCTGACCGACGAGCAGATGGACCGCACGCTCATCGACATTGCCAAACAGGTGGGTGTCAAGGTCATCGCCACCAACGACTTCCACTACCTGCGCCGCGAGGACGCGCCTGTGCAGGACGTCATCATGTGCATTGGCATGAATGCCAAGGTCGACGACCCCAACCGCATGCGCATGACCGGCTCGGAGTTTTACATGAAGACCGAGGAGGAGATGCGGGCGATGTTCCCGTATTGCCCCGAGGCCTGCGACAACACGCTCGAGATCGCCGACAAGTGCTACGTTGAGCTGGACTGGGACTCTATCATCCTGCCGCGCTTTCCGCTGCTCGATCCCGGCGAGACGCACGAGAGCCAGTTCCGCCGCGAGTGCGAGAAGGGCCTGCGCCAACACTATGGCGATGACTGGGCCACACGCGAAATCGGTGGCGTCAACATCAAAGAGCGCTTTGAGTACGAATACAAGGTCATCTGCGACAAGGGCTTTGCCGCCTACTTCCTCATCGTTGCCGAGTACGTGCAATGGGCCAAGGACAACGGCATCGGCGTCGGCCCCGGCCGTGGCTCGGCCGCCGGCGCTATCGTCGCCTACGCCATGAACATCACCGCGTTCGACCCGCTCGAGAACGGCCTGATGTTCGAGAGGTTCCTGTCCCCGCAGCGTACCGAGATGCCCGATATCGATATGGACTTCGACGATGAGCGGCGCCTCGAGGTCGTGGAGCACGTTCGCCAGCTCTACGGCCCCGAGAAGGTCACCCACGTCATCACCTACTCGACCATCAAGGCCAAGCAGGCCATCAACGACGCCGCGCGCGTTCTGGACTACCCGGTCTACATGGGCCAGCGCCTGTCCAAGATGGTCTCGAGCGATCCCAAGGTCAAGCTCAAGCAAGTACTCGAAAAACAACCCGGCAAAGAGGATCTGTTTAACCCCGACTTTGCCGAGGCCTATAAAAAGGACGACGACGCCCGCCGCATCATCGACACGGCGCTCTCGATTGAGGGCCTCACCCGTGGCGAGGGCGTGCACGCGTGCGCCGTTCTGATCTGCCGCGATCCCGTCAACGAGCATGTGCCCACCAAGCTCGATACCAAGGGCGGCGTCGAGATTACCCAGTACGAGGGCCATACCGTTGCCGACATGGGCCTGCTCAAGATGGACTTCCTGGGCCTGCGCACGTTGACGGTTATCTCCAAGGCCAAGGCCAACATCAAAAAGAACTTCGGCATCGACATCAAAGAGGAAGAGATTCCCTTTGACGACCCCGAGATCTTTAAGCTCATGGGCTCCGGTCACACTGCCGGCGTCTTCCAGGTCGAGTCCGCCGGCATGACGGCCACGATCAAGAACATGAAGCCCACCGAGTACAAGCACGTCGTGGCATTGATCGCTCTATACCGCCCGGGCCCGCTGGGCGCCGGCATGGTCTCGTCCTACATCAACCGCATGAACGGCAAGGAACCGGCCGTCTCCTACGACGACCGTCTGGACGACATCCTGGGCGAAACCTACGGCACCATGGTCTACCAGGAGCAGGTTATGCTCATCTCCGTCGAGATGTGCGGCTTCTCCAAGGGCGAATCGGACTCGCGTATCCGTAAGCCCGTGGCTAAGAAAAAGATCAAACTGCTCACGTCGACGGTGCTCCACTGGGAGGATGGCTCGGACGAGACCACCTACGACCACTGGATGAACGGCGCTATCAAGAACAACTACACGCGCGAGGTCGCCCAGAAGATTTGGGACGATGTTCTCGAGTTCGCATCCTACGCCTTCAACAAGTCGCACTCCGCCGGCTATGCCATTCTGGTTATGCAGACGGCATGGCTCAAGGCGCACTATCCGCACGAGTACATGGCGGCCGTCCTGACGTCCTACACGGGCAAGACCGACAAGATCGTGCACTACGTCTCGGCATGCCGTCACGACGGCATCCCCGTGCTTTCGCCAGATGTCAACGAGTCCGGTACCGAGTTCACGGCTACCAAGGAAGGCGTGCGCTTTGGTTTGGCTGGCATCCGCGGCGTGGGCACCGGCGTGGCGCAGGCGATTATCGCCGAGCGCGAGGCGGGCGGCCCGTTTAAGACGCTGCACGACTTTGTCGAGCGCGTGGACTCGAGCCAGGCCAACCGTCGCGTGATCGAATCGCTCATCAGGGCAGGCGCCTTTGACTCCACGGGGTATCCGCGTCGCCAGATGATGCACTTTGTGGACAAGAACAACCCCGAGAACATCATCGATGCCGCTGTGAAGCGCCAGAAGGATCGTGCGAGCGGCCAGACGTCGTTCTTCGATATGTTTGGCGACGTTGAGGGCTCGGGCTTTGAGGTGAGCGTACCCGATCCGGATGGCCAGGAGTGGGACCGCCACCTTAAGCTGAGCCAGGAGAAGGAGGTTCTGGGCATCTATGTCTCGGACCACCCGCTGCGCCCGTTTGAGTATGCACTTAGCAAAGCGCGCGACTTCTCGTTCTCGCAGATCGACACCGGCTACGAGGTTCAGAATCCTACGGGCGGCACCATCAACCAGGAGATTCCCGAGGGTAAGGCGCTGTGGTGGGCCGGCATGGTCTCGAGCGTGTCCAAGCGCGTGACCAAAAACGGCGACCCCATGGGCATCGTGCAGCTCGAAGACATGGAAGGCGAGGCCACGGTCGTGGTGTTCCCCAAGACCTACAAGGAAGCCGAGGGGTATCTATACGGCGAGGTCGATCCCGAGACCGGTGCACAGCTGTCCGATGCGTTTGTTCGTATTAAGGGCAAGCTCGAGCGCTCGGACCGCGGCGACCAGATCATCGCGCAGGAGATCGTGCCGCTTGAGCTTAACGAGGAGAACAACAAGCCCAAGGTGTTTGAGGTCATGGTGCCCAACAGCCGCTTTAGCCAGGGCAATATGGCGCGTCTTGCCACGGTGCTTACCGCCAACCCGGGCGGCGACCGCGTGGAGATCTTTATCGAGCAGGTGGACGGGCGCGTACTGCGTGCCGAGGTGCCGGCCAAGGTCAACGCACGCTCGATTCCGCTGCTGGCAGAGGCCAAGGCCATCGTGGGTAACCAAGGCCGCGTGACGGTAATTTAAGGACGGCGTTGGCGGGGTAGCTAATTTGGGACGGGGCTATTTTAGCTACCCTTTGACTGACGGCGAATGAGTCGGGGTCGGAATGCATCTCAACCGACATATGGGGGTAGCTAAAATAGCCCCGTCCCAAATTAGCTACCCCGGGTGAGATTGGAGGAAGTGATGACGCAGGGGACGTTTGCGCAGGCGCTCCGTAAGGAGGCGGCGCTCAGCAGTACCTTTATGAAGGGGCGCTCGCTCATGCTCAACGGTGCCGTGCTGTCGTTTGAGGACTCCGACTCGCGCTTCTCCAAAAACGTGACTATCGAGGGCTCGGTGCGCGGCTCGCGCGGTGACCTGTACAAGACGCACGTGGCGCTCGATATGGACGAGCACGAGGTGATCGACTACGACTGCGATTGCCCCGCTGCCTTCCGCTATTCCGGCATGTGCAAGCACGCCATCGCCACGGCGTTGGCGTATCTGGATGCCAGCGGCGCCGAGCCCGTTGAGGGCCTGCGCACGCCGGTCCGCACGTTTACGGCACCGCCCGTACAATCCAAACAGCCCACACGCCCCGCGCCCACCGCATCTGCGGTCAACCCCAACTTTCCCTTCCCGGCACCCGTCCCCACGAGCCCGAGCCTTGTGGCGGCGCTTTCCGATCTTTCGGACGTGCGCATGGACGAGCTCGTGGCCATGCGTCGCAAGCTCGCCGGCACCATCGACCCCGATGCGCCCAAAGCGGTGCTGGAGCCCTCGCTGGTGCCGTACTACAATCCGCTGTTTGCCGATCGCTTTAACTGGGCGCTCGAGTTTCGCATTCGCTGCGGTTCGGTGTCCTACGTGGTTAAGGATATCGACGGCATGGCCGATGCCTATGTGCGCGGCGGTACGTTCTCCTATGGCAAGAAGCTCACGTTTGCCCATGTGTCCGAGGCTTTCGATGACGTGTCGACAAAGCTGCTCGACTTTATCGCAATGACGGTCGCCTACCTAGGCGATATTACGAGCTCGCGCTCGGCATCGTATGACTTTGCCCGCAGCGGCTTTGTCGCCGAGCGTCAGTTGCCGGTATCCGAATATTCCGTCGTGTCCGTGCTGGACCTGCTGCGCGGCAGGACCATGTCCTTTGAGCCTGCTTGGTCGCGGGGGACGACGACGCATCGCGCCTACGAGGTGGCCGTCGAGCCGTCGCCGCAGGGGGAGGGCGAAGTCCCGGCTAAGCGCCCGCCGCTCCTTGCCGCCAAGATTGCACCGGCGGCGGGAGGCAGCTACGACCTGCGCCTTCCGGCCGATACGTATTGCTTTGTCGCGAGCGACGCAGCCTATCTGGTCGATACGCGCCGAGCACGCCGTACCGACACGGTGTTTGCCCAACATGCGGCGCCGTTCCTGTCGCACTTGTTGCCCTGCCGCACGCCGGTCCATATCGCCGCCGACCAGGTGGGCGAGTTCTGCCGCATGGCGCTGCCTATCTTGCGCGACTACACCGACCTGACCGCTCCCGCCGCGCTCGACGCTGTGGCGCCCGAGCCGAGTTTTGCCATGGCGATTGGCGTCGACGATGGTCTTGTGACCTGCAAAATTACGGTTTCCTACGGCGACTGGTCGGCAGATCTCTTTAGTCTGGGCGCTCCGGGCAGCCCCTTCGAAGAGCAGCGCCCGGGCGTGCCGCCGCGCGATGAGGTGGCAGAGTTTCGCATTATGGACACGGCAGCCCTGTACTTCGATTTCTACGAGGGCGGCCTGGCGTTTGAGGAACGCGACGACGCCCGCCTGTTCCACTTGCTGACCGAGGGCCTGTCTGCCCTGTCCGAGCTGGGCGAGGTCATGCTCAGCGACCGCCTGCGCCAGATTTCGGTCCGTCCTGCGCCCAAGCTTTCGGTGCGTGCGACCGTCAAGAGTAACCTGCTCGACGTCGAACTGGGCGCGAGCGCGCTTTCGGCGGCTGACCTTGCCATCTATCTCGATTCGTATAAGCGCCACCAGACGTTCGCGCGCCTTACGTCCGGCGATATCGTGCGCCTGGACGAGGGCGCTCGTGCCGCGTTTGGTCTTGCCGAGGACCTTGGCGTCGATGCCGTCGACCTGCTCGATGGCGTGTCGCTTCCCGCGTCGAGCACCCTGTTTGTCGACAGCATGATCGCGCGCACGCCGGCGCTCGAGGCCGATCGCGACGCGGCGTTCCGCCGCACTGTCGAGCGCCTGGACACGCTCGGCAAGATGGACTTTACGGTACCCGCCTCGCTCAAGGCCACGCTGCGCGGCTATCAGGTTGACGGCTATCAGTGGCTCGGCTCGCTCGAGCACCTGGGCCTTGGCGGCATCTTGGCCGACGATATGGGCTTGGGCAAAACGCTGCAGATGATCGCGCACATTCTGGCGCGCGTGGAAGCGGGGGATACCAAGCCCACGCTCGTGGTATGCCCCGCGTCGCTTGTGTACAACTGGACTGCCGAGCTGGAGCGCTTTGCCCCCTCGCTTGATGTGTGCGCCATTGTGGGCGCCAAAGCGCAGCGCCGCGTGCAGATAGCCGGAGCCGACGAGCATAACGTGGTCGTGACGTCGTATGACCTTATGCGGCGCGATATCGACGAGTACGTCGAGCAGGACTTTGCCCGTGTGGTGCTCGATGAGGCCCAGTACATTAAAAACCCGCTCACCCAGGTGGCGCGCGCCGCAAAGCGCCTGCCTGTCGGCGTGCGCTTTGCCCTGACGGGCACGCCCATCGAAAACCGCCTATCCGAGCTCTGGAGCATCTTCGACTTTTTAATGCCGGGCCTGCTCGGCACGCGCGAGTCGTTTGCCAAGCGCTTCGAAAGCCCGGTCGAGCATGCCGAGGGCGACAGTGCCGCTCGCCTGCAAGCGCTCGTGTCGCCGTTTGTGTTGCGCCGTGTCAAGGAAGACGTGGTGGCCGACCTGCCCGAGAAGATCGAGGACACGGTCATGGCGCAGCTCACCGGCGAGCAGCGCAAACTCTACCTGGCCAACCAGGACCGCATCGCCCAACAGGTGCAGCATCGCGAGGCATCCGAGTTTAAGAAGGACAAGCTCAAGGTGCTCGCCGAGCTCACCAAGCTGCGCCAGATCTGCTGCGACCCGCGTCTGCACTACGAGGATTACAAGGCGGGGAGCGCCAAACTCGATACGTGCATGGAGCTCGTGCACGGCGCACTCGACGGCGGACATCGCATCCTGTTGTTCAGCCAGTTTACGGGTATGCTCGATATTATCGGTAAGCGCCTGGCCAAGGAGGACATCGCCTTCCTTAAGCTCACGGGCGCTTCGTCTAAGGAGAGCCGCGCCAAGATGGTCGCGCAGTTCCAAGCGGGCGAGGTTCCGGTCTTTTTGATTTCGCTCAAGGCGGGCGGCGTGGGCCTTAACTTGACGGCTGCCGACGTGGTCATCCACTACGACCCGTGGTGGAACGTGGCGGCGCAGGACCAAGCAACTGATCGTGCACACCGTATTGGCCAGCAGCATACCGTGACCGTGTACAAGCTCATCGCCAAGGACACGATCGAGGAACGCATTATGCAGATGCAGGAGTCCAAGCGCGACCTGGTCAACAGCGTACTCGGCGGCGACGGCATCTTGTCGGCACTGTTCACGCGCGAGGATGTTCTGGCGCTTCTCGGCGGCGACGGGCGCTAGCCGCGCGCGGGGTGGGACTGCTGGAGTGGGCAGGACGGTCGACGCATTTTGGCCCGACCGCTTGCCTGATCCGTTATGTGTTCATTTGCAATGCCGTGGATGGTTTGTCTGCCTTTGGGCATAAGAACCATCAAGAACATTGGCACATCAGCAAAGGAGAACATCATGGCGAAATTCTTTAAGGACCCCGACGGTAAGCTCATCGCTGCCCTTGGCGACGACGTTGCGACCCCTGCCGGTTGCACGGAACTGACCGCAAACACTGAGGACGCGGCGCACGAGAAGCACGTGCCTGTTGTCGAGACCGAGCGCGACGGTCACGTGATTCGTGCACGCGTGGGCTCGGTCGAGCATCCCAGCCTGCCCGAGCACTATATTGAGTGGATCGCCCTTGAGGCCGAGGGCCGTCTGGAGGTCCATTACCTCCAGCCCGGCATGAAGCCCGCGACGTTTTTTGCCGGCGGCTCCAAGACCGGTACCGTCTATGCCTATTGCAACCTGCACGGGCTGTGGTCCGCGACGTTCTAGGAGCGCGCCCCCGCTCGGGGTATCATAGCTAGCATATGCACATGCGAGCGCCGACTGCATCATGCGGCCGGCGCTTTTACTACGACAACGATGGTTTACGACGGAAAGGGCTGAGCCATGAAGCTCGCACTTGCACAGATCGATATGCGCCTGGGTGATATTGAGGGCATTTGCGGCCGCATCGAGGACCAGGCTCGTCTGGCCCACGAGCGCGGGGCGCGCGTGCTGTGCGTTCCGGCTCCGCTCTTTATGGGCGCCATGCCCGGTGGCCTGGTGGGCGCTGCCGACTTTGAGCACGACATGCTTGCCGGCTTGACTGGTGTCGCCGAGCGTATCCAGGAGCTTGACATGATCTGCATCGTGCCCGCGGCGGTTTCGTTTGAGGGCCAGCCGCTGCTCGACTACATGATGCTCAAGGACGGTCATGTGGTGCCGGCGCGTTCGAGCATTGCCCTGCAGCGTGGCGAGAACAACGACACACGTTGGGCGCCGCCGGTGTTCGACGTGGACGGCGTGCGCATCGCCGTGATTTTTGACTTGGACCGCGAACTCGAGATGTTGCCGACCGGTGTTGACCTCATTGCGTATTTCCAATTCAACGCGTTTGACATGACCGACCGCGAGACTGCCGCCATTGCCGCCGTTCGCAGTGGCGCCTACCGCAAGATCGCATCCAAGCGCAGCGTGTGGTTTGCCTGCATGGCGCCGGTCGGTGCCTTTGACGAGTCGGTGTATACCGGCGGTTCGTTTGTGCTCGACGACTGCGGTCGCGTGGTGGCCCAGGCGCCGTGCTTTGAGGAGAGCCTGCTGGTTCAGGAGATTCAGCGCGGCGTGATGCTCGATGCCCTGGAGGATCACGAACTGCCCGAGTTCCGTTCCGAGGAGTGGCTGTGGCAGGCGCTGGTGCTCGCCGTGCGCGACAACGCCCGAGTCCACGGTGCGTCGCGTGCTGTGGTGGCACTCGAGGGTGACTTGCCGTCGTCCCTGCTGGCGGCGCTGGCCGTCGACGCTCTGGGCCCGCGCAATGTGATTGGCCTGGTGCTGGGGCGCAACCGTATCTTTACGCCGGCGCAGGAAGAAGCCGAGGCTGCCCGCTGTGCCGCCGTCCGCGCCATCGCCGAGCGTCTGCACATTCGCACCGTCGAGCGCGATGCACCGGATGCGGCGCGCGTGCTCGATCGCGACGTGTCGGCGGGCGATGCCGAGCGCCTGCGCTCGCGCACGCTGGGCCTGATGCTGGAGGATACGGCGCTCGAGCTGGGTGCGATGGCGCTGAGCCCGCTGTCCAAAACCGAGTACGCGCTGGCGGCGCCGGCGCTTTGCGGCGGCTACCAGGGCGACTTTGCGCCCTTTGGCGATGTGTACCTGTCGACGCTTGAGTTTGTGGCGCGTGTGCGCAACCGCACGTCTGCCGTGGTGCCCCAAGAGCTCGTGACGCTCAACGCAGTGGAAGATTGTATGGAGCGCGTGCTGGCGCAGGCGCTCTCGACGCTCGACGGTCCGGTCGATATGCTCGACCGTGCGGCACAGCTGCTCGGCGGGCTTGAGCCGGGTGAGGTCGATGGCGCGCTCGAGGCGCACGTGGACCGCAATCGATCTTTCGACGACATCCCGATGGCCGCCGGCAAGCCCGAGGCTTGCTCGCTGCTGCTGATGCTCGTGCGTCAGGGCGAGGCCGCCCGCCGCATGCTGCCGACGGCGCCGATCGTCTCGGCCCGTTCGTTTGTTGAGCGCGCCTGGCCGTACATGCTCGCGTGGTCCGACCTGGGGCTGAGCGGCAAGGAACGCATGACGGTCGATGCGCTGGCGCGCGCCGAGGTGAACCGCTTTGCCGACGAGGATACAAGCGAGCGCATGCGTGGCGAGATGATGGGCATATTGGGTGACCTGTTGGGCATTTCGCCCGAGCAGATGGAGGAGCTGCGCTCTGAGGACGGTCAGCGTCGTTTACATGAGGGAATGAAAAAGTTCGAGGGCGAGGTTCAGGACGCCATCGATAAGATGATGGGCGGTCAGGGCGGCTCGCAAGGTAGTCCCCAGGGTGGCCCGATGCCGCACCCGCCAGTAGATCCGAGGCAGTTCCCCTTTTTCTCGCAGAACTAACTATGGGATAGGGCCAAGGTTACGCGGTTTTACCAAACCGCGTAACGAGTCGACGCTGCGCGAGCCCCTGCCGGGCAATCTGCCGCTCAAACCGTCGCTTGCGTACAGAAGTACGCGGCGCTCCTCTTTCGCGACACCTTGCCACGGCAGGGACTCGCTCGCTGACTTATGCTCAACCTATGGTTCAACCTTGCTTGCTAGATACGGTCGCTGTTGTGTTATTCTAGAACAGACGTTCGTGAATGATGCGCGGGGCCTTGTCTTGCGCTGTGCTTGTGGCGAGGGGAGGTCGGCTTGGTTATCTTGGGCATTGACCCCGGTTTGGCTCATACGGGTTGGGGGATTATCGAGGAGCGGCGTGGCGAGGTTCGCTGCCGTGCCTACGGTTGCATCGAGACCAGCGCGGGCAGCCCGCTTGCGGTGCGCCTGTCGCATATCGCCCGTGACCTTAAGGATGTCGTCGAGCGTTATCGACCCGACACAGCTGCTGTCGAGAGCATCTACTTTGGCGCCAACGTTCGTTCGGCCATCCCCACGGCGCATGCCCGCGGTGCTGCACTCGTAGCGCTTTCGGAATGCGCGCTCGAGATTGGCGAGTACACGCCCATGCAGATCAAACAGGCTGTGGTGGGCACCGGCGCCGCGGACAAGCGGCAGGTCGCCTATATGGTACGCACGCTAACACAGCTCGACCACGACCCGCATCCCGACCATGCCGCCGATGCCCTGGCCTGCGCCATCTGCCACGTAAACCTCAGCCGCACCCGCGCCCTCACCGGTGGCGAGTTCTATCAACAGAGAGGAACCGGATACTGATGATTTCCCAGCTCCACGGAACGCTTGTCGAGTCCACGATGAGCTCTGCTGTCGTCGATGTGTCGGGCGTTGGCTTTGAACTCGGCATCTCGGGCAGCACTGCGGCCACGTTGCCGACGCCCGGCGGCGAGGTCCGTCTCTACACGCGTATGCAGGTGCGCGAGGACGCCATGACACTTTTCGGTTTTTCCTCAAAGGATGAGCGCACGATGTTCGACCGGCTCGTGTCCGTTTCGGGCGTTGGCCCGCGCCTGGCGCTTGCCGTGCTTTCCACCTATACCGTGGGGCAGCTGTATTCGCTGGTGATGGCCGAGGACGACAAGGGCATGGCCAAGGTACCCGGTGTGGGCAAAAAGACAGCTCAGCGCCTGATCTTGGAACTCAAGAGCACCTTTGCCAAGGATAAGGGCTTTGTGCCGGTCGACGTGATTCCCGGACAGGTTGCGATGCCCGTGCCCGCTGCCGCTCCCTCGGCGATCGACGATGCCCGTGCGGCACTCCTTTCCATGGGCTTTAGCCCGCAGGAGACCGATGTTGCCCTGAGCGGGTATGATGGGCAGAATATGCGTGTCGAGGATTTGCTCGGCGCGGCGCTTAAGCGACTTGGAATGGATGCGTGATGTGGGAAGCCGATGACTCTCAGGACCTGTGGGCGACGCCCGGCAACTCGCCGGCGGCATCCATGGCGCACGGCGAGCGCATGGTGGGCTCGGAGCTGACGGCCGAGGACCTCGATGTCGACCGCACTTTGCGCCCCCAGCGCCTGGACGATTACTGTGGCCAGGAGCACATCAAGCAGAGCCTGCGCGTGTTGATCGAAGCGGCGCAGAGCCGTGGCGAGACGCTCGACCACGTGATTTTCTCGGGTCCTCCGGGCCTGGGCAAGACCACGCTGGCCACCGTTATCGCCAACGAGCTGGGCGCTCAGATCAAGACCACGAGTGGCCCTGCCATCGCGCGCACGGGCGACCTGGCGGCCATCCTTACTAACTTGCAGCCGGGTGATGTGCTGTTTATCGACGAGATCCACCGCCTCAACCGTTCGGTCGAGGAGGTCCTGTACCCCGCGATGGAGGACTTTGCCCTCGATATCGTGATTGGCAAGGGTCCGGCGGCGCGCTCGATTCGCCTGGATATTCCCAAATTTACGCTGGTAGCGGCAACGACCCGCTCAGGCATGTTGACAGGCCCGTTGCGCGACCGCTTTGGCATTTCATATCGCCTGGATTACTACACGGTCGAGGAGCTCGCGCAGATTGTGACGCGCTCGGCGACTATCCTGGGCGTGACGATCGATCATCCCAGTGCACTCGAGATCGGCTCGCGTTCGCGCGGTACGCCACGTCTTGCCAACCGCCTGCTCAAGCGCGTGCGCGATTACGCACAGGTGCGCGGCAACGGCCCCATCGAGCTCGATATCTGTCGCCAGGCACTCGAGTTCTTCGAGATCGACGAGCTCGGCCTGGACTGGATGGATATTCGCATTTTGGAGACGCTTGCCAAGACGTTCTCCGGTCGTGCCGTGGGACTTACGACCCTTGCCAGCGCGGTGGGCGAGGACCCGGGCACGCTCGAGGATGTCTATGAGCCCTATTTGCTGCAGTGCGGGTTGATGATTCGTACGCCGCAGGGCCGTCAGGCAACCCTTCGCACCTTTGAGCACCTGGGGATTGAACCTACCGTTTAGGGCGCTTTGTTTTGGCGGGCTGTTGGACTATCGCTGGGCATCGGGTAAACATATCGCCGTTCATCGGTTATGGGCGTTTTACTATTGCGCGCCCGTGCTATGCTGAATTGGTCTTTTTCTCATTCGGTAACGAAAGGACCGCCCATGCCTACTGACATCGAAATCGCACGTTCTGTCACGCCACTGCCTATTACCGAGGTGGCCAAGAACGCCGGCGTCGACGTTAAGCACCTGATTCCGTACGGCTTCGACAAGGCTAAGGTCGACTATTCACTGCTCAACGAGCCGACTGATCACCAGGCCAAGCTTGTCCTCGTGACCGCCATCAACCCCACGCCTGCGGGCGAGGGCAAGACCACCACGACCATCGGTCTGGCCGATGGCCTGCGTCGTCGCGGCGTCAAGAGTGCCGTGGCCCTGCGCGAGCCTTCGCTCGGCCCCGTCTTTGGCGTTAAGGGCGGTGCTGCCGGCGGCGGCTGGGCTCAGGTCATCCCCATGGAGGATATCAACCTGCACTTTACCGGCGACTTCCACGCTATCGGTGCCGCCAATAACCTGCTGGCCGCCATGCTTGATAACCACATCCAGCAGGGCAATCAGCTCGGTATTGACGTTAAGCGCATCACTTGGAAGCGCGTCGTCGATATGAACGACCGTCAGCTGCGCCACGTCATCGACGGCATTGGCGGTAAGGCCCAGGGCGTGCCGCGCGAGGACGGCTTCGATATCACCGTTGCCTCCGAGGTCATGGCGATCCTGTGCCTGTCCACGAGCATCAGCGATCTTAAGGAGCGCTTGGGCGAGATCGTTGTCGGCTATAGCTATGCCGGCGAGCCCGTCCGCGCCCGCGACCTTAAGGCCCAGGGAGCTATGGCCGCACTGCTCAAGGATGCGCTCAAGCCCAATCTGGTGCAGACGCTCGAGGGCACGCCCGCGTTTGTCCACGGCGGTCCCTTCGCCAATATCGCCCACGGCTGCAACTCCATCATGGCCACGCGTATGGCTATGCGTTTTGGCGATGTCGCCATTACCGAGGCGGGCTTTGGTGCCGACCTGGGTGCCGAGAAATTCCTGGACATCAAGTGCCGCATGACGGGCGTTCGTCCCAACGCCGTCGTGGTCGTCGCCACCGCTCGTGCGCTTAAGTACAACGGTGGCGTCGCCAAGGCCGATCTCAACGAGGAGAACCTCGAGGCACTCAAGGCTGGCATGCCCAACCTGTTGCGTCACGTCGACAACATCCAGAACGTATATGGTCTGCCCTGCGTGGTCGCCATCAATCGCTTCCCGACGGACACCGAGGCCGAGCTTGCTCTCATCGAGTCCGAGTGCCAGAAGCTCGGCGTCAACGTTAAGCTTTCCGAGGTCTGGGCCAAGGGCGGCGAGGGCGCGCTCGAGCTTGCCGATGAGGTCATGCGTCTGATTGAGCAGCCGAGCGAGCTCAAGTTTGCCTATGAGGACGGCGCTGATGTCGCTGATGCCCTCGAGGCCGTTGCCACCAAGGTCTACCGCGCCGACGGCGTTGACTTTACGCCGGCCGCCAAGCGCCAGCTCGCCGAGCTGCGCGAGAATGGCTTTGGCAACCTGCCGGTGTGCGTCGCCAAGACGCAGTACAGCTTTAGCGACAACGCCAAGGCCCTGGGCGCTCCCGAGAACTTCCGCATCACCGTGCGTGAGCTCAAGGTTTCCGCCGGCGCCCACTTTGTGGTCGCACTGACTGGCAGTGTTCTGACCATGCCGGGCCTGCCCAAGGTCCCTGCGGCCGAGAACATCGACGTCGACAACGACGGCAACATCACCGGCCTGTTCTAAGCTCGCTGCTCATAGCCGCTTGCCCGCCCCGTCGCGCCTACCAAGGCCCGGCGGGGCTTTTTGATCCTTAGGCCCGCGCATGTCTTGTAGATACCGACGGACTCTGCCCATCATAGGCTTTTGCGCTGGTAGAATGCATGGATAACTTGATGCTTACAGGCGACGGAAAGGAATCGTTGCATGGATCAGGACAAGACAACCGTGATGGGCGGCTGCGGTTCCGCGCAGGCTGGCGATAGCGCCGATGCGACCCGCGTTGTTCCCAACCCCGGTTATGTCGACCCCGCCGCGACGCAGCCTTCTGCCGAGCCCACACGAGTTATGGGCTATGGCGACGCGGCGCAGGACCCTTACGCTGCATCTTTGCAAAGCCCCTATGGCAACGCGGCGGCAGACCCGTTTGATTACGCGCCGCAGGATTCTTATGCCGCCTCGACGCCGAATCCCTATGATGACCTGCCGCAGAATCCCATTCCGCAGCCTCAGCAGACGACGTATATGCCTCGCACGGCGCAGCCTCGCTACGAGTCGCGCGAGCCGTATCGCGAGTACCCCAAGTCGATTCCGCAATATGGCGAGGACGAGGAAGAGACGCCGTCGCGTTCGTCGAGCGTGATCAAGAAGATCCTCATCGTGCTGGCGATCTTCTTTGCGCTGTCGATTGTGTTTGCCATCGTGTCGGGCATGCTCAACAAGCGGGGGAGTTCAACGGCCGATACCACTGCCGAGCAAACCGAGTCTGCCTCGTCTGGCACCGTCGATCTGAGCGATATCCCGGGGCAGTACTGGTCCAACGCCAAGAAGATCCTCAAGTCGCGCGGCGCCGATCTTTCGAATGCCGTGGTCCTGACTGATGATGGCTCAACGCCCGTCGTCGATGCCAACTGGGTCGTTACTTCTGCCTACTATAACGACAACGGCAACCTCGAAATTCAACTCACGCACAAGAACAGTTCGGGCAACTCGTCCGACGGCCAAAGCGGTACCGACAGCTCGAGCTCCAATACGCTGGAGGACTTGAGCAACAAGGCGCAGGAGTTGGGAGACAAGGCGCAAGAGCTGGGCGATACGGCACAAAATCTGGGCGATACCGCGCAGAACTTGGGCGACATGGCGACGGATGCCTGGAACGCACTGCAAAACGGCATCTCGGGCGCGCAGGGAAACTAGCGGACGAGCGGAGCGGGGCTACAGCTGCTCGGCCGGACGCTCGGGCGAGCTAAAGCCCGAGTCAAACGTAACGACGCATGAGGCATCGGGTCGGCGCTCGTGCACGATGCGCGTGACGAGCTCCAGCAGCTCCTCGTCGGATATGTCAAAGCCGTCGGGACGCACCAGGTCAAACGAAACGAACCCGTTGTGCTCGTGCAGATCGTGGATGGAGAGCGCGGGATCGATCTGCATGACGCCGCGCTTGACCCAGCCGCGCAAGTCATCGCCGGTTGTCGCGATGGGGTCGCAGTGCAGCGTGATACCAATGCCCATCTGGCGCTTGATGTCGTGCTCGATGGTGTCCAGAATCTCGTGGTGCTCAAACGCGTCGCCCTCGCCGGGCATCTCCACGTGGGCGCTGGCAAACTGACGACCGGGGCCGTAGTCGTGCACCATCAGGTCGTGTGTGCCCAAGACCTGCGGATAGGACATGATCTTGTCGCGGATTGCTTGGACGAGCTTGGGGTCGGGCGCTTGCCCCAGCAACGGGCTGATGGCGTCGCGCACTAGGCTCATGCCGCTGATGCAGATGAAGATGCCCACACCCAGGCCTGCCCAGCCATCGAGGTCAAAGCCGGTCGTCTGCGAAATAAGCGCCGCCACCAAGACCGAGCCCGAGGTGATGACGTCGTTTTTGGAGTCCTGCGCCGTGGCGATGAGCGTTTCGGAATCGATGCGGTTACCCAGCGTGCGGTTGAACGCGGCCATCCAGAGCTTTACGAGCATGGACGTAGCCAGTGCCGCAAGGGAAATGAACGTGTAAGCGGTGGGGGAAGGCTTGATGATCTTGGTGACCGACTCGAGGATCAGATTGATGCCGACGGCGCAAACCAGGACGGCGACGAACAGGCCGGCTAGGTACTCATAGCGACCGTGGCCATAGGGGTGGCCTTCGTCTGCCGGGCGGCTGGCAAGGCGGAACCCGAGCAGACTCACGATGTTGCTCGAGGCATCGGAGAGGTTGTTGAAAGCGTCGGCGATGAGGGAGACGGAGCCGGCGAGCAGGCCCGCGATGCCCTTGGCCAGGCACAGGGTGATGTTGAGGCCAATGCAGACGAGGCTTGCGGAAAAGCCCGCGTTGGTGCGGCAAGATGCATCGACCGGCTCGCTCTCGCTGCCGGGAACAAGCGTATGTACCAGCCGATTTACAAATAGCATAGCGGTCGTCCTCACAATCATGTTTAAGGGGATAGTGTAGCTCGCGCGGGGGCGCCGTGCACCGATGCTCAGAAAATGCAGCAATAGTCTGCCGGTGCTAACGAGCGAGCCTTCTCGTCTGCCTGGGTGGTCCATTTTGGGCCACATGGGTATGGGCATGTGCCTGCTTGCTCGACATACTTAATGTCGACAGCCCCTGTGCAAAGGAGGACGTTTCCATGGACGAGATGTTTGCCATTAAATGTCAAAACTGCGGCGGCCCTATGTACTCGCACCAGGCTAAGCGCAGCTTTGAGTGCGCCTATTGCGGCACGGTCGTTCCGTGGCAGGCTGATGCGGGGGAGCCCAAGAGCGCCCTGGGCATTCGCCATACGCCGCTAACGGTGGTGGATGGACTGCTCAAGCTCACGCATGTGTCGCAACTCGAGCGCCCGGAGGACCCGGACTGGTATTTCTTCAATTCGCACTGGCGCAATCAGTCAGTTCTGGAACATCTGCTGTGGGAGGATCGCGGCACGGCGCAGGAGTTCCAAGAGGCCACGCATGTGAGCATTCCTTGCCCCTTCTGTGGTGCGTCCTTTGAGGGCGAGTCGACCCAGCGCGTGTTTGAGTGCCCGTCCTGCGGCAACAAGATCGGCATTGCCGACCTGCTCAAGCCGGGGACGTTTAGCAAGCGCCTGACCATGGGCGTAGGTGCGGAGTATGTACCTGGGCAGGGTATTCCCTGCGAAATCTCGCCGCAGCAGGCACGTGCCAGCGCACTGCAGCTGGTGCGCCAGTATGCGGAAGCCTTTGCCGGGCACGACGTGGAAGATGCGATCCAAAACGACATGATGCTCTTCTATTTCCCCATGGCGCTGGCGGACCTGCGCATGATGGCGTCCTTCCCAGGCAAGGGCCTGAGCAAGGAGACCTTGGTGTACTACGAGGTGCTCGACTGGGCATACCCCAAGGCAAACTACCTGGACGTTCGCCTCATGGGCATTTTGGAGCCGTGGGACTTTGCCAAGGTTGGGCCGTTTGACCCGGCCATGCAGGAAGGTGACTTTCGCGTTGTCTCCGTCGATGCGTCTACCAAGGACCAGGTGGTTATTGATAAGTTGGCGCTCGACGTTGCGGGCAACGACGCCGAGGCTGTACTGGGGCTCAATAAAAAGAGCATCCGCACGTGGGCATGCAAGGCCCGCAAGCACAAGGACGGCCTAGTTATGGTGCCAGTGTACTTTGTCGACCGTCCGGCAACGGACAGCCGCGACGGCGAGCAGGTGCGCATCGCCGTAAACGGCCAGACGGGTCGTGCGGCCGCGGTGGTGTTTAGCGACAAGCGCGAAACGCATATCGTGGCGCCGCTCAGCTCGAGCCTGCATCTGTCCGGTGAGAGCACCGTGCACGCCACGCCCGTCGAGATCAAATATGTTAAATCACCCTTCCTGTACCAGATCGTGCGCCGTGGAGGCGGCGAGCAACCGCGCCAGGTTGCAGCGGTTGCCGAGGGTTCCTACCGAGAGGAGAAGCCCAAACGCCGCGGTCTGCTGGGTGCGCTATTTGGGAAGTAGGGGAGCGGTGCTGGTTAGTCTTATGACGCGATAGCCAGGGATATGGGGCGGCTCTCAGGAGTGCGGGCTGCCGTCTGATTGTTTGAGGGTGCCAGATATAAATAAACGGTGGAACGGCTGCAAAAGAGCCGCCCCACCGGGTAAAATCAGGTTGTGCCGCGGAACCCGCTCCTCAGCTAGTCACACTTCGGAAGCGCGGGCAACGCGGGTATTATCGTCTAAAGGGCCGGCTGCAACCGGCCCTTTTCTGTGGCAGCCAATGGACCCACATCAGACGAAGGCCGCGTCTTTGCCTGTCAGGTCACGCTCGCCAGCCACGGCTAGAATGTCGTTGCCGGCGTCCATGACCGGTATTGTTTCGTAGCGTGCGTCGCAACCGCGAGTGCGCCTGCGACGGCTGCGGTGGCTTCGGTCGCAACGTGCTGCTACCCTTGCGTTTCGCCATTAGTCGCTTCGTTGATGGCGCGGTACTCGGCGCTCAGTTCGCGCGCCAGCTCTTCCTTGCTTGGAAGATACGGCAGGTATTTGGCGGCAAACACTTGGTCGTTGTCTTCGGGCAGCGTGTACTCGACAATCGAATCGCTTTTGTCCGCGCAGAGCACGATGCCTATGGGCGGATTGTCGCCTTCGTTCATAAGCTCGCGCGTGTAGTAGTTCACATACATTTGCATCTGGCCCAGGTCCTGATGCGTAAGGTCGTCCGTCTTAAGGTCGATGAGCACGAAGCAGCGCATCAGATAGTTGTAAAAAACAAGGTCAATATAGAAATGGCGCCCATCAAAGGTGATGCGCTTTTGGCGCGCCTCGAAAGCGAAACCACGGCCAAGCTCCAGCAGGAACTTCTGAAGATGCGTGATGAGCGCCTGCTCTAGATCGCTCTCGCGAAACGCGGTATCGTCCGAGAAACCTAAAAACTCCAGTACATATGGGTCGCGGATGATATCCTCGGGGCGACGAGCCGGGGCGCTCTTTTGGATTTCCTGGGTGACGGCCTCCTTGTCCTTGCTGGCAAGTAGGCGCTCGCGGAACATGGTGTTGATCTGGCGTTCGAGCTGACGCGTGCTCCAACGAGAATCGGCGCATTCGTTCATGTACCATGTTCGAGCATCAGGGTCGGTTATACGCGATAACCTGCGGTAATGTGTCCAATTCAATTCGGAACGCAGCGCGTTCCGGATTGGGAACGCAAGATAAAACTGACGCATGTATCTTAAGCTTCTGGCGTTGAAGCCTCTGCCGAAATCCTTAGTCAATCTAACGGCAAGTTCGTCGATCGGTGCATCGCCATACTTGGCGCGCTCCTCTCCGCCCTGTTCATCAACAATACTCTTGCCGATCTCCCAATATGCCTCAACCATCGCAAAGTTAACAGCGGTATAGGCCTTGTCGCGAGCGGCGTTGAGAATCGAGGAGACCTGCTTGTAAAAACCTTCGGGCACGATTGCCGATTCTCCACGGTTTACCAGTTCGCCCATCACTGTCGCCCCGCTTTCCTCTTGTGGAATGCATCTTTATCGAATTTAGTTTAAAGCCTCGCGCGGACACGAATTGCTGTGCTGTCTGACATCATCGCATGGGGCCTTGCGGTGACTAAAATGTGGCCATAGGGACAGTTTTAACGAACCCCACGGGAGTGACGTGTATGGACAACAACACGCTGCTATTCCAGGACAAAGGTTCGGGTAGGTATAAAGACGTCAAGATCTACCCTAACCGCATTGAGGTACTCAAGAAGGGCACTTTTGGCGGCAAGCACACCGAGATTGTCTACCTTAAGGACATTACGGGCGTCAATAGAATCAAAGGCCGCGATGTTTTTCTGCGCAATCGTCTGTTGACCGCTTGCGTCTTTAGCCTGAACAGCCGTGCGAAGGCCCAGGAGTTTGTTAACGCGCTGAACATGGTGATGTAGCCGATAGCGGCGTTCGGGCCAAGGTAAAAATCGGGGGCACAGAACGGTGTTCTGCGCCCCCGATTGAGTCGATGTGTCTAAAAGGCCGGCTTGCCTATTCGCTACCGTCCCCAGCGTTTTTGCGGTCACTGGCAAGCATTGCTGCGCCGGCGACCGTCGTCGCCATGGCGGCAGCGGCGAGCCCGGCGGCAATGCCGGAGCCGTCGCCCGTGTCGGCGAGTTTTCCGCCCGAGCCCTTGCCCTTGTTGCCCTTACCATTCTTATCAGCGCTGCCTGCGTTGGAGCCCGTGCTGCTGCCGGTGCCGGCGCCGCCTGCACTGCCCGAGGCCGCTACGGTAAAGCTTGCGGCTCCGTCGCTGGCGAGCGTGTAGTTCTGCGCCGCGTCGCCCAAGAGACCGTTCACGCGCACCCAGTACGTTCCTGCGGCAAATGTTTCGCCCTCGGCCATTGCTGTGCCCGGAGCGCCGTTCGCGCCGTGCATAAACTCGAGCTGGGCCGTGCAGGCATCGGTTTCGAGCTTGCCCTCGAGTGATGCCGCAATCTTGGCGCGCACGTCTTCGCCGGCCTTAAGGCCTTCGAGTCCCTCAAAATGGGGCGTCAGCGCGCGTGGATCGATATCGATGGGCACAGAGCCCTGCAGCCCCGTAACGGTCTCGTTGCCCAGGGCGTCGACATCCACGTATTCAATGGCAAACGCATGGCCCGAAGCTGTCGCGTTGAGCGCGTTGCTGCTGTCGGCAAGGCGGAAATGACCCTCGCCAACGGTCTTGCCATCCTGGAATGAGGCATCGCTCAGCGAGTCGCCGTACGTCATGCGCATGCGGGTCGGGAGATAGTACGGGAGATAGTACGAAGCCGTCTGCTTGTGTTCCGTATCGTAATTGCGCTGATAGATGCTCCGGGCCAGCGCCGCATCAACAAAGTCGGATGCGATGATGCCAATGTGCTTGAGGTAATCTGACTTTGTATCCTCGATGCCGCTGGGATTGATGTACGGGCTCTTATACAGATGCTCGTTGACTACTCGTGCCGAGGTAAAAGGATTGCCTCCGTGCGACAAGCCCGTGCAGCTGGTGTAGTTGATAGACCAGCAACGCTCCAGGACTTTCTCCTTGGCCCCGTTATCGTCCTCGACATCTACCTCGTTGCGCGTGCGCCCGGACGTTTCCTTCAGCGCATTATCGACCCAGCTGAGCTTGTCGGTTCCCGTGAGTTTGTACTTGTCCTGGGCGTATACCTTGGTGCAATAGGGCTCTTTGTCGCCTGTTTCCCCCGCGGCTTCAAAGCCCCGCGCGTCTTGGACGAGACACATAGTGGCGCTGTCGGAGTGAGCCTTGATCTTGTCATCCCATTCGGTAAGGTCGAGGCCCCACGTGTGGCCGCTTACACTGTTGCCCGCGAGCCTAAATCGACGCAGCAGAACGATCTTTCCGCGAACCTCGCCCAGCGTGGGGACATGGCTCGACGTGTAGAACAGATCGGGATTATCGCCCATAACCTTGGCGAAAGCCGTCGTAACACTGTCATCGGTAGCCTCGTCGTTGCCTCGTGATACAAGCATGATGAGCGCTTCTGTCGGGTTTTCGTTCAAAAACGTTTTGAAGTAGCCTATGACATCGGAAAGATGCATAAAGTACGCGTCTTTTTTGAGCAGGTAGTAATCCCCGTGGTCGATACCGGGGTTGTCGCCCTTTCCGAGCCGGATATCAAAATAGCGAATGCCTTCGAGCAACTGCGTGGGAATGTAATCCTGCTGGCATTTTACTTGCGAGGATTGGGGCTCGGTGTCGTTGTCCACGCTACAGGTGCCCGAATCGTGCGTACCCGGGATGCTCAGCTCGTCGAGGAACTTGTTGTCGTCGACGTATTTCATCCAACATGGCCCATCGACGTAGCTGCTGTACGTGATCCAGTCGAGGCTGCTAACCGTGGCATCGTTCTTTTTCATGTCGTAACCGATAAGTTCGAGCTCCCACGGAATGCTCTTACTCTTATGGCAGATCTTATTGTTGTCCTGGTCTTCGCCGTTCGATTCTATTGCCAGGTACTTAATGTCTTTTTTCTCGGTTTCTTTCTCGACCGTGCGGTCTCGGATGATATAGGTTCCGTTTGATTGACGCTCGAACGCAAAAGAGCGGCTGGGCTTGCCGTCATGCTCGCCACTCCATACGTGGATGACCTTTCCGTCTTTGTCCGAGTCGCCATCGACCGACCAAATGCTGTAGCCCGTCTTTTTATGCTCTTCGAAATTGAGCAAGGTGCGGATAGCATACCAGTTTGTATCGTCATTCTTGGTCGTTACGTTCTCAAGGATGAGCTTGCTGGACGTGCCGTCATTAAACAGATGGCAGACGTTGCCGATGACGTTGCCGTCTTCGTTAACGCTTGCGGTACGAAAATAGCCCGCGGGGCGAAGGCGAATGACGAAATTGTCGAGGCTGACCGACGCTGTGGCAGCGTCGTCTGCAAATGCCGCTCGTGGGCCAATGCCCAATGCCGCGGTTTCGGGCAGGCTTGCAAGTGGCGACAACGCCGCGAGTCCAAGGCCCAACGTAAATGCTCGGCGGCTGATGGCGTGGTGTTCGGTCATAACTTCTCCATTCGTAGGGTTCGGTTATGCGATAGTTTTGGTCACTATACTGCTCAGATGTTTAAAGATGCTGGTTTAATTGTCTGCGCGGCACAATAAATCGGCGGGCGGACGTGTTGGGGCGTTTGTCGTTTTCGTACTGTTGCCACATTTGGGGCGGTTCCGACGTCCGGCATCCTCGCGTTCGTCGGCTACCGGCATAAGAAAGGGAGGGTCGGTTTACCGGCCCTCCCTGGGTACGAAGCGCTGGGGTACCGTCGCTTGTTTGCACTGCGACCGTGTTTCCCGTTGCGCTTGCCAGTCGCTTAGCGCTTGATCTCGATATCGTCGAGCTTGACGTTCATGGCCTCGGTCTTGGCCTCGGCGATGTCGTCGGCAAATTCCAGAGACTTCATCATGGTCTCGACGGCGTCCTTGTGTTCCTCGACGTTGTCGATACGCACGTACACACTGCCGCCGTCAACGTCGGTGAAGTATTCGGTCGTTACGCCGCCCGAGTGCGTAAAGTAGGCGCTGCGCCAGGTCTTGCCGTTGTACTTAACGGGATCGCTCTCGGTCCATCCGGAGTTGGCCTTCCACTTTGCCTCGTAGTCGAACAGTTCATCGGCGTTCTTGTCAGGATCGAAGACGGGGATGAAGCGGTCGCTGGCATGCTCGCTCTCGGTGAACTTAAACTGGGCCCTGTCGGCGGTGTCGCCTGCGACGTCGGTGATCTCGACGCCCTCGGGGACCTCGACCTTAAACCAAATGAAGTCGGTCCTCATATCCACGGCTGGCTTTTCTGCTCCACCGCCACTTCCGGTAGCGCCGCCGCTGCCACCGCAGCCCACCAGGGCAACTGCGGCAAAGAGGCTTATGCAGAGGGTGAGAATCGCAAAGGCCTTCTTTTTCATGGTCGTGTCCTCCTCGATCTGTAACCGCCCACGGATTACCTGCCTTTACTGTACGCGTGGACGGCTCGCTAGGGTGGGCCATGTGCCCCATTCTGGGGGCTGGAATTGCGCCGACAAGTGGCAATATGTGCGGTCGCAAAAGAGGGGAGGGCCGATGCTGTCGGCCCTCCCCGGGGTGAGGTGCCCGTTGATTTAATGGGGCGCGCGTGCGTGGGCGTTGCCCCAACAGGTTCCTTGTTTATAGATATGCCTCAGTTTTTGACGTCCGGAAGTCTCGAAAGGTGGGCCATGTGTCCCATGTTTGCGGTGCCGACGCCTATCGTTCGTCATAGAAATCCGCGATGGCCAGGTGCGCTGACGCTCATGTACTTATGGGCTAGACTTAGCACCATTATGTGATTGATGCGGTCGGTCGGCGGTTGCCACCCGACCGATGTATATGACTTGAAGGTGCGTGCGTATGAGCCAAGAGATGATGGATAAAACCTGTCGAGAGTTTGCCCAAGCGCTGGCTGCTCGCGAGCCGGTTCCCGGTGGCGGTAGTGCGAGCGCCTTTGTGGGCGCACTGGGCGCCTCGCTTTGCGGGATGGTCGCCCGCTACGGTGCGACCAATCCCGCGCTTGCTGATCGTGCGGATGACCTGGCGCGCGCGTTTGCTCAGGCTGATGAGCTGTCCCAGGAGCTTGTCGAGTTGGTTGCCGAGGACGTTCGTGCCTACGGGCAGGTGTCCGCGGCGTACGGTATTCCGCGTGACGATCCGGCTCGAGCGACCGCGATTCAGGATGCGCTGCATGTGGCCGCTATGCCGCCGTATCGCATTATGGATGCCTGCGGGCGTGCGCTGGCGCTGCTCGAGGACATGGCGGACAAGGGCTCCCGACAGCTGCTGTCCGACGTGGCGTGCGGCGCCGTATTCTGCCGCGCCGCCATGCAAGGCGCGAGTTTGACGCTCTTTGCGAACACCACGTCTATGAAGGATCGCGCTCGTGCTAAGGAGCTCGAGACGGCGTGTGATGAGTTGCTCGACACATGGTTGCCGCGCGCCGATGCGCTGGCGCGCCGCGCCTCCGACGCTGCAAGGAAGAGAGGATAGCCATGGCTGAACTGCTGAAAGGTGCTCCCGTTGCTCGCGCTTTGACTGAGGAACTTGCTGCTCGCTGCGCAGCCCTGCGCGAGCGGGGCGTTGTTCCGACGTTGGCTATCGTGCGTGTAGGTGAACGCGAGGACGACCTGTCCTACGAGCGCGGTGCCCTCAAGCGCTGCGAGAAGGTTGGCATTGAGGCTCGCCGCGTTTTGCTTCCTGCCGATGTTTCGCAGGACGAGCTGTTGACGGCCGTCGAGGACATCAATACCGATTCGGCTGTTCATGGCTGTCTGATGTTTCGCCCGCTGCCCGCCGGCCTTGACGAGAACGCCGTCGCTGCAGCGCTCGATCCCGCCAAGGACGTTGACTCCATGACGCCGGCTTCACTGCTCACCACGCTTTCGGGGCGCGGCGAGGGTTTTGCCCCCTGCACAGCCGAAGCCGTGCTTGCTTTGCTGGATCATTACGGCGTTGAGCTGGATGGGGCCAAGGTTGCTGTGGTCGGACGCTCACTGGTAATTGGCCGCCCCGTTGCCGCCATGCTTACGGCGCGCAACGCAACCGTGACGACGTGCCATACGCATACGCGCGATCTTGCCGCCGAGTGCTGTGCTGCCGACATTGTGGTTGCCGCCGTTGGACGCGCGCGCACGATTGGCGCAGATGCGGTCTGCGAGGACCAGGCGATTATCGATGTTGGCATTAATTGGGACGAAGCCGCTGGCAAGCTGGTCGGCGACGTCGATTTTGATGCCGCGGAGCCGGTTGTTGGCGCAATCACCCCCGTGCCGGGTGGCGTGGGCGCCGTGACGACAGCAATTCTCGCCAAGCACGTGATCGAGGCGGCTGAGCGCGCGGTAAAATAGGCGTTTGGAGGCTGTTTAGGGGGTTGGTTAGATACCCCGTGGTCAAATAATGCCAAATATGAGTACTGTTGCCAAGTTAGTCACATATGTTTGAGATCATTTTGGTTCTTCAGCGATAAGTAATATCGTTAAAGAGCCAATTTTATTGGACGTATGGGGAATCACTAGACTCAGTTTTTGGACAGGTGAGGATTCCCGGCGCCCGGAACAGTGCAATTTGCTGCCACTAAATTTGTGACAGTACTCATATTTGGCATTTTTTGACCACGGGGGCTGCCGAGGCCGTGGTTTCGCCCTTTCTGCGCCGAAGCGATACACTGTTGCCGTTTGATTTCTTCGCTCAAGGAGGATGCGCATGCCGTGCACAACGATTCTGGTCGGTAAAAACGCAAGCTACGACGGGTCGACCCTGGTCGCGCGTAACGAGGACTCGTCCAACGGGGTATTTGAGCCCAAGCGCATGCGCGTAGTGCATCCCGACGAGCAGCCGCGTGTCTACACGAGCGTCCTGAGCCACCTGACCGTTGAGCTGCCCGATAACCCCATGCGCTATACGAGCGTCCCCGATGTTGTCCCGGGCCACGGTATCTGGGCCGAGGCCGGTTTCAACGAGCTCAATGTTGGCATGTCCGCAACCGAGACGCTTACCACCAACGAGCGCGTCCGCGGCGCCGATCCGCTCGTGGACTACGTGCCCGCCAAGGGCAACGAGGGTGAGGACGGCTATGTGCCGGCGCAGCCCGGTGGCCTGGGCGAGGAGGACATGGTGACCCTGGTGCTGCCGTATGCCAAGTCCGCCCGCGACGGCGTGCGTATCTTGGGCGACCTGCTCGAGCGCTACGGCACTTACGAGAACAACGGCATCGCCTTTAGCGACGTGGACGAGATCTGGTGGCTCGAGACCATCGGCGGTCACCACTGGATCGCCAAGCGCGTGCCTGACGACGCCTATGTGACCATGCCCAACCAGCTGGGCATCGACAGTTTTGACCTGGATGACGCCGAGGGCGCCCAGGCCGACCATATGTGCTCCGCCGACCTGCGCGCCTGGATGGCCGAGTGGCATCTGGACCTGACGCTGGGCGTCGAGAGCGACGGCCCGGCTGCCGTCTTTAACCCGCGCGAGGCCTTTGGCTCGCACAGCGACAGCGACCATGTCTACAACACGCCGCGCGCCTGGTACATGCAGCGCTGCCTCAACCCCAGCGACGTGTGGGATGGCCCCGACGCCGACTACACGCCCGAGAGCGACGATATCCCCTGGAGCCGCGTGCCCGAGCGCAAGGTGACCATCGAGGACATCAAGTACGTGCTCTCGAGCCACTACCAGGGCACGGAGTACGACTGCTACGGCAGCAAGGGCACGCCCGCTACGCGTGGTGCCTATCGCCCCATCGGCATCAACCGCAACAGCCAGCTCGCCGTGTTGCAGCTGCGCCCCTATGCGCAGCCGGCGTATCGCGCCGTGCAGTGGATGGCCTTTGGCTCCAACTCGTTTAACGCGCTGGTCCCTCTGTACGCCAACGTCGAGACCATGCCCGAGTACTATGCCGACACGCAGGCTCGCGTGACGTCCGAAAACTTCTACTGGGCCAACCGCCTGATCGGCGCCCTGGCCGACGTCCGTTTCCATGAGTGCGGCCGCGCTGTGGAGGACTATCAGGAGAAGGTCGGTGGCATGGGCCACAAGCAGATCCATGACGTCGATGCTGCCGTAGCCGCTCTGCCCGAGGCCGAGGTACCTGCCGAGCTTGCACGCGCCAATGAGGCCTTTGCCGAGCGTGTTCGCGTGGAGACCGATGCTCTACTGGGCAAGGTGCTCTACACCACGAGCTGCGCCATGAAGAACTCTTTCGCGATGAACGACAACGTGAGGTAGGGATTTCCCGTCGATTGAATAGCGCTAAAACGCTTTGTCGCTTTCGCTCAATCTTGGGTACAAGAACGCCAATGCAGTTGTTTGTGATTGGAGACAACCATGGTTATGAAACTCGATCAGCTTGTTAACGGCGCCATTAACGTGGGCTTTGGCGCTGCCGCCGTTGCTGTCGAAGGCGGCAAGAAGGTTCTCGACGACCTTAATACCAAGGGCGAGCAGGTTCGCAAGGACGCCGGCGCTCCCGATATCGCCCGCAGTGTGTCCGACATGTTCGAGCAGGCCGGCGGTACCATCTCCGATCTGACCGAGCGTCTGGGCATGCAGGGCGAGACCGCGGCCCAGCGCGTGCTCGATGAGCTCATCCTTGCTCGCGTCCGCGTTATGACCGCGTCCGAGCGCACGGCCTTCCTGGCCCACGTGCGCGACATCGTCGATTCGGTCGAGGACAACGTGACCTCGGTGCCCGTCGAGTCCGTTGAGCCCGACAATGCGAAGGATACCGAAGAGGCCGAGTAGCAGCGCAGATGGCAGATTCCACCACCGATTACAACAAACTAGATCCCCTGGGTGACGAGGCGGCGGTTGTCGATGAGGTTGATGCCGCCGTCTCGGGCGCTCGCAAAAAGCCGCGCGCTGTCGATATGGTCCCCGAGGAGCCCGACGCGATGGCGCCGGACGAGGAATATCAGCTCACACCGGCGGGTCGTCGCGAACGCATTGGGCAGATTGTTCGCTTGGTCAAAAAGTACCGTGTGTGGGATAACCTCACGCCGGTTCGCTTGCGCCGCCTGCTCGAGGAGCTCGGCCCCATGTTCGTCAAGATGGGGCAGATTCTGGCCAACCGGTCCGAGATTCTGCCGCAACGCTTTTGCGATGAGCTGCGCCGCTTGCGCTCCGACGTGGAGCCGGTGCCGTACGAGGTAGTGCTCCGCTGCTTGGAAGAGGAATACGGCCTGCGCCTGGGGGAGATGTTCGATGCGATCGACCCCAATCCGCTTGGTAGCGCATCGCTCGCGCAGGTGCACCGCGCTCGTCTGGTGACGGGCGAGGACGTAGCCGTCAAGGTGCAGCGCCCCGGTGCGCAGCAGGTTATGGCGCAGGACATCGATATCATCCGCTCGGTGGTGCGCATTGTTTCCAAGTTCGTCAACACCGATCAATTCGTTGACCTGCACGGCGTAGTCGAGGAGTTGTGGACCTCGTTTCGCGAGGAGACCAACTTTTTGGCCGAGGCCAAAAACCTCAACGACTTCTACGAGTTCCATAAGAGCGTTCATGGCGTGACGTGCCCTAAATCCTATCTGGACCTGTGCACCGAGCACGTGGTGGTTATGGATTACGTCGACGGCATTTCGATCGCCGATCCTGAACGTTTAGTGGCCGAGGGCTATGACTTGGAAAAGATCGGTGCCGCAATCGTCGAGGACTATTCGACGCAGGTGCTCGACGACGGCTTTTTCCATGCCGACCCGCATGCGGGAAACATCATCCTCAAAGACGGAATTGTCTACTTTATCGACTTGGGCATGGTCGGACGCATGTCGAGCCACGACCGTGGCATCGTCAAGGATATGATCTTTGCCGTGGCCGAGGGCGACGTGCCAAAGCTCAAGGATTCGCTCATGCGCTTTGCCGTGACGCGCGGCGATTCGGCCGAGCTTGACCATTCGGCCTTTTTGTCCGACTTGGACTTTATTGTTGCCGACTTTGCCGGGCTCGACCTTAAAGACCTGGATATCGGCGAGTTTTTGACCTCGCTGTTAAACCTCGCGCGCAAAAATGACGTTGAGCTGCCGAGCGTGGTGACGATGTTCGCCCGCGGCATGGTGACGCTCGAGGGCCTGTTGACCGAGTACATGCCCAACGTCAACATGATCCAGATCATCCAGACGCATATTAAAAACGAGAAAAGCACCTATGCGCGCATGCGCGAGATGAGCCGCGACTTTGCAGCGAGCAGTTATCGCGCGGCGAAGGGCTCGCTCGAGGCGGCCGAGTATCTGGGCTTGGCTTCGCGTATGCTTACGCGCGGCCAGCTTAAGGTAAACACGCAGATCATGAGCAGCGATAAGGCGCTGCGACAGCTAGGTGGGATTATCGACCGCATGTCGATGGCAATTGTGATCGCCGGTCTGTTTATCGGTTCGTCGGTGGTGTACTACGCGCGCATCGAGCCGGTTGTGTTTGGTATCCCGGTCATTGGCTTTATGGGCTACGTGAGCGCGCTGGTGCTGGCGCTTATGCTGGGCCGCAATATCTGGCTCAACAGTCACGGCGGCAAGCACTAGAGGCTGCGGCCGTCACCGCATTTTCCTATCGCAAACAATAGCTTTTACCTTGGGCTTCGCCTGCGTGCGAGGCCCTTTTGCGTGATACCATTTTGACGGTAATAATCGATGGCCTAGATGGTGGTGCGGAGACGCACGAATGCGCGGTTATCCTGCGCATTTGGGAGAATCGGGGTGCAAGTCCCCAGCTGTACCAGTAACCGTAATTCCTCTTGGCTCGGGATGCTCGCGTCGCAGATCGGACGACGTGCCCGAGTCGTTAAGGTTAAGTCGGATCGCCTCCCGTCTTGCATGCGGCTGCGGCTTTTGCCGCCGGTGTGCATAGGGCTCTGGAGGGAAGGGGGACCCCGATGGGGGAACTCGAGCGCAACATGCGCGATGACGTGGGGCAGCCTCAAGGCAACGCTCCAAGTACAGACAATGGGGGACAATTGGATATGTTTGAGGACGAGCGCGAGCGCGTCTCGCATCGCCGTGGCGCAATTGCGCGCGGCGTAGCCAAGCGCGGCCTGGTGGCATTCCTGGCCTTCGCGATGGCCTTTGGCACCACACCGGCTCAGCTGTGGGCCGAGGGCGCCGAGGGCATTGCCGAGGCTGTGGCTCAGGCGGCACCGCTTGCCGAGAACGGCTCTGGTGAGTCCGCGACAAGCCCTGCTGCCGACCTCAATGCGAGCGGCATGGTGGCGAATGGGGGCACTGCCGAGCAAGATGCCACTGCGACAGCTTCGGGCCCTACCGACAAGACTGAGGACGATAGCGCTGCCGGCAATGAGGCACCGGCTGCATCGACGTCCGATGCCTCGAAGCAGGACACCGCCGTTGTCTCTGCCGCTGGAGAGGCCAAGGCTCAGCCTGCCAAGGCAGAGAGCCAGGAGGTCTCTGCCACGTGCTCCGTCGTCGGCACCGACGCCAAGGGCGCCCAGCAGACCTGGGCCGCCGCGCAGCGGATCACGCTGAAGGAGGGCTCGACCGCGGCCGACCTCTCCGAGCAGCTGTTCAAGCGTGCCGGCCTCAAGGCCGATTACAACCCCAACGGCAGCTGGGGCTGGGCACTCAACTCGATCACGTCGCCCTTCGACTCCGGCCGCACGCTCGCCTACGACTCGGCGACCGGCGCTTACTGGCAGCTGTTCGTCAACGGCAGCGCCTCCGAGGTCGGCGCGGGCGGCTACACGCTCAAGGACGGCGACTCCGTCGTCTGGTGCTACTCGAAGTACGGCGACCCCGCGCCTGTCGCTCAGGTCTCTGCCACGTGCTCCGTCGTCGGCAGCGACGCCAAGGGCGCCCAGCAGACCTGGGCCGCCGCGCAGCGGATCACGCTGAAGGAGGGCTCGACCGCGGCCGACCTCTCCGAGCAGCTCTTCAAGCAGGCCGGCCTGACCACCGACTACGATCCCAACGGCACCTGGGGCTGGGCGCTCAACACGATCACGTCGCCCTTCGATAAGGACCGCAAGCTCGGCTATGACTCGGCGACCGGCGCGTACTGGCAGCTGTTCGTCAACGGCAGCGCCTCCGAGGTCGGCGCGGGCGGCTACACGCTCAAGGACGGCGACTCCGTCGTCTGGTGCTACTCGAAGTACGGCGACCCCGCGCCCGAGCAGGTTTCCGTCACGATGGAGATTATTGGCAAAAAGGCCGGGATGGCTCAGCGTTGGACGAGCCCGTCGACCCAGGTGTTTGTTAAGGGCACGTCGATCAAGGATGCCTCCGCTACCTATTTCGACGCCCTTGGCATCGAGTCCAAGATGTACGACCAATTCGGCTATTGGGGTGTCCATAGCCTCGTTTCTCCGCTTGATGGTACCGAGCTGTCCGGCGCTTGGTCGTTCTTTGTCAACGGCGTTCCTGGAACTCAACTCGATAACGACTACGTGCTTAAGTCGGGCGATAAGGTCGTTTGGGCTTACGCCCCTGGGGATACTTTGCCCGGTGTCGACAACGTTGTTCTTAATCCGAGCGCTGCACGCCCTAACTGGGATAGCGACTGGTCGGGCTTTACAAGTGCCGACAAGGTTGTTCTTAATCCGAGCGCTGCACGCCCTAACTGGGATAGCGACTGGTCGGGCTTTACAAGTGCCGACAAGGTTACCGACGCACCTGTGCCCACTAAGGATGCAGATGAGAAATGGGTAAGCGAGCTTAAGACGCGTGCGGACGGCAATAAGGGTGTTTCCGATGCGTTGCTGATCGGTGACTATCTCTATGTGGCAGTTGGTTCTAAATTGCTCAAAAAGGATGTCGAGACGGGCAAGACCGTTCTAGAGTCACCTTTGGCTGCTGCAATTGATTCCACCTCACGCATGGTATATACCAATGGTGTTGTGCTTGTTCCGCTTTCAGGCGGTCGTCTTCAGGCCTTAACGGTTGATGTGCTTGCGACGGTTTGGGTTACCGATGGGTTGCCGGCCGGTCCCGATGGCGCGCAGCAGTCGCTTGCTTCTGTTTCGGTTCGCGATGGCTATGCCTATTTTGGTACCGCTTCGGCCGATTGGATTGACTCGAGTGACGGCTACCTGCTTTGTGTTCGTATTTCTGACGGTAAAGTCATGTGGCAGCACAAGAATGAAAACAGCAAGGGCTATTACTGGGCTGGCATGGCGTTCTCGGGCGACTATGGCGTTATCGCGGATGATTCTGGCACTGTCAGCACGGTTGATCCTTCGACTGGAAAGACCGTAGCAAAGCTTAAGATCGCCGATCGCGTTCGCGCGAACGTGCTTGTTGATGGGGCTACTGCTTACGTTGTGAGTGCCGATGGCACGCTCCATAAAATTGCTATCGCTAATGATGGGGCCCTTTCAGAACTGGGTAAAGTTACGTTTGGCAGCAGCTCGACCTCTACACCCGTGTTTGTCAACGGTAAGATTGTAGTTGGCGGCACGTCGATTGAGTCCTTTATGGGCGGTCCCCAAAACAGTCTTACGAGCCACTATGGTCAGCTTGCAATTATCGACGCCGATACGCTTACGGTCGATTATTCAATTTATAAGGCAGACGGTAACTTCATCCGCGAGGATTCTTCTGCAAGTGGTTTTACGGGCAGCGGCGATGTTAAGTCACAGCCTGTGGTTTCCATTCAAGATGGTCATACCTATGTATACTTTACGTCCAACAATAATCCTGGCGGCATTTATCGCTATCGCATAGGTGACGAAGAGGCTGAGCTGCTCTATAGACCGTCGGCCGAGAACCAGCAGTACTGCATGTCGTCGATTTCGGTCGGTTCTGATGGTTCACTCTACTACGCTAACGATTCGGGCAAGTTGTTCGCGATTAAGGGAAATGGCCAGAAGGCCAATCGCTATACTGTCTCGTTTGACGCAAATGGTGCAGATTCTATTGTGCTCGATTCCCAACGTATTAAGGCTGGTAAAACTGCTACGGAGCCTGCTGTAAAACCGCGTCGCAAGGGCTATACCTTCGGCGGTTGGTATACCGATGAGGCGTGCACGCAAGCGTATGACTTCAGTACGCCGGTGACGGCCGATCTGACGCTGTATGCCAAGTGGACCAAGAATGCCACCAATTCTGGTGACAATGGCGGTTCTGGCTCCAGCGGCGGCAGCGGTTCTGGTACTGGTACCGGCACGGGCACTGGTACGGGTTCCGGCGCTGGTTCCGGCTCTAAGGGCCCGCAGGCCGGCGGCGCTATCGCCCCGGGTCAGAAGCCGGTGACCAAGACGACGGTGTCGACCAAGACCGAGACCAAGGAAAACAAGTCCGACAAGAAGGGCTCCGATAAGTCCGACAAGAAGGATGAGAAGAAGTCTGAGAAGAAGGACAGCAAGTCCGACAAGAAGTCCGATTCCAAGTCCGATACGGGCGCTGCTTCCACGACCACTGCTAAGAAGTCCTCTGGTGCTTCCGAGCAGGAGACGGGCACCAACCCGCTCGCCATCGTTGGCATCGCCGCCGGCGTGATTGGCCTTGCGCTCATCGCCGTCTTCGTGCTGACCAAGCGCGGCAAGGGTGACGGTAATGCCCGATAAGCCCAAGGAGACCAACGGGCAACAGCCCGACTCCTCGTTTATCCAGCTCGATGATCCAAAGCAAAAGGGCGCCGCTTCGGCGGCGTCCGCTCCTCGACGGAAGGCGCTCCTTGGCGTTCTGACTGCCGCATGCGTCGTTCTGATCGTGGTCTCTCTGGGCTTTGTTCATCCCTCCGAGAGCGGTGCTTGGTCCATTGATTGGATCGTCCAGACCGTGGCGGGGGAGAGCATCGTCGCCAAGGATGGCAATGGGTCCGGCTCGACTGTCGCTTCGGGCAAGGCCGGGTCCAAGGATTCCAAATCTTCTGATGATACGAATGACGGGTCTAGGGGTTCTGACAAATCTGACTCCAAGAAAGATTCCGAGTCTTCGGACAAGGAATCGGACAAGAACTCGGATAGCAAGAAGTCCGGCGAAAAAGGAGCAGGAAATAAAAAGACTGACAACAGTCAGTCGGCTTCTCAGAATTCGGCAACGTCCGGTGGGCCTTCTGCCGTTCCTGATAACAGTAATGCCCCCTCGGGCAACCAGAGCGTCTCTCAGGAGTCTAGCTACGTTACCGTGACTGTCTCGGTTACTTCGAGCGCTGTGGGCAATCCTGTGTCCGCTGGTGGTACCTACACCTTTAATGAGGGAGCAACTGCCTACGACGCTCTCTGCGCGCTGGGTATTTCTATAAATGCGCGTGGCTCGTCGTTTGGCACTTATGTTGCCGCCATCGGTGGCCTGGCCGAGAAGGATGAAAACTATGGAAGCGGTAGCGGCTGGTGTTATTCCGTCAACGGCACAACGCCCATGACAGCCTGCAGCAACTACGTTCTCTCAAACGGCGACAACGTGGTCTGGTATTACGTGACAGGCTAGGGGCCTCGACATATCGCATCAAACGGGCGGTTCGGACAAACATCCGAGACGCCCGTTTTTATACGAATGGGACGTCATTTCCCAATCGAGGCTCAACCGGAAATTGCATCCCGCCCTGTAGGCGAATTCCGGGACGCAGCTTCCCGTTGGGGCGGGTTTCGGAAAGCGTGTTCCGCTCTGAGGGCTCATTCCGGGATAGACTTTCCGAAGCAGCGCCCATTGGGAAGCCGGACCGTATTGGGCATCGATTTTGGGATGCGCTTTCCGCTAGAGCCACGTTGCGGAAGCTGTGTCCCGTTCTGAGGCTGCAATCTGGGACGCGCTTTCCGCGGGGCGACCATGGGGAAACTACTACCCATTCCGACGCTGCGGCCCGCCTTGTGCGCTTTCCTCGGCAGGCTCTGCAAACAAAAAACCGGTTGGAACGGGAATTCCAACCGGTTATACATTCAAGCAAATAGTGAATCGACTATGACCGTGCGCCCTCGAGGAAGAAGCGGCGGCTGAAGTAGTTGTACCAGGTGACGAGGAACGTGGCGATGGCCTTCATGGCCTGGTAGCCGATGCTCAAAAACGTGACGCCCACAAACATGTACAGGTCGTTGAGGCCCAGGCCGATCACCGACAGGATGGTGAAGATCGTGAACTCGCGCTTGCGGCTCATGCCTTCGCGGTGGTCGAACACGTACTTCATGCTGAGCCAGTAGTTGACCACGACGGACGTGATAAACGAAACCGTGGTGCTCATCAAAAAGCCGAGGTGGAACAGCTCGACGAGCGCAATGAGCATGCCCCAGTCGATGCCAAAGGAGATAAGACCCACGACAGCAAACTTGAGGAACTGCTTGGTATGAGGTTGTGCCAGCGCCTTGCGCACGTAATCACATCCAATGCGTTGATGAATCGAGCAGAGGATACTTTAGAGCTTTTACAAGGGAAACGTAAGGTCTTTGCCAAGAACTATATGAACTCGCCAAATTTTCAAGAGCTAATCCGCAAACGTTGAAAATTTGCCCGTGAACGAGCGACACCCACGGACGATACTGCGCTGAGTGCGCGTCGTCCGTGGGCGCCGTAATGCTGCAGGGGTTTCGAGCTATTTTGTCTCGTCGCCCTCCAGGAAGATTTTTCGGGTCACAAAGTTGTAGACCATGACAAGCGCGGTGGCACAAATCTTGGCGATATTGGCCTCGAGTCCCAGACCGGCGTTGAGTGTCAGCACGATACCGTCGTTGAGTGCCAGGCCGATCACGGACAGCACGACAAAGATGATGAACTCGCGGCGGCGGCTCATGCCTTCCTTGTGCGCAAACACGTACTTCATGCTTGCGAGGTAGTTAAAGATGAGTGAGATGATAAAGCCGCTGGTGTTGGCGATTAGGATGTTGAGGCCCAGACCGTAGTGGAGCAGATTCATAATGCCAAAGTCGATAACCGTGGCAATGACACCGACGATGCCAAATTTCATGATCTGCGCAAGGAGCTTTTGCATGGTACCTGCCTTAAGCTGGCGCCGAAGCGCCGCGGGGATGACAAACTCAGCAAGTTTAGCCAATCCCCGCGGGTGGTGCTAGGCGCGCTCCTCGATAGCACCGTTTCTATATGCATCGAGCAGCTGACGCAGGTCCTGGATTTGGCTGCGGATCTTGGCGCCAGTATCGGTGTTGCTCACCATGCGGCGACGGTCTGCTTGGTCAAAACGGTTGGTCTCGCTTTCGATGTCCACGTTGCGCGTGAGTGCCTCGGCAACCGTCGTAAAGGCCCGGTGCGACTTGAGGCGGCAGCCGCGCGAGCTCGAGATGAGCGTATAGCCGGCGATGCCCGTCTTGGGATGGTAAGCGCGGCAGAAGCCGCCATCGATGACCAGTAGCTTGCCCTCGGCGCGGATGGGCTGCTCACCCTTGGTGGTTTTAACGGGCGTGTGGCCGTTGATGATGTGGCCGGTCGGCGAACATGCCATGGGCGCGACGCCAAACTCGCGCATGATGTCGTCGCAGACCGAGGGCGACTTGGTAAGCGTAAAGTATGGGTCCATCGGCTCGACCCAGGTGCTCTTATCGGCGATATAGGCGCGCTCAAAGGTACGCACCAGGCGTCCGCTGGCGGGCGAGTTAAAGCCAATCCACAGGTACCACATCCAGTCGAGAGCGTCGCGGTCGCCCACGCGCCAGGCGCGGCGGGCGATGTGGTCGCAAAAATCGAGATAATCGCGGCCAGCGTGCCAGGTGCCCAGACAGTTCATGCTGCTAAAGGTGCCGTCTTCGTTGAGCGGAACGCAGCCGTGGAAGAGCAGGTTGCCGTTGGCGACCTTGTACATCGAGCCGTGGGAATAGAGGAAATCGATATGGCGATGCAGGTGATCGGCGGTGACAAACTCGGACACGAGCTTGTCGATGATGTGCTGCTCCTGGGGCGTGAGCGTATAGGGGTCCGCCGGGTCGACGGTGGGGAAGTCGTTGGTCGTGAGCGGCCACACGCTGCCGTCGGCGAGCGTGACCGTGCCGGTGTCGTGTTCGATCTTGTCGAGTAACAGGCGGTCGGTCATGTCGAACTCGGGGTGGCGCTGGATAATCTGGCCCTCGAGCTTAAAGAGCAGCACGTTGATGGCCTTGATCAGCGGGGTGATGGACTCACCGGCGGTGTAGGTGGCATCGGCAAAGGCAACAAGCTCACGCAGCGAGATGCCGTAGTCGTTCTCGAGGATCTCGTAGTTGTCGTAGCGTAAGTTGTTGCGCAATACCGTGGCGATGCAGGCGGGCTCACCGGCCGCAGCGCCCATCCACAGCAGGTCGTGGTTGCCCCACTGGATGTCGAGCGAATGGTAGGTGAGCAGGCGGTCCATAATCTTGGCCGCGCCGCCGCCTCGGTCGAAGATATCGCCCACCAGGTGCAGGTGGTCGACGGCCAGGCGCTTGATGAGCGAGGCAAGCGACTCGATAAAGTCGTCTGCGCTGGCGGTCTCCAGGATGGACTCCACGATGCGCTCGTGATAGCGCACGCGATAGTTGTTCTCGTCCGGGTGTGTGTGCAACAACTCGTCGATGATGTAGGCGTAATCGCGTGGGATGGCCTTACGCACCTTGGAGCGCGTGTAGCGGCTTGAAAGCGAGCGAGCGACCATGATGAGCTGGTCAAGCATCGTCTTGTACCAGGTTGGCGAGTCCTCGCGCTGGCTGCGGACCAGCTCAATCTTCTCGCGCGGGTAGTAGATGAGCGTACACAGCTCGCCCTTTTCGTCAAAGGAGAGCGTGTCGCCAAAGATCTCGTCGATATGTTTGCGCACGACGCCCGAGCAGTTGTTGAGGATGTGCATAAAGGCTTCGTACTCGCCGTGCACGTCACTCATAAAATGCTCAGTGCCTTTGGGCAGGTTGAGAATGGCCGAGAGATTGATGATCTCGGTAAACGCGGATTGTTCGGTGGGGAACTGTCTCGAAAGCAGGCGCAGATACTTGAAGTCTTGCGGGTTGCGATCGAATGCGACCATGAAACACCTTCCGATGGGGCTGGTAAAACTGATAAACAGCGTCAAACGTTTACCAGTATGCGCCGCTTTTGTTTCGATTTTGCGCCAGCGGCTGAATTGTTGGCTGAACGGTTTGGTAAATCGATTTAGTGAAGGTAGATGTGTTGGTTGGGTGGAGACGACAGAGGGTGTTTTCTCAGATATTTATGCGTGGGGTCGGTGGAAACGATGGTGGTAAAGATGTTCGCTATTTTTGGTTCGATTTGGTAAATAGTGGACATATGTACCGTATGTAGGCTCACTGTGCGATAATTTGTGCAGCAATGAGTAAGGAGCCTCATATGAGTGATTTTGTCCTGACCTGTGAATCCGCCGCCGACCGAACCCGTGAGTTCTTTGCGTCGCGCAATATCCCTGTCGTGTGTTTTCATTACGAGATCGACGATGTTGTCTATACGGACGATCTGTATCAGTCGATTACGCCGGACGAGTTTTTTGCCCAGATTGCCGCGGGCACCATGCCCAAGACGTCTCAGGTGAGCGTGGGTGAGTACGAGGAGTTTTGGGAGCCGTTTGTTGCCGAGGGTAAAGACGTGCTGCACCTGACGTTGTCGTCGGGTATTTCGGGCACGTATGGATCGGCCTGCGTCGCGGCGCAGATGCTTGCGGATCGCTATCCCGAGGGCGGCAAGGTGCGCGTCATCGATTCGCTGGCGGCGTCTTCGGGCTTTGGCCTGTTGTTGGAATATGCCGCCGATGTGCGCGATAGCGGGGCTTCACTCGACGAGACGGCTGTCTGGATCGAGGAGCACAAGCTCAACCTGCACCACTGGTTCTTCTCGACCGATCTGTCGAGCTACCTGCGCGGCGGTCGCATTTCGGCCGCGAGCGCGATCATCGGCACGGCGCTCAAGATTTGCCCGCTTATGACGGTCGATTGCGAAGGTAAGCTGTCGCCACGTGAGAAGATTCGCACTAAGAAGCGCGCGATTTCCGAGATGGCTAAGACCATGATGGCACACGTGCTGGACGGTGCGGATTATTCAGGTAAGTGCATCATGTCGCACTCGGCGTGCCGCGAGGATGCCGAGGCAGTTGCGGCGCTGATTGAGGAACAGGTTCCGCAGCTTAAAGGCAAGATTGAGATCAATGACATCGGTACTCTGATTGGCTCGCATACCGGACCTGGTACGGTGGCGCTCTTCTTTATGGGCGACAAGCGCGTGGATTAATTTGCCCCATCACGTCGCTGCATGATTGCTCAAACGAAAACGGCCCGTCTCACGTTTGTGGGGCGGGCCTTGCTGTTGCGGCTAGCGTTTCTTTCCGCGGAAGAAAAAGCCGTGCAGTGACGGCTTGAGGCCGCGATTGGCGCGATGCTCCTCGACGCGCTCGTGGATCGAAGCGACGCGCTCGATGACTTCGTCGGGAATCGGCACGTCAGGATTCATGTTCTCGACCTGGCTGACCTCGGCGGCGGCGACCTGGTCGATAATGGGCACATCGTCGCGCGAGATGACAGGTGTGGCGTCTTCCTTCATCTTGCGATAACGCTGCATCATGTCGGTCTGTAGCTGCTGGGCCGAAGGCGGCGTCCAGATGATGGCGTTGGCGCCGGCGGCGATGGTTTCACGGATGCTCTCGGGCGTCTTGCCGCCCGGTGCGATGAGCGGCAGGTTGGGATAGTGCTCGCGCAGTTCACGCAGGACCTGGGGTGTGTTCTTGCCGGCGGCGATGTTGAGAATCTTGGCGCCGGCGCGCACCTTGGCGTGAGCATCATCGTCGCAGCGAACGACCGTGGCGATGACGGGGATGTCGGCGATGTTGGTGATGTGCTCTACCATCTCGGCAGTAGCGGGGGAGTTGACCACGCAGCCCGCCGCGCCCTGCATCTCGGAGACGGCTGCCATCTGCACGGAGCGCTTACCGGTCGTAGTTCCGCCGCCCACGCCTACAAAGACCGGGCACTCGGCGACGGTCAGCAGCGCTTGCGTAATGGCGGGCTGCGGCGTGAAAGGGTAGACCGCAAAGACGGCATCGGCGTTGGAGTTGCGGATAACCGCGACGTCGGTGGTGTAAATGAGCGACTTGATGCGTCGGCCGAAGAGCGTAAAGCCGCTGGCCCCCTCGATCTCGTCGGGCATGCGAAGGGCCGCCTTGCGCAAACGCCCGTCGATGGGCAGCGGCTCCATGGGGAGCAGTCCGTTGGGGGTCACGGCTACCTGGGGCTCGGTGAACTCGTCTGCGAGCTCGACCTCGGAAAAATCGACCGAGGCGACGATGTCCTCGTGAACCTCGGCAGGTACATCGATGGGAGCTTGGTCGTTTGCCGCGGCAGGCGTGTCGAAGGAGCTGGTGCCGACGAAGGCGTCGACGCGCTCATTTAGATCGTTGAGGGTATCCATGGAGGCTCGATTCTATGTGATGATGGCCGGCGCGATGCAGCCGGAATTGCGAATGCTAAATCGTTTGACGAGTTGATTTTTCCCCGCCGCGCCATCCGTTAGACCGAAGGGCCGGCGAACGTGAAGGAGCTGTGGTGGCGGGTATCGAGGTGCTATCTTGAAAGCCCCGTTTAAAAGAGAGGTGACGCGGTATGGAATTGACAGCAATGTTTGGCTCGATCGGCCTGTGTGTGGGCGCAATCGTTGCCGCCGCGGTCATCTACTTTGTGGTCACGGCCATTAAGGGCAAAAGGGTCGAACGCAAGGAGCGTGCGATGCTTAAACAGCATTGCGACCAGCAGGGCAAACGCGCACGGAGATAGCTTGTTGAGTTTTTGATCCGTGCGCTAGCTGCGTTTTCGGATCAGGGCAATGTAGAAGCCCTCAAAGTCGCGGCTAGGCGGAATGGTCAGCGTGCCGGGCAGGCCGTTGGCGATGGCCGATACCTGACCCGCGGCAATGGCTTCGGTCAGAGCGTTGGACTCGATGCGCGGCTCCTCACCAGCTTCCTGGGTGCGTCGTGCTTCACTTTCGCTTGGCGTGCCGTCGAGGGGGATGAGCTCGCAGTCCATATGCTTGTCGAGGGCCTCTTGCAGGGCGTCCTCGTTTTCCTGCGGCAAGATCGAACAGGTCGAATAGACGAGCGTGCCGCCCGGTTTGAGGGCACCCATGGCGCGGTCCAGAAGTGCTCGCTGCGAGCGGGCGCACTTGCTCAGCAACTGCTCGGTGAGGCCGCGCAGGCTTTTCTCGTTGCCACTGATGACGGTGCCCGTGCCGGTGCAGGGAGCGTCGAGCAGGATGCGGTCAAAGCGGAAGAACTCGTCGAGCTCGCGTGCGTCGATGCGCATGACGGGTACGTTTTTGGCACCTTGGCGGTGGAGGTTGGACTCAAGCTTTTCGGCGCGGGGAATGCTCATCTCGCAGGCCGTGAGGTGTGCCTGGCCCTGGGTGAGGGCGGCGATCTGCGTCGTCTTGCCGCCAGGGGCTGCGCACATGTCCAGGATGTCCTCGCCTGCCTGGGCGCCCAGGACCAACGGCGGCATCATGGACGACAGGCTCTGCAGATAGATCTTGCCGTCGCGGTAGATGTCGAGATCCCACAGATCGGAAACCTGGGCCTCGGGCAGGATAAAGGCGTCCGGGTACCAGGCGACGGGGTTGTGGGCGATGCCGGCGGCATCGAGCGCCGCAACGATGTCCTCGGCGGTTGCCTTGAGCGTGTTGGCGCGCAGTGTGACCGGGCGTGTGACCGCGGCGCCGAAGCCCTCGATCATGAGCTCGGCATCGGCGGGCGCATAGGCGCCGGCGACCGTGTCGACCATAAAGCGCGGCAGGTCGGCGGCGCAGGGAAGGGCGGCAAGCTGGTCGGAAAGCTCGGTGGAGGCAAACTGCCTGAGCTTGATCTCGGGCTTGACCTGCTTTTTCTGCTTACGACGACGCGGCTTGGACATCCGTCTTTCCTTCCCGTCCCAAATTGACTACTTTCCGGGCACGCCGCTGCTGGCGTGCTTTAGTACTGGCTCTCGTGCTTGCTAAAGAAGTCGAAGCGCGGGGGCAGCGGCTTCACGCGGTGGTCTCCGGGCTTCTCGCCCAGGCTCTCTACGAACTCGTCCGTGGAGGCAAAGATGTTATCCCAGCTAAAGAAAGCGACCGGATCGACGTCGAAGTACTCGCAGATGAGCTCGCAGCCGGCCGGCACAATACCGTGCATCAGGACGGTCGCTACGCGCAGCTCGGTAAAGGCGTCGACGAGGGCCTGCGTCATGGCGGCGTCTGCCTCGTTACCCTCGAGCTTGTTGGCGGCCTTGGAGGCGTCGCTCCAGCGCTTGTTGGCGGCGCGCAGGTAGTCGTCGCACACGGCAAGCGCGCGGTGCGTCTCGAACTTGTACATGGCCTGCTCAAAGGCAAGGGTTGCCTGCTGGGCGGCTTCGACCACGGTGTCAGAAGCGGCACCAGCGGGGATGCAGCCGTTGCGGTAGGGGCTCTCGTCGCCCTCCTTGACGGCGACGCCGTAGAAGCAGCTGCGGGCCAGGCGGTTGAAGACGCCGGTCAAAAGGGCGCTCTCCTTAAGGGCCGGGTCGATAACGCGCTTGTCGTCGCAGGCGCGTACCTCGTTGCCGTCCTTGTCCTTGCCGGTCACGCGCGTGTCGTATGCCTTGGGGCTAAAGCTCACCGGCTTCTCGGACAGGCCGAGCGACAGCCAATGCGCGCGCATCTGCTCGCAGGTGTAGTGGTTGAGCAGGTCGTCTGCCGGCGGGGGAGGAGTCTGCGAGGACGAGCTGGCCTTTTTGCCCATGTAGAGCAGGTGATAGCAGGCGCTGACGGTGCTCTGCGTGAGGTCCCAGCCCAGGGCCTCCCACATGGCGGTCTGCGCGATGCAGTAGAAGTAGATGTTGTCCTGACCGATAAACTGGTAGATCTGAGCGTCGTCAGAGCACCACCAGTCGCGCCAGTCGAGCGAGCTGTGCTGGTAGGTGGGCGCGGGGACCTGCGTGGAATCGGCAGCGGGCTCGCCCATGAGGGCGGCATCCTGGGCGGCGACGCCCTCGGTTACGCCGGCGGCCTTGGCATCGCGTGCGAGCACGGTACGCGTATAGCTGATGGGCGCCCACAGGCTCTCGGGCCAGCACCAGCAGGTGACGTCGGAGACGCCATCGACCTCGGGCACCGGAACGCCCCAGTCGATGTTGCCGGTGATGCGGAAGGGCACGAGTGCCTTGCCGCTGCGGAAACGCACGCCACCGTTGGCGAGCACCGCGTGGGCATCGTCGCGCTCCTTCCAGCTGGGGAAGGTGACGGTAAAGCTGCTCTTGTTGCCCTCGGGCTCCAGCACGGTGTGCTCAGGAAGCTGATCCTCGACGGCATCGAAGGCCTCGCGGAACTTGTTCTGGATGTAGAGCTGGGCCGGCAGCAGCCACTCCTCCATGGTCTTGGAGACCACGGAGCGAACCTGCGGGTTCTGGGCGAGCTTGGCGGTATAGGTCTTCATAAAGTCGAGGTAGGCCGGCAGGTCGAAGTAGAGGTTGTCGACCGGGCGCAGCTCGGGCACCTCGCCGGTGAGCTGGCTCTTGGGCGCGATGAGCTCCTCGGGCTCAAACTGGTGGCCCAGGTCGCACTCGTCGGCATAGGCCTTCTCGGACTTGCAGCCTTGGATGGGGCAGCGGCCGATCACCTGGCGGCCGTTGAGGAACGTGCCGGCCTTGGCGTCGTAGAACTGCAGCGTGGAGCGCTTGGAGATGGTGCCCTGCTCATGCAGGCGCTCGATAATCTCGGCGGTCACCTCGTTGTGAATCTGGGCCGCCGGCTCAAGGCCCGAGCCGCCGTAGATGTCGCAGCTGATGTTGTAGTTGTTGAGGGTCGCGGCCTGGCGGGAGTGATTGGACTCGACATACTCGCTAATGGACTTGTCGTAGCCCTCGTTCTCCTTGAGCTTGCGGTAGCTCTCCATGATGGGCGAGCCGTAGCAGTCGGTGCCCGAGGTGAAGATGACGTTCTCGCGGCCCAGACGGTCGCGCAGGAAGCGGGCGAAGAAGTCGGCCGGGACAAAGACGCCGCCGACGTGGCCAAAGTGAAGGCCCTTGTTGCCGTAGGGCTCGCCGGCGGTAACGATGGCGCGGCGAGGCCAGCTGGGACGGTCGTTCATGGAGTATTTGGATGCCATGGGACTCCTTCGCATATGGTGAGAGCGCGGCCGGGCGCAAGGCTTGGCGACGCGGTGGTCAATTCGTGCATATCGTTCGACATTATCGCACATGCGGACGGGTACGTGGCAGGGGCGCTATCCTAAGATGCTATGAATGAGATTTCCAACATACATGCGTTTGAAGACGAGGATTTTCTGCACGCCTGCTTTGTGTGGGGGATGGCCGTGCTCGGCGCATTTGCCGTGTGCTTGGTGCCGGTGTTTATGCTGATGGGCGGGCCTGCGGACTTGGATGCGGCTGACGCGGGCGGCTGGACCACGGTCTTGGGCTGGATAGTTGGCTTGGCTGCGGTTTCGGCGGCGTCATTTGCCGTGCACGAGCTGGTGCACGGTGTGTTTTTTAAGCTGCTGGCGCCTGCGGGCGCGCAGGTGACCTTTGGGGCGAATCGCGAGACGGCGATGATCTATGCCTGCGCCGAGGGCGTTGTGTATTCGCGCCGGCGGTACATGGCGGTTTGCCTGGCGCCGACGGTTGTTGTGACGGCGGCGTTTGCCCTGGGGTTTGCGTTTTCGGGCTATCCGCTGCTGTGCTACCTGGCGGCCGGCTTGCATTTGTCGGGCTGTGTGGGCGACTGGTATTACGTGCGGACCATTTTGCGCGACCGCCGCATTGTCGCCTGCGAGGACACGTCCTTCGGCGTGCGCTTTTTCGGGTGAGGAGATGTCGATGAAGCCGTTGTTGTTGCACGCCTGCTGTGCGCCGTGCTCTCTTGAGCCGGTCCACCTGCTGCGCGAGGAAGGGTTTGAGCCCACAATCTGCTGGACAAACCCCAATATTCAGCCGCACGATGAATGGCAGCGGCGTTTGGACGAGCTGCGCCGGTGGTGTGCCGATGGCGACATCGAGCTTATCGAGGCGGGGGAGGACCGTGAGCGCTGGGAGGCCGGCGTGGCACCGCTGGGTGCCGATCGGCCCCGTCGCTGTCGTGCGTGCTATGCCCTGCGCTTGGCTGAGGCGTGCCGCGTGGCCCAGGAGCGTGGGTTTGAGTTTGTGGGTACGACGCTCGCCGTCTCGCCGTATCAGTTGTTCGAAACCTGCAATGATGTGTTGGAGCGTCTGGCTGCCGCCCGCGGTCTCACTCCGGTGATTCGCGATTTTCGTCCGTATTACCCCGAGGCGACACGCCGTTCGCGCGAGCTGGGCATGTATCGGCAGAACTACTGTGGTTGCCGCTTCTCGGCTGTCGAGGCGGCCATGGACCGCGCCCGCATCCGCGACGAGCGCAAAGCGTCCAAAAAGTAGTTCATTTTGGGCTGGGGCTTTGAGCTGTCTGTGCGGTACGGTCGTTTTTGGGAAAGTCGATTTAATTAAGCGTGTGATCGTGGCTCGCTTGATACCAAACGACGACTCCTATGATTCTAATCCTCCGTTTGTTAAACATCAGATCCGGACTTGCTGTTGCATATGAATGGGACGACAGCACAATCATGTCGTTTCCTTCTGCAAATCGCCTAATTACCGGTGTTTTACCGTCTGCGAGCGCCATTACAGCACAGCCGTTCCAAGGCTTTGCGGTGGTATCGACAAGTAGTAAGCTGCCGGGAGGGTAAATGCGGGACATTTCGTCACCTTTGATTTTAACGAAAACGCTATGTGGGTGACGCTTGGCTACGTCTACAGGCGCGCAAGCATTTTGTTGGCTGTGCGTGATGCGGCGCTTTTGCGATTCGATATCGATGACGGGAAATGCGCCCTCCATTTCGTGGATAGCAGGGTCTTCGTCGGTGACGATTCTTTTATTTGCGAGCTTTACGGCCAAACCGTTTTCCTCGCCAACAAGTTCATCGCGGGTGCAACCGAAGAGCGCTTGTAACTTTTCAATATGGCGCTCACGGGGGGCATACCGACTTTTTTCCCAACGACAAACGGTCTCTTTAGATACCCCCAACATCTCTGCAAGTTGCGCCTGACCAAGATGCTCCATGGTGCGGAGTTTACGAATATTTGCCCCGAAGCCCATGGCTATAGATCCTCTCGCCACAGAGGGAGGCATAGACAGTTTGTGCCACCATAGCCTTTGGTGAGCTCGTCAATGGATAACGGGAATAATTCCATTCCTGCTTTCTCAAGCGCTTCGTTGGTCCAAACGTTTTCTTCATATACGCATAGTTTTCCTGGCGAGAGCGCAAGGATAGACGTTGCGTTGTTCCGGCGCTCTCTTTCGTAGGCGGTTTGATTCCCGCCTCCGCAGTCAATTACTTTTATTGGTTCGCAACAGGCTGCAGAGAGTATTTCCGGAATCGTGCGATCGATAGGAGTGATCGTAAGGCCCTTTCCGGATCGTTTTAGTTGAATGCTGTATGCATCAACGGCATTGCATATCTCACGATCGATGAGGAACGCGTCGTGATCAATTCTACTTATGAACGTATCGAGGTGGATACGCAGCCCGTCAGAGGGGACTCGAATCGCAATTAGCTCGGTAGTCTGGAATTTATTTGAGGTCAGGAGCTCTTTGGCAAGTGACTCGACGGCGGCGGGTTCAGTTCGGTCAGAGATTCCAACTAATAATGTCTTAGCACTGATAACAAGAATGTCTCCGCCTTCGATATGGTAACTACTCCTGTTCAAATCACATACCGGGGTTTCTCCCATGATCTTGTGGTGGGTGAATATCTGCCGGTATAAGGCGACCTCACGATCACGCTCAGGCCAATACATATGATTTAGGATGATGCCGTCTCCGACTACCACAGCAGGATCACGAGTGAAAAAAAGCGTGTTGAGGGGATTGACCAAGAGCGAGGCGGGGTCAAATTGCTCGTGCACGAGCGCCCGTAGTGTTTCCGACTGGTTTGAACATAGCTCAGTGTCTCCAAAGCGAATGCCGTTAAGTACTATATTCACCAATTCCTGGGTGTTCTTAGCGTTCTCAAACAGCTGGGTTATTGTCTCGAGGAACTCTCTGCCTGTTGCCCCACTGCAACGGAGGTAGTCATCAATAAAACATTTAAGTGATTGGGGCTCAGTTTCAAGTGAGTCTTCGAGAAGGTCCCTAATTTCAATGGTTTCTACGCCATGCCTCTCAAGCAATTGAACCATGGAATCGTGCTCATATATTGCTTTGTCGAGGTCAAAACGACCGCTCCATTTTCGCAGGGAGAAAACTTGGCTGAAGTCGGCATCAGGGTAGTTTTGTGTTTCAGTTCCTGGTCGATGGACAAGTACGGCTTTTAAATGACCGATTTCATTTGTTATGTGTACGCCTTGCATGTCTGTCTCCTGTCCTGCTGGTTTTTATATAAGGCTAAGGCAGGTTCCTTGTTGTGTTGCGGAAAAGTTAAAAGACGTATGTAATTGATAAATAACATCAATTTTAAATATCAGATTGATTAATAACGTCACTTTAGCTGCCGTTCATAGGTGAAAAGCGACACGATGGCGATGGTTGGCCGACCACCGCTGAGCAACCTCATACATTTATGGTGCCAGCTGGATAGATGGGAAAAGGAATGAAGGAGGAGATATGGCAGAGGAAAGTTCGAAAGGCATCAAGCAGTTCAAGGTCCCGCACGTATATGCGATCATCTTTGCACTTATGGTCATCTTCGCTGTTCTCACGTGGATTGTTCCCTCTGGGTCCTATCAGCGTCAGGAGGTGAACGGTCGTGAAGTCACTGTCGCAGGTACGTATGAGCAGAGTGAAAAGACATATATTGACGAGGAAACCGGGGATGAAGTAGATCTCAGACAAGGTGTCTTCGATGTTCTTCAGGCTCCAACGCGCGGTATACAAGAGGCAATTGAGGTCGTTGCATTCATCTTGATTGTGGGCGGTTCGTTTCAGGTTATTACTAAAACGGGCGCTATCACGAGCGGAATGGGTCGTGTCGTTCGCCGCTTTAAGAACAAAGACATTCTAATTATTCCTATTGCGATGGTTCTCTTTGCATTGGGCGGAACGAGCTTTGGCATGGCGGAAGAAACTCTCCCGTTCTTTGCGATCTTCATGCCAATTATGATGGCTATGGGCTTCGACTCGATGACGGCGTTCATGGTCGTGTTCGTTGGAGCGCGCACGGGTTACATCGCCTCAACGATTAATCCGTTTAATGTTCTCATTGCGCAAGGTATTCTTGGTATTCAGGGCAACCCCCAGCTGTGGCTGCGTATGATTGCCTGGGTTGTTTTGACTGCCGTTGCAATTACTTGGGTTGTCCTCTATGCACGAAGGGTAAAGAAGAACCCTGAGTCATCGATCACATTTGAGGATGATATCGCCAAGAAAGTCGAGTTCGCTGCCGATGAATCTGCCCTTGACGCGGAATTTACGGGTCGTCAAAAAGGCGTGCTTGCGGTATTTATCGCTGGTATGTGCCTTATCATCTGGGGACTTGTGACCCAGGGCTGGTATATGAACGAGATTTCTGCGGTCTTTTTGGCCATGGGCCTGTTGGCTGGTGTTATTGCGGGCTTTAGTCAGGACGTCATCGCTCAGGAATTTGTTGCGGGTATCGCTGACTTTGCTTTCTCGGCAATTGTCGTTGGACTTGCGCGTGGCATCCTTGTCATTGCCTCTGACGGCATGATCATCGATACCATCCTCAATGCGCTCGCCACTGGTCTGGGCGGCATCCCGGCGGTTCTCTTTACTACGCTTCTTTATGCGGTTGAGAACCTCCTGGCGATTCTGGTTCCCAGCTCATCTGGCCTTGCAGCACTGACCGCTCCCATTTTTGGACCTTTGACCGAACTCATGGGCCTTAATCCCGAGGCCGCCGTGTGGGCTCTCTCCATGGGTAGCGCGACGATGTCTTTGATCTGTCCTACTAGCGCCATTCTTGTCGCGGGTTTGGGCGTGTGCAAGATCAAGCTTGGCCAGTGGTGGAAGACCGTTTGGAAATTCTTCTTGGTCGTGTCGCTCATCAATATCGTATTTGTAGCAATCTCGGGACTTATTGCCCTGTAGGTTTCATGGCTGAAATGGAGTAACAGGAATGTCTAAAGGACTGAATGTACACAGCGAGATTGGTAAGCTCAAGAAAGTTGTGCTTCACCGCCCCGGTCGTGACCTTGTGAACGTAAAGGCAGAAGAGTTCGATGATGTCTGGATTCACGACTGTTTCTATCTTGATGTGGCCCAAAAGGAGCATGATGCCTTTGCGGATCTTCTGAGGAGCGAAGGTGTTGAGGTTCTCTATATGGAGAAACTCGTTGCTGAAGCGCTGGATGCATGCCCCTCGGCTCGCGCTGAGTTTACCGATACATTTATGGCTGAGAGCGGGATTGTCAATCCTATGCTTGAGCAGGCTGTTCGTGAAAAGCTCGACGCTATTTCAGATTCGTATCAGTTTGTACTTGAGGCTATGGGGGGGTATCGTTATCGTGACCTTGAGCTGCCTCGCGTTTCGACTACGCTTAGTATGATGGATAATGAGGATGCGAAGCCCGATGATTTGGTGTTGAAGCCTCTTCCGAGTTCATATTTCTCTCGCGATCCTCTTGCTTCCGTGGGCAAAGGCGTTCTGCTTCACCATATGTATTGGAAACAGCGAGATCGTGAAGTGCCCTTCTACGAAGCGATTTTCAAATACCATCCCGATTATGCAGGGACTCCGATTTGGTACGACCATAAGAATCCCTGGCATATCGAGGGCGGTGATGTGCTTAACATTAACGCTCATACCTTGGCTATTGGAATTAGCCAGCGAACTGAGGCGGCTGCGATTGAGGAGCTTGCAAAGAATTTGTTCTGGGGATCTGGGAATTCTGAGATCGATACCGTTTACGCTATTAAAATCCCCAACGGCTATGCTTACATGCATCTTGACACCGTTTGCACCATGGTGGATTTCGATAAGTTCACAGTTTATCCCGGTATTTTTGAGACCCTTCGTGTTTATCGTCTGACTCGTGGTGACTCTGAGGGAATGATCGCTGTTCAAGAGATTGATGACACGCTTGAACATATTCTTGAAATGGCTACTGGCGTGGAGAAGGTGCAGCTTATTGAGTGCGGTGCCGGCGATATGGTTGAGGCATCTCGCGAGCAGTGGAACGACGGGTCGAACACTCTTGCCGTTGCTCCTGGTAAAGTCTGTGTTTACGAGCGCAATGTTGTCACAAATGATGAGCTCTACAAGAACGGTTTGGAACTTTTGGTCGTTCCCTCCGAGGAACTGTCCCGCGGTCGTGGTGGCCCGCGCTGCATGAGCATGCCCTTCTGGCGCGAAGATATTTAGTTGCAAATCCACTGTGATGGGAGATGGCGAATATGGGTGTTAATATCGCTGGGCGCAGTTTTCTGAAGCTGCTTGATTACACGACGGAAGAGATTGAGTATCTGCTTGAGCTTTCTGCTAACTTCAAAAGCATGAAGCGTGCCGGTGTTCCGCATAAATACCTTGAAGGCAAGAATATTGTTTTGCTATTTGAGAAGACTTCCACGCGTACTCGCTGCGCCTTCGAAGTTGGTGCACTTGACCTTGGCATGGGTGTAACTTATTTGGATCCGGGCTCGTCTCAGATGGGCAAAAAGGAGTCGATTGAGGACACGGCTCGCGTCCTTGGCCGCATGTATGACGGAATTGAATACCGCGGCTTTGAACAGGCGAAGGTTGAGGAGCTTGCTGCAAAAGCTGGGGTTCCCGTTTGGAATGGGCTGACTACTGAATTTCACCCGACTCAAGTGCTTGCCGATATTCTGACCATGCGTGAAGAGTTTGGAGAGATTAAGGGCAGGAAACTTACATTTTTTGGTAAGGCGGCCGGAAACGTCGCTGATTCGCTCATGGTCATTTGCGCTAAGCTCGGCATTAACTACTGTTCTTGCGGCCCAATCGGGGGAAATTCGGAGGGGGCTACATCCTATGATCCTGAACTCCTTGCAGAATGTAGTCGTATTGCGGCCGAGCATGGATCGACGATTACCATTACAGAGGATATTGAGGAAGGCGCTCGTGATGCCGATGTAATTTACACGGATGTTTGGGTTGGCATGGGTCAGCCCGCAGAGCTGTGGGAAAGCCGCATTAAGCTCATGTCGCCGTATCGTGTGACCGCTGAGGTGATGTCTATGGCAAAGCCCGAGGCGATTTTCCTCCACTGCCTTCCGAGCTTCCACGATACTAATACTACTGTTGGTGCCGAAATTGCTGAGAAGTTTGGAGTTACCGAAATGGAAGTCACGGACGAGGTTTTTGAGTCCGATAAGTCTCGTGTTTTCCAAGAAGCGGAGAATCGCATGCATACGATTAAGGCGGTGATGTACGCAACGCTTAAGTAGCGGGGCGTTGAGAAAACAGTCGCAAATCTGTTCCCATACTATATTTCTCTCAACAAGCTGATAGGATACAGGGGAGAATGATGCGCGCGTCAGTCGATTTTTTCGACTGACGCGCTTTGTGAAAGAGGCAAAGATGCGTACCGATGATTTTGACTACAACCTTCCCGAGGAACTGATTGCCCAAGCTCCTGCCGAGCCGCGCGACTCCTGCCGCCTGCTGGTGGTGGATCGCAAGGGCTCCCAGGCGGGAACGCCGCTGGAGCACGGCGGTACCGTTGAGCACCGCATCTTCCGCGACATCATCGACTATATCGAGCCTGGCGATGTGCTCGTCATCAACAAGACGCGCGTGATGCCGGCCCGCCTGATCGGTCGCAAGGAGGGCTCGGGCGGCGTGGTCGAGACGCTGCTGCTCAAGCGCCGCGAAGATGTTGACCCGCTGGGCCACGTTTGGGAGTGCCTGGTCAAGCCGGGTAAGCGCCTGAAGCCCGGTGCTCAGATTGAGTATCGTGCGGGCGGCGCCCATGCGCCCGAGGGGGCTCCCGTGGTGCTGACGGCCGAGGTCATCGACTTTGTCACCGATAGCCGCGGCGGCCGCCTGGTGCGTTTTGAGCCGGCCGGTTGCAATGCCGCCGGCGAGCCGCGCACGCTCGACGAGGCCATCCATGCTGCCGGCCACGTGCCGCTGCCGCCCTACATTACCGATTACGAGGGCGATCCCGAGAAGTACCAGACCGTCTACGCCATGAAAGAGGAACACTCGGCTGCAGCTCCCACGGCGGGTCTGCACTTTACTTCCGAGCTCATGGCCGCTATCGAGGCCAAGGGTGCGAAGTTTGCCGCCGTCGAGCTCGAGGTGGGCATCGATACCTTCCGCTTGGTGGAGGAGGACGACCCCACGCAGCACGTCATGCACACCGAGCGCTACCACGTGTCGCAGGAAGTTGTCGACGCCGTGCATAAGGCGAAAGCCGAGGGTCATCGTGTGATCGCCGTCGGCACTACCGCGGTGCGCTCGCTCGAGAGCGCGTTTGACGCAGAAGCCCCGGTGTTCGATCCGGCCGTGACGGCGCGCTATTTTGAAGGCCGCGAGGACGGAGCCGACACGCTTGGCCGCGGTGACATCGTGGTGCGCGAGAACGCCACGACGCAGCTCTACCTCATGCCCGGCTCGACCTATCACGTGGTAGACGCGCTGATCACGAACTTCCACGTGCCGCGCTCCACGCTCATGATGCTCGTGAGCGCACTTGCCACCCGCGACCAGATCATGGATGCCTACGCTGCTGCTATCGAAGAACGTTACCGCTTCTTCAGCTTCGGCGACGCGATGCTCATTCAGTAGGTTACGGCGTTTTACAAACGCCGTAACCGGCCGACGCTGCGCGGGCCGCATTTGGACAATCTGACGTTCAACTTCAAGGGCGCGACCAGAAGGTCAGCGCCCTTTCGTTTCACGTCACCTTGTCTCAAATGCGACCCGCTCGCTGACTCTGCCATAACATCGGCGTTTGCGTTGCTGGCGAAAAGTAGTCGTTGGGGACGTTCTTATAGTCGTTGGGGACGTTCTTAAACGACTACTTGCTTGCGAACAGCCAGATTGCGATGATCACCAGGATTGCGGCGACGATGCAGACGATGGCGCCGGTGAATTTGATGCGTGAGTCGCGGGTACGCTCGCGCACCGCGTCCTCGGTGGCTTCGAGCTGGGTAACCTCTCGCTCGGTCTCGGCGTGTTCGGCTTTGTCTCGGGCCAAGGATCCTGCAAGCGACTCAGTAATCTCTGGGTGGTCGTGTACTTCGGTCGCCTGTTCGATGATCGACTGCGCATGTGCGGCATCTGCTTGGGCGTTGGCGATGCTCTGCTCTTGGTCGCGGCGTGTCTTGTCCTCGGCGGCGATCTTCTCGCGCAGTTCGCGCTGACGCGTTGCAGCGGCGGATTTTGCGGTCTGCAGCTCGTCGCGCGCGGCATCGGCCTCTGCCGTCACGGCCTGATGGGCTCGCTTGGCGTCGGCGATGGGGGCTTGCGCCTGCTCGACGGCCTGCTCGGCTGCGGCAAGTGAGTGCTCAAGGTCGGCGGTGATGCGCGGGACATCTTCTTCGGCTTTACGCAGGGCATCTGCCGTGTCGGAGATCTGCATCGAGAGCTCGCTGGTGCGCACCGTATAGTTGGCGGGATTTGCCGAGGGATTGCGTTGCAGCTCGGCATACTCATGACGCAGCGTCTCGAGCTGGGCGCGCGTGGCGTCGACGGTTTGTTGTGCGGCCGCAATGCCGGCGTCTCGCTCGGCCTTCACCTTGTCGCGGATACGCTTGGAATCCTCAAGACGTCGAACGAGGCGGTTGCCGGTATCGCGAGAGCTCGCCTCGCGGGCCTCCACGGCATCGAGCGCAGCCTTCAGGCAGAGCTCAGTCGCGTCATCCTCTGTCTTCATTTGTTCGAACTGACCCTTGAGCTCTGTCGCTTTGGCGGCGTGGGCATCACGGTCAATCTCGGCTGCCGCAGCGGTCTTTTGCGCTGTGGCGATCGCCTGACGCTGGTCGGCGACGATCTGGTCGTAGCGGCCTCCGATATCCTGGCGCGTCTCGAGTTCCTCGGCCTGATCGGCAATGCGCTGCTCAAGTTCGGTCAGATGGGCGCGGGCATCGGCAAGTGCCTTTTTCGCGGCGTTCATCTCGCGCATGGCCGAGGCGCCCTGGGCGATAAAGGTGCCCACGGCGTTCGCGGTGTTCGAGATAGCGGTCCCCAGATCGCGACTCGCGGCGGGGGAGTGGGGGACGGTCGGGCGAGCGGTGCCGGCAGCGTCCGCATCGGCAGCCTGCGGCACGGCGATATTGCCGGTACCGCCCTCGATCACAGAAAAGCCTGCTGCGTGCGGATCGACCGCATCGGCGCCAATCGTGGGATGTTCGAGCTGCAGAAACGAGGGCATGGTACTGCCTTGGTCGGCAACCGGAGTCTCGCCGGGCACAAAGGTCGAGGCCGCCTCGGCGGCCTCCTCTTCTTCGGCATCAATATCGGCATCGGCCACGGCGTCTTTCATCGCTTTGACAGCATCCATCATGGAGTCCATGACGGCATCGAGCTCTTCTTCCGAAGAGACCTCGATGGGGCCCGCTGCTTGCGGGACGTCGTCCTGTACAGGGGCGTCGTCCTGAGCGGGCGCATCGTCGTTTTGCTCATCGGCGTTTTCTGCGGCAGGGGTTTCCGCCGTAGTGCTTTCGTCCAAGATGGGGTCGTCGATGTCGATACCATCGCAGGTTACAACGTCAGTATCTGCGATGACGTCTGCGGAATCATCAATATGCTGTTGAGTCTGGGGGTCCAGCTCGTCTGTCATAGGCATGTGCTCCTCATCGTTGTTTGTCACCCTATGATAAAGTTTCGCGCCGACATCCCACGCGCCGCAGCAAAGTTTCAAAACGTGTTCGATGGCTCGATTTGATAACAATAACTCGGCCGTTTTATCCAGTTTGTACTTGACAATCCCTTCGCCGAACGACGTGGTGCCGTTCGCCTACCGCGGTCTTTTATTTTCGCTTGAACACGCTAAAGTTGCATCTCAGCTTTTGGCGCGTGAAGTTGGATACGCGCAGTCGGCGGGCGTGCCCGTCGCGATTTGAAAGGACTTTGTATGGGACTTTTCACTGGTAAGACCGTGATCGTCACCGGCGGCGGCAAGGCCACGCTTAAGGACGGCTCCGCTGGTTCCATCGGCTACGGCATCGATATCGCATTTGCCAAGGAGGGCGCGAACCTCGTCATCACCGGCCGCAACGTCGCCAAGCTCGAGGCTGCCAAGGAATCCCTCGAGGCCGAGTACGGCGTCAAGGTTCTGCCTGTTCAGGCCGATGTCTCGGCTGGCCAGGACAACGAGGCCGTCGTCCAGAACGTCATCGACAAGGCCATTGAGGAGTTCGGCCGCATCGACGCCGTCGTCAACAATGCTCAGGCCAGCGCCTCGGGCGTGACCATCGCCGATCACACCATGGACCAGTTTAACCTGGCCATTTACTCCGGTCTGTATGCTACCTATCTGTACATGCAGAAGGCCTATCCGCACCTGAAGGAGACCAAGGGCTCCGTGGTCAACTTTGCCTCGGGCGCCGGCCTGTTTGGCAACTATGGCCAGTGCAGCTATGCTGCCGCCAAGGAGGGCATCCGCGGCCTGACCCGCGTTGCCGCCAACGAGTGGGGCAAGGACGGCATCAACGTCAATATCGTTTGCCCGCTTGCTTGGACCGCTGCGCTCGAGAACTTCCAAGATGCCTATCCCGAGGCGTTCAAGGACAACGTCCACATGCCGCCGGCGGGTCACTACGGCGACGTCGAGAAGGAAATCGGCCGCGTTGTCGTTCAGCTCTGCGGTCCCGACTTTAAGTACATGAACGGTGATACCGTCACCCTCGAGGGTGGCATGGGCCAGCGTCCTTAGGGGTTACGCGGTTTTACCAAACCGCGTAACGGCTCGACGCTGCGCGGGCCGCATTTGGACAATCTGACGTTCAACTTCAAGGGCGCGACCAGAAGGTCAGCGCCCTTTCGTTTCACGTCACCTTGTCTCAAATGCGGCCCGCTCGCTGACTTATGCTCAACCTGCGGCGCCATTTTGCTTGAAGGCACCTTGCTCGATCTGGCGGGTTTTCGCCGTCGGAAATGATCCGTTGGGGACGGAGGAAAACGGATCATTTTTATCCTGGTGCATTGGTGCAGGGGGGCAGGTTTCCTTTGCACCAGTTTCTGTCGAGTCGGTGCTCCTTGCGGGTTGCCCGTATAATGGTTTGCGTATGAACCGCAACCAAGGAGTTCCAGTTTATGGACCAGAGCCTTTTTAAATTCGACCTGATCGCCGAGGACCCGACGACGCACGCGCGTGCCGGCGTACTGCACACCCCGCACGGCGATATCGAGACGCCGATCTTTATGCCCGTGGGCACCAAGGCAAACGTCAAGGGTATTCCTACCGAGACCGTCAAACAGCTCGGTGCCCAGATCGTGCTTGCCAACACCTATCACCTGTCCATGCGTCCCGGCGAGGACACCATTGCCGAGCTGGGCGGCCTGCACAAGTTTATGAACTGGCACGGCCCCATTCTTACCGACTCGGGCGGCTTCCAGGTGTTCAGCCACAACGACGCCGTCAAGCTCACCGACGAGGGCGTGCGCTTTATCGTCAACGATTACGACGGCCGCCACGTGTTCTGGACGCCCGAGGACAACATGGAAATCGCCATGAAGCTCGGCTCCGATATCTGCATGCAGCTCGACCAGTGCCCGGGCTATCCCGCCACGCGCGCCTACGTCGAGCGCGCCGTTGAGCTGTCGAGTATGTGGGCCGAGCGCTGCTATAAGGCGCATACCCGCGATGACCAGGCGCTCTTTGGCATCGTCCAAGGCGGCATGCACCTGGACCTGCGCCTGCGCTCGCTGCGCCATCTGGAGGAGTGCGGCGACTTCCCGGGTTACGGCATCGGCGGCTATTCGGTGGGCGAAGACCACGAGACCATGTTCGAGACGCTGGCGCCGCTGGTTTCCGAGTACATGCCTAAGCACAAGCCGCGCTACCTCATGGGCGTCGGCAACCCTACCACGCTCGTGCGCGGCGTTGGCGTGGGCATCGACATGTTCGACTGCGTGCTGCCGACGCGCACCGGCCGCATGGGTACGGCGTTCTCCAGTGAAGGTCGCCTTAACTTCCGCAACGCGCGCTTTGCGCACGACGACGGCCCTATCGACCCCACCTGCACCTGCCCGGTGTGCACGGGCGGCTACAGCCGTGCGCTCATCCGTCACATGGTCACGCAGAAGGAGATGCTCGGCGGTATTCTGCTGTCGATGCACAACATTTACTACCTGCTCAACCTTATGCAGCGTGCCCGTCAGGCCATTATCGAGGGCCGCTACGGCGCGTTTGTGAGCGACTGGATGAACAGTCCTGCGGCGGTGGATTACTAAGAGCCGCGACCGCTGACCGATGCCTTGCAAGCACTTGATGCATCGTGGGTACCATACCGAATAGTTGATGTTCGGGCGGGTGTTTGACGCATGGCGTCGACCCCGCCCGTTTCTATTTTCGATAGGAGTGCCCATGATTAAGAATGAGAACGTCGAGGGCGAGCCGGCTTACGACGAGACGTACCGGCGCGGTCCCGTGGTCATGCGCGGCCCCATGATTCCCAAGGACAACACCTACGCCAACCTGCTGGCACCCGAGGACTCGACCGACTGGTTGCACACCGACCCCTGGCGCGTGCTGCGCATTCAGGCAGAGTTCGTCGATGGCTTTGGCGCGCTTGCCGAGCTTGGTCCTGCGGTGACCATCTTCGGCAGTGCCCGCACGCCCAAGACAGATCCGCTCTACAAGGCGGCTCGCACGGTCGGTCGCAAAATCGCCCAACGCGGCGTGGCGGTTATCACCGGCGGTGGCCCCGGCGTCATGGAGGCGGCCAACAGGGGAGCGGCGAGCGTGAACGGCAAGTCGGTCGGCTTGGGTATCGAGCTTCCGCACGAACACGGGCTCAACAAATACGTGAACCTCGGCATGGATTTTCGTTACTTCTTTGTGCGCAAGACCATGTTCGTCAAATACAGCTCGGGCGCCATCGTGTTTCCCGGCGGCTTTGGCACGCTCGACGAGATGTTCGAGGTGCTCACGCTGGTGCAAACGCACAAGGTCAAGCGCATGCCGCTTGTGCTGGTAGGCAGCGAGTACTGGCAGGGCCTATTCGACTGGCTTAACGGTCCGGTGCTGGACGCCGGTATGATCAGCCCGCTCGATCCCGAGCTCGTGCACATCACCGACGACCTCAACGAGGCCGTCGACATTGCCCTGAGCGGGCTGATGTAGAGTAGGTAAAATGGGATGGGCTAAAAAGACTGGTCTGAAACGTTTGATACCAGTCTTTTTAGCCCCGTCCCAAATGAACTGCTTCTAAGTTGTGGTGGAATAGGGATTGATTTGCGGCTGATAAGCCAAAAACAGTCCCTATTCCACCGCAAGTGGTATGGGTAGCCCTAATTGGCGGGTTGGTAGCAGGGGCAGTAGCTGATGGCGATGGCGTCGACGCCTACGTGGGTGGCGATGGTGCAGCCGATGGGGCCGGTGCCGGCGTCTACGTAATCCTGACCCGCGAGTGCCTCGTTGACAAGCTCCTGCTCCTCGGCGGCGCCGGTCGTGAGCACGCGCACGCTGGAGCCCGGATACTCGGCCAAAAATGCGAGGCAATCGGCCATGGTGCTGGTAACGATGCGCTTGGCACCGCGGCCCTTTTTTATGGCCTTGATCTCGCCCGATTTCCACTCCGGCGAAACGGCCAGGCGAATGTTGAGCATTTGCGTGAGCTGGCCGGCGAGCTTGGGCGCGCGGCCGTTCTTAACGAGATTCTCGAGCGTGCGGGGAATCAGCAGCAGGTGGGCGTCGGGCAGCGTCGCGCGGATCTGCGCCTCGGTCTCGTCCAGGCTGCGGCCGTCCTCGCGCATGGCCAGCGCGTACTCCACCAGCAGGCCCTCGGCGCCCGAGCCAGTGCGCGAGTCGATGCAGCGCACGTCGAGCTCGTGCGTTTCGGCCGTCAGGCTGGCGTTGGCATAGCAGGCGGACCACTCGCTGCACAGCGAGATAAAGATGGCGCTATCGTGGCCGTCGGCGCGCACGCGGTCAAAGAGTTCCTTGAACTCGCCGGCACTCGGCTGCGAGGTGTGCGGCAGCTGCTCGGAGCCGGCCATGCGGGCGACGTACTCTTGGGCGGTAATCTGCACCTGGTCGAGCAGGTCCTCGCCCTCGATAATCACATGCAGCGGAATCACGTAAATGCCGAGCTCTTGGGCGCGGGCGGGGGAGATGTCCGACGTGGAGTCGGTTATGATGGCAAAAGACATAATTGCACCTTTCGTTGGGGCGCGACGGCGCCGCCTTCTGAGAGCAAAGTGCGACAAGTATAGTGGAGTCGTTCCACATTTCTAGGTTCAATTGTTGAATAGTCAACAGTTTGAAGTGTCGGTGTGGAAATCGTCAACTGGGGAAGAGGGATGCCGATGGAGGCGCTGGAGATATGCAAGCGGCCGGTCGTGCTGTTTGATTTTGATGGCACGGTGGCCGATACGGGTCGGGCGGTGATGACCTCGACGCGCAAGACGCTGGCTGCACGCGGGTTTTCGGAGGCGCAGATGGGTGACCTGCGTCGCATGATCGGGCCGCCCCTGTGGAAGAGTTTTCACGACTTTTATGGCTTCTCCCGCGAGGAGTCGCTTGTGGTGGCCGACGAGTACCGCGCCTTTTTTGACGAGCTGGGACCGGAGGAGTATCCCGTGTTTGACGGGATCCCCGAGCTGCTGGATGGGTTGGTCGCCCAGGGCAAGCGCTTGGCCGTGGCGACGTCGCGCATGGAGGCAAAGTGCGTTGACATGGTGGGAGAGCTGGGACTTTCTCAGTTTGAGGCGGTGGTTGGCATGAATCCGCCGCAGGGGCGCGAGACCAAGGCCGATTCGGTCCGCGACGCGTTGGCGGCCTTGGGTGCGGCCGCGGGCGATGCCGTGATGATCGGCGATCGCTTTAACGACGTCGAGGGCGCGCACGCGATGAGCGTGCCGTGCATTGGTATCTATTCGGGCGCGGCGGCGCCGGGCGAGCACGAGGCGGCGGGTGCCGATGCAGTGGTGCACTCGGTGGCCGAGCTTGCTAAACTTTTCGCTATATAAGTATTTGATGTGAGGGGCGGGCACGCTCGCCGCTCATTGGTAAGGAGGTCGTCCATGAATCAGGTGGAGCAGAGCGTTGCCGAGTATGTCGACGAGGTCTGGGAGGATGTCGTCGCCGATATCGAGCAGCTGGTGAGTTATCCGTCCGTGGCAGTTTCTGCCGATGCGGAGCCCGGCGCGCCGTTTGGCCGCCCGGTCCGTGACGCGCTCGATTGCGCGCTCGGCATCGCGCAGAAGCTCGGCTATCAGACGAGCGACGACGAGGGCTATGTGGGAATCGCCGATATCCCGGGCCGCGGCGACAAACAGCTCGCGACTATCTGCCACGTGGACGTGGTTCCCGCCGGCCCTGGCTGGAACACCGACCCGTTCACCATGGAGCGCCGCGAGGGCTGGCTGCTCGGTCGCGGCGTGATTGACGACAAGGGCCCGGCGGTATTGTCACTCTACGCCGGCGCCTACTTGCTCAAGCACGGCATTGTTCCGCGCTACACCTTCCGCGCGCTGCTGGGCTGCGATGAGGAAGTGGGCATGTCCGACGTTCACCATTATCTGGAAAATCACGCAGACCCCGACTTTTTGTTTACGCCCGATGCCGAGTTCCCGGTCTGCAATGCCGAGAAGGGCCAGTTTGGGGCGACGTTCGTGAGCCCCAAGATCGACGGCGGGCGCATCGTGTCGTGGAGCGGCTCCGAGGCGAGCAATGCCATTCCGTCGCAGTCCATCTGCGAGCTCGCGATTGCCGCCGATGAGCTGCCTGCGCCGGTCGAGAACGCCGATCGTCTGGAGATCACGGCACTTGATAATGGCCATGCGCAGATTTTCGCCCACGGTATCGGTGGCCATGCTTCGATGCCCGAGGGAACGATCAATGCCGTCGGCCTGATCGTGTCGTATCTGCGCGAGGCCGAGGACGCGTTTGGTGCACGCGACGAGCGCCTGCTGACGCCTGCCGAGCATGAGTTCGTCAAGTTCCTGGCCTTTGTGCATGCGGATGCCTATGGCCGCGGCCTGGGTATCGATGCGACGAGTCCGGCGTTTGGCCCGCTTACCTGCAACGCTGGCGTCATCCGCGTGGCGGATGGCCATATTGAGCAGGTCATCGACGTGCGCTTCCCCGACAGCACGAGTGCCGATACCATCCGCGAGCAGCTCGACCCGCTCGTGGGCCGTTTTGGCGTGACGTGTCAGCTGGGTCGCGCTAAGGTGCCGTTCTCGGTGTCTGCCGACGATCCGGCCGTGAAGGCGCTTATTGATACCTATAACGAGTTTACGGGCAAGCATGCTGAGCCCTTTGCTATGGGCGGCGGCACGTACGCGCGCAACTTTGCCCGCGCCGTCTCGTTTGGCCCCGAGGAGACCGGCCTGGAGCTGCCCGAGTGGGGCGGCCAGATGCACGGTCCCAACGAGTGCGCCAACGAGGACCAGCTCAAGCAGGCGCTCAAGATTTACATCGTGGCCATCCTGCGCCTCAACGAACTTGAGCTGTAGGGCTTCCCCAGGCACCCGACCTTGCCCCTCAAACCGTCGCTTGCGTACCAAAGTACGCGGCGCTCCTCTTTCGGGGCAATCTCGGGCACCTGGGAAACCCCTATATCCTGCTTGGATACAAACTTGCATTACGAGCCCGGTGCTTCGGCCCGGGCTTTTTCTGCTGCGGTGGGGTAGTCATTGGGGACGTTCCTTTGGTGTAAAAGGTGCGCCATGTTCGGCGCTGGATTGTTATCCGTTTGTAAAGGCTGGGCAGAGCTTGCGGTAATGGTCTATCAATAGCCCGTAAGAAACCGCAGATAAGGCGGTCGTCGCCCGCTCGAGGCCGTATCTTTCCAAACAGCAAAGCGGGCGGGGTGCCCGCGAGTCGCATGTATGAAAGGAAGATCATGCTCGATCAGGCTTATTCTCGTCGTCAGTTCCTCGGCCTCGCTGGTGGTCTTGCCAGCATCGTCGGTCTCGGTCTCGTTGGTTGCGGCGGCTCCGGCGCATCCGACGCCGCCGACAAGGGTAGCGCCGCTGCTGCCGAGTCCGTCTCCGGCGAGGTGACCTACGACGGCGCCTCCTCGTTCCAGGCTCTCGTCGAGGCCGCTGCCGAGAAGTTCATGGATGCCAACCCGGACGTCTCCGTCTCCGGCTCGGGTAACGGTTCGGGCAAGGGCCTGACCGCTGTTGCCGCCGGCACCGTCACCATCGGCAACTCCGACGTCTTCGCCGAGACCAAACTCGAGGCCGACCAGGTCAAGAAGCTCGTCGACCACGAGGTTGCCGTCGTGGGCATGGGCCCCGTCGTCTCCAAGAACGTGACGGTCGACGACCTGTCCCTCGAGCAGCTCAAGGGCATCTTCTCCGGCCAGATCACCAACTGGAAGGAGGTCGGCGGCGACGACGCCAAGATCGTCGTCCTCAACCGCAAGGCCGGCTCCGGTACTCGCGCCACCTTCGAGGCTGCCGTCTTTGGCGACGAGGCTGTCGACTTTAAGGGCGACGCCGAACTCGACAAGTCCGGCGACGTCCAGACTCAGATGGGCAGCACCGACAACGCCATCTCCTACCTCGACTTCTCGCACTTCGACGACTCCAAGTTCAACGCCATCAAGGTCGAGGGCGTGGAGCCCAAGAGCAAGAACGTCACCGACGACTCCTTCAAGATCTGGGCTACCGAGCACATGTACTGCGCCAAGGACGCAGACGAGGCCACCAAGGCCTTCCTGGACTTTATGCTTTCCGACGACGTCCAGGGCAAGCTTGTCGAGGAGCAGGGCTTCATCCCCGTCTCTGCCATGAAGGTCGTCAAGGACGCCAGCGGTAAGGTCTCCGCTAAATAGGTAATCGCCCCCGGAAAGGTTTGCAATGGCAAAACAGCTGCCAAAGCGCGACCTTGAGAACGTGGGCCTGGGCGTCACGGGCGCGTGCGTAGCGCTCGTGACGCTTGTTGTTGCCGCGCTTATCTTCATGGTCGCCCAAAAGGGCCTCTCGGCTTTTGTTAAGGATGGCGTTTCGGTCGTCGAGTTCTTCACTGGTACCAAGTGGGACCTGGCTAACACAGCCGAAAACGGTCTGCCTTACACCGGCGCCCTGCCCCTGATTGTCACCTCGTTTGCGGTCATGGTGCTCTCCACGCTCATCGCGCTGCCCATCGCCATCGGCTCCGCCATCTTTGCGGTCGAGATCCAACCCAAATTTGGTTCCAAGGTCTTTCAGCCGCTTATTGAGCTTTTGACCGGCATTCCCTCGGTCGTCTTTGGACTGATTGGCTTTCACGTGGTCGTCGGCCTTATGAAGAGCGTTTTCCACGTGAGCACGGGTCTGGGCATCTTGCCCGGCGCCATCGTGCTGGCCGTCATGATCCTGCCGACCATGACCACGCTTTCGGTCGATGGCCTGCGTGCCGTGCCCGATAGCTACCGTCAGGGCTCGCTCGCGCTGGGCTACACCCGCTGGCAGACCATCTGGCACGTGGTGCTCAAGTCCGCAATGCCGTCGCTCATGACCGCGGTCATCCTTGGCATGACCCGCGCCTTTGGCGAAACGCTCGCCGTACGCATGGTTATCGGCGGCATCGAGGCCATGCCGACGTCGCTGCTGTCGCCGGCCTCGACCATCACCACCACGCTCACCACGTCCATGGCGGTCTATGCCGAGGGTTCGGCCCAGGACGATGTTCTGTGGGCGCTCGGCCTGCTGTTGATGGGCATGAGCCTCATCTTCATCCTGATCATCCATCTCATTGGCCGCAAGGGGGCGAAGGCTCGTGGCTAGCACGCGCATCCATATCGACGAGGCGAGACTCGGGCGTGTCCAAAAGCAGGACCGCATTGCCACGGGCGTGCTGACGGCGATCGTTGCCATCGTCATGCTCATCGTCGTCTCCATGGTGGCCTATATCCTGTTCGAGGGCATCTCGACGCTGTTCCAGCCGGGATTTCTCACGCAGCCCGCGCGCGCCAACGGAACCCAGGGCGGCGTGCTCTACCAGCTGTTCGACTCGTTCTATCTGTTGCTGATCACTCTGGTCATCTCGGTACCCATCAGCCTGGGCGGAGCGGTCTTCCTGGTTGAGTACGCGCCGAACGGCCCTATCCGCGACATCGCTTCCACCGCCATCGAGACGCTGTCCTCGCTGCCTTCGATCGTCGTCGGCATGTTCGGCTTTCTGGTGTTCTCGGTGCAGCTGGGCTGGAAGTACTCCATCATCTCCGGCGCCGTCGCGCTCACCATGTTCAATATCCCCATCCTGGTACGCGTGATTCAGCAGGCGCTCGAGGACGTACCGCAGGCCCAGCGCGATGCGTGCCTGGCCATGGGCCTCACCCGTTGGGAGGCCACGCTGCATATCCTAATCCCCGAGGCCATGCCCGCCATCGTGACCGGCATCGTGCTTTCGGCCGGCCGTGTGTTTGGCGAGGCCGCGGCACTGCTCTTTACCTCGGGCATGAGCTCGCCGGTTCGCCTGAACTTCTTGAGCTTTAACCTGTCGAGCCCCACCTGCGCCTGGAACGTGTTCCGCCCTGGCGAGTCGCTCGCCGTGCACATCTACAAGATCTATGGCGAAGGCGGCCCCGAGGCCCAGCAGATTGTTTGGGGCACCGCGGCGCTGCTGATGATTTGCGTGCTGCTGTTTAACGTAATCGCCCGCATTGTGGGCAAGCAACTGGCAAGGAAGATGACGGCCGAATGAGCGAGATGAATGTAACGCCCGCAACCGAAGCGGCATCGTCCGAGACCCAGGACTTCCTGTCGAGCGTGGGGGAGAACGAGAAGCGCGTGCGCGTGAGCGGCAAGGCCGTGAGCGACGAGGTCGTGCTCTCCACCAAGGACGTCAACGTGTACTATGGCGACCACCATGCGCTGCACAATACGTCGCTCGACTTCCACAAGGGCGAGATCACGGCGCTCATTGGGCCTTCGGGCTGCGGTAAGTCGACCTTCTTGCGTAGCCTCAACCTCATGAATCGCGAGATTCGCGGCTGCCGCGTGGAAGGCGAGATCAACTACCGCGGGCGCAACGTGAACACCAAGACCGAAAACACCTACGAGCTGCGCCGCTCCATTGGCATGGTGTTTCAGCAGCCCAACCCTTTTCGCAAGTCCATTCGCGACAACATCACGTTTGCGCCCAAGCGCCACGGTATCACTGACCGCGACGAGCTCGACCGCATGGTCGAGGAGAGTCTGCGCGGCGCGGCGCTGTGGGACGAGGTCAAGGACAAGCTCGACAAGAGCGCCTATGCGCTTTCGGGTGGTCAGCAGCAGCGCCTGTGCATCGCGCGCACGCTGGCGCTCAACCCCGACGTGATTCTGTTCGACGAGCCCTGCTCGGCGCTCGATCCCATCTCGACGCTGGCGATCGAGGACCTCATGTCGTCGATTGTGGCCGAGCGCGCCATCGTCATCGTGACGCACAACATGGAGCAGGCATCGCGTGTGTCCAACCGCACGGCGTTCTTCTACATGGGCGATATGGTCGAATACGACGAGACTGACGAGATTTTCCAACGGCCCAAGGACAAGCGGCTGAATGATTACCTCACCGGCATGTTCTCCTAGTCCGGGACATGCTTGAGGCCCGCGGCGGCCACGGTTGCCGCGGGACTGATTGGAGAGGCGGGTCATCTCTTGTGGGAGATGGCCCGCCTTTTTGCTCTGCGACCGAAACGACCGCCACAAAGGGGACAGGCGCCTTCGTGGTGGTTTGGGGTGGGGCTCGCTGCTATCATGGACAACGTTGAATTTCTACGAAGGAGCAGGGCATATGGCGATTCTTTTGGGATGCGATTCCGTCAGCCTAGAGTTTCCCACCAAGCATATTTTCGATAGCGTGACGCTCGGCGTGGGCGAGGGCGACCGCATTGGTATTGTCGGCAAAAACGGCGACGGCAAGTCGACGCTGCTGAGCGTGCTCGCCGGCACGCTGGAGCCCGATGACGGGCGCGTGACGCACCGTCGCGGCACCACGATCGGTCTGCTCGGCCAAAAGGACAACTTGGTCGATACCGACACCGTGCATCATGCCGTCGTGGGCGACACGCCCGAGTATGAGTGGGCGTCGAGTCCGCGTACGCGCCAGATTCTGGCTGGCCTTATTAGCGATGTGCCCTGGGAGGGCACGGTGGGCGAGCTTTCGGGCGGCCAGCGCCGTCGCGTGGACCTCGCGCGCCTGCTGATCGACGACTATGACGTGCTCATGCTCGACGAGCCCACCAATCACCTGGACATGCGCACCATCAACTGGCTCGCGCGTCACTTAAAGGCCCGCTGGCAGCGCGGTCAGGGCGCCATGCTCGTGGTCACGCACGACCGCTGGTTCTTGGACGAGGTCTGCACCAGCATGTGGGAGGTCCACGACGGCCAGGTCGATCCCTTCGAGGGCGGCTACTCCGCATATATCCTTCAGCGCGTAGAGCGCGACCGCATGGCCGCCGTCACCGAGGAGCGCCGTCGCAACATGGCACGCAAGGAGCTCGCGTGGCTGAGCCGCGGCGCCCAGGCGCGTTCCACCAAGCCCAAGTTTCGCGTTGAGGCTGCTCGCGAGCTGATCGCCGACGTGCCGCCCGTGCGTGACGAGCTGGAGCTCAAGCGCCTGGCGGTGAGCCGCCTGGGCAAGCAGGTTATCGATGTGGTCGACGTGGACGCCGGCTATGCCGATACCGACGGCGCGCCCAAGCAGGTGCTCTCCGACGTGACCTGGCTCATCGGAGCGGGCGACCGCTATGGTCTTTTGGGCGAGAACGGTGCCGGCAAGTCGACGCTGCTCGACGTGATTCAGGGCAAGATCGCGCCCCTGCGCGGCCGTGTAAAGATCGGCCAGACGGTGCGCTTTGGCGTGCTGTCGCAGCAGCTCGAGGAGCTCGAGCCCTACATGGACGACACGATCCGCGAGGTGCTCAGCAACTATAAGAAGTACTACGTCATCGACGGCAAGGAGACTTCGCCCGAGAAGCTCTGCGAGCGTCTGGGCTTTACGACGCAGCAGCTCTGGAGCCGTATTGGCGATCTTTCGGGCGGCCAGCGCCGTCGCCTGTCGCTGCTGCTGACGATCCTGGACGAACCCAACGTGCTTATCCTGGACGAGCCCGGTAACGACCTGGATACCGACATGCTGGCGATTGTCGAGGACCTGCTCGACGGCTGGCCCGGCACGCTGATTCTGGTGACGCACGACCGCTTCTTGATGGAGCGCGTGACCGACCAGCAGTGGGCGCTGCTCGACGGCCACCTGACGCATATGCCCGGCGGCGTGGACCAGTACCTGCGCCTGTGCAACGCTACCGCCGAGGGCGAGCCCGTGGGCGCACCGAGTGCCAAGACCGGCGCGTTCGACACCGGTGCCGCGGCAGCTGCGGCCGAAAAGCCCAAGTCGAGCGGTCAGTCCAACGGCCTGTCCAACGCCGAGCGTCAGAAGCTCCGCCGCGAGGTGAGCTCGCTCGAGCGCAAGATGGAGACGCAGCGCGCCCGCGTGGAGGAGGCCGAGGCCGCGATGGCCCAGGTCGATCCCACAAACTACACGGCGCTCGGCGAGCAGCAGGCAAAGATCGACGAGGCTCACGCCACCATGGACGAGCTGGAGACGGCGTGGCTCGAGGCGAGCGAAAAGCTCGAGGGCGAGGAGTAGACGAGGATGATCAAAGCCGCGTTTTTCGATATCGACGGCACGCTGCTGAGCTTTAAGACCCACCGGATTCCGGCGTCGGCGCAGCAGGTGCTCGACGGCTTTCACGAGCAGGGGATCGCGTGCGTGATCGCCACGGGCCGTCCGACCTACCAGATGCCCGATTGGCTGCTCGACTTGGGATGGGATGCGTACATTACGCTTTCGGGCCAGCACTGTTTTGATGCCAAGGGCGTTTATCGCAGCTGCCCGATCGATCCGGACGACGTCGCGGTGATTGTGGACCAGGTGGCGCAGGGGTGCTACGACTCGCTGTGCATGCAGGGCGAGAACTCGTTTGTGAACCGTCTGTCCGAGCGCGTGGTGACGGCCGGCAGCAACGCGGGAATCGTCTACCACGAGGAGCCGTTTGAGCACGCGTTTGACGCACCGGTCTACCAGTTTTGCGCCTTTGTGGACCCGGCCGACGAGCATACCGTGACCGATGCGGTGTCGCATTCGCTCACCACGCGCTGGTGCGACCTGTTCTGCGACATTATTCCCGCTAACGGCGGCAAGGACCTGGGCGTGGCGGCGACGCTCGAGCGGCTTGGTATCGACGCGAGCGAGGCGATTGCCTTTGGCGACGGCGAGAACGACCTGTCGATGTTTGCCGCCGTGGGCACAAGTGTGGCCATGGGCAACGCGCAGGACACGGTGAAAGCTGCAGCGACCTATGTGACGACCGCCGTGGACGACGATGGCATCTACAACGCCGCGAAGCACTTTGGACTGTTATAACTGCGGCTCGGCACTTAGGGATGCTCCTTTTCTGCCGGCAGCTGGGGGACACTCCTTGCGGGGCGTCCCCATTTTGTTTTCGTCCCGCACGTTTTGTGAAACACGGCTAACTTTTAGACAAAGTAGTAAGACATGGGCAACTTTTGCGGTAAAGTTAGCCGTGGAAAGTATCCAAAGGCTAACTAGCAATCATCGCGAAAGGCGGCCCATGGCCCTACGTGAATCCGGAGAAGACTATCTCGAATCGATCTACGTTCTGTCGCAACGTCAGGGCATCGTGCGCTCGATCGACGTTGCGGAGTACCTTGGCGTAACTAAGGCAAGCGTTTCAAAAGCTATGGCGACGTTGGAGAACAACGGCTACGTCGAAATGGGCAAGCGAGATGTTCATCTGACGGAGCGTGGTCTGGAGGTTGCTCGTCAAATGTGGGAGCGTCATTGCTTTTTCGTGGGGCTGCTGGAGGATGCGGGTGTTTCGACTGAGGTCGCGTCGCAAGAGGGCTGCCACATGGAGCACTGCCTGAGCGAGGAGAGCTTTGAGAAGCTAAGGTCGATGTTGGGCCGGGACAGCGACCGGGACCAGTAGCCCCGCCAACTAAGTTCAACTCAGACAAGGAACCCCGCCAGCAAGCGATGCCCAAGAACCGCCAGCAACGTCATCGCAGGCCGGGACCGGGCTTGGTTTTGAAAACACTCCGCAGCGCGAGGCCCGCCTTTCCGTTGCTCCGCAGGAGCAGGAAAGACGGGCCTCATGCGCGAGGACGTTTTCAAAACCAAGCCCGGTCCCGGCCGGACAGCCCACGAACGCTACAGGTTCTTGACACCCATCGCGCGCATGGCGTTCAGGATGGCGATGATCGCCACACCCACATCGCCGAACACGGCAAGCCACATGTTGGCGATGCCCAGTGCCGCAAGCACCAGAATCAGCAACTTAATGCCCAGCGCAAAGATGATGTTCTGCCAAACAATCGACATGGTCTTGCGCGCCACGCGGATCGCGCGGGAGATGTTGGACGGCTTGTCATCCATGAGCACGACGTCCGCCGCCTCAATTGCGGCGTCCGAGCCCATAGCGCCCATGGCGATGCCAACGTCTGCGCGGGTAAGCACGGGTGCGTCGTTGATACCGTCGCCGACAAAAGCGAGCTTGCCCTTGCCCGATTCTGCTGCGAGCAACGCCTCAACACGCTCGACCTTATCGCCCGGCAGCAGCTGCGCGTGGAACTCGTCGAGACTGAGTTGCTTGGTCACAGACGCCGCAACCTCCTCGCGGTCGCCCGTGAGCATGACGGTGCGCTTGACGCCGGCGGCGTGTAGGTCGCGAATCGTTTGCTCAGCATCGGCCTTGACGGTGTCTGCAATCACGATGTGGCCGGCGTACACGCCGTCAACGAGCGCATGCAGAATTGTTCCGACGACCTCGCAATCGGGCGCTTCGACTCCGGCCGCGGCGAGCATCTTTGCGTTGCCAACGACGACGTGCTTGCCGTCGATGGTTGCCGTCACGCCATGGCCCGCGTCGTTGGTGGAGTCGCTTACGCGCTTGGGGTCGACCTCGCCCTGGTAGGCGACACGCACGGACTGCGCGATGGGGTGATCGGAGAACGACTCCGCAAGGGCTGCGACCTCGAGCAACGACTGCTCGGTATAGCCAGCCTCGGGGTGCACCGCGACCACCGAGAACGTGCCGTTGGTGAGCGTGCCGGTCTTGTCAAAGACGACGGTGTCCACATCGGCGAGCGTCTCGAGGTAGTTAGAACCCTTGATGAGGACGCCCAGCTTGGATGCGCCGCCAATACCGCCAAAGAAGCTGAGCGGGACGCTAATCACGAGCGCGCACGGGCAGCTGACGACCAGGAAGGTCAGGCCGCGCAGGATCCAGTCGGACCAGGCGCCGGTGACCAAGCCGCCGCCGAGCGCGAGTACCGCGGCAGCGCCGGTGACGGCGGGCGTGTAGACGCGGGCGAAGCGCGTGATAAAGTTCTCGGTGCGCGCCTTCTTTTCGCTGGCATTTTCCACGAGCTCCAGGACGCGTGCGACGGTGGACTCGCCAAAGGGCTTGGTGGTGCGCACGTGGATGAGGCCCGTCATGTTGATGCAGCCGCTGATGATGTCGTCGCCGGACTTGGCGGGGCGGGGGATTGACTCGCCCGTGAGAGCGGCGGTGTCGAGCTGGGTTTCGCCCTCGACGATGACGCCGTCGATAGGCACGCGCTCACCGGGCTTGACCACGATCACGGTGCCGACGGCGATGTCATCGGGGAAGACCTGCTCGAGTGTGCCGTCGGGCTGCTCGACGTTAGCGTAGTCGGGCGCGATGTCCATCATGGCGCTGATCGACTTGCGGCTCTTGCCCACGGCGTACGCCTGAAACAGCTCGCCGACCTGGTAGAACAGCATGACGGCGGCGCCTTCGGCCATGTGCGGGTCGGTATCGGGGAAGAGCACCATGGCAAACGCGCCGATGGTCGCGACGGCCATGAGGAAGCTCTCGTCGAAGGCCTTGCCGCGGCGGATGTTATTGAATGCCTTTTGCAGTACGTCGTAGCCGGCAATCAAAAACGGCACGAGGAACAGCACAAAGCTGGCGTAGATGTCGCCCGGGGTGCCGAATGCGGCAGTGAGGGTGCCGAGCTCATCGAGGGCGTACACCACGGCAAAAATGCCCAGCGCTACCAGGATGCGGTTGCGCTTATGCTCGAGTGATTCTTTTTTCTTGCGCTTCTTCTTTTTCTTTTTGGGGTCGGCGGTGGCCATGACTCGTATCCTCCCATTTGAATGTATGAACATTCGCTCATATAATTTCGCGAGCAAAGGCCGCAGCAAGCGCGGCCTTGCAGGTTGGCGTAAACCTTGGCTAGAGAATGATCTCGCAGTCCGGCTCGGCGTCGGCGGTGAACTCCACAACGCGGTCGAGGACCTCGTCGAACTCGGCGTCATCGGCCTCGAGCGTCAACTTCTGGGTCATAAAGTTGACCGAAACGGATTTGACGCCCTCGAGCTTGGCCAACTCGTCCTGAAGCTCGCGCGCACAGTTGGCGCAATCGATCTCATCGAGCTTGTACTGCTTTTTCATGGTGGGTTCCTTTCCCGTTTTTGCGGCTTGGGTGCAGGCCGCGCTGGTACCGTGGTTGGTTGCTATTCGCAGATATGGCTCATGCCCTGGTTGAGCATGGTGTAGACGTGGTCGTCGGCGAGCGAGTAGAGGATATTGCGCCCGTCGCGCCGGAATTTAACCAGGTGCGACTGCTTGAGTGTGCGCAGCTGGTGCGACACCGCGGACTGCGAGGTTTCGGTCGCTTCGGCGATGTCTGCCACGCAGAGCTCGCGGCCCATGAGGGCGTAAAGGATCTTGATACGCGTGGTGTCGCTGAAGACCTTGAACAGGTCGGCGAGGTCGTAGAGAAGCTCCTCGTCGGGAAGGTCCTCGGGCGAGCAGGTGGTGGGGATTACTGGCTCGGTGGCCTCGGTGTCGGGTTTCGTTTCATCAACGCGGATGCTCATTGCAATATCCTTTCATATGAACATACGCTCAAATAACTTACTTCCGATTATATGAGCGTATGTTCATATGTCAATAACGTTTAAGTAATTCATCGCACAAAATGATGGGGAATAGTGGACGAGATTCCGGATTGAGCGGTTTTGATAGTCGATGCCGAGGTGGGTGCCCCCGCGCCGTGCAAAAATTGGAGTATTCTGCAACTATAGGGGGTCTGTTTATCTATTTCGGGCCAAATAAAGCCGCTCAAGAGTTATCCAAGGGCGGTAAACAGATAAGATCTTCCTCAAGTGTTGCCTAACGTTCCCGTTCGATAGCGTCTTTGTTTCTCATTTGGATTAACTTGTGGGTGCTGGAGGGCCGACCCTGCTGAATACTCGCAATTTTGCACATCGCTAGGGTACCCACCTTGTTAGCCGGTCTAGCTTCCGGCCCCGAAGATCCTGCCCTCGGGCGCGAGGCTGCTTGTTTGGGCAAATGATGGGCTGTCGGATTCGACTGTCTGCATGTCATCGATTGCTGTAACTTCATTAATTGTCGGGTCATCCAGCGTGATGCCTTCGAGTGTTGCTTTTTCGAGGTCGATTCGTTGGCGCTCTTCGGAATCCTGGCGAAGCTGCTTCTGAATTCGCCTTTTCTCTTCTATAAACCTTCTGAGCACAAACTGTCTCAGGTCCTCTTGCATGATTTGAAAGTCTTTTGGTAGACGCGAGGGGCGTACGCCCTCTTTCCGCTGGATTGCTTCCATGACCCTAACGAAAGAGCTGGCATGCATAAAGGAATAACGGCTGACGGTGATGATTCCGTATCCCATGGACGCAAGCGCATTCTTGCGTTCCTCATCGATGGCGCGGTCTTCTTCCGCGTCATGATAAAAACCGTTGTATTCAATGTCTGTGCGAGATTTCTTTAGATACGCATCCATAAAGAACTTTTTGCGTCTCGTGAGATTCTTTGCGGCGGCGGTGACCTGCACCTCGTAATCGGTCTCAATTCCCTTAATACCAAGCCCTCCTTCGCTTTTGGGCAGCGTTAGCATCATGACAAATGCCGTTTCCATGGGAGACCGGCATCCGTCGCGTACACATTGGATCGCCTTTCGGGCAAGGGCCAAACCGTCGCATCTGGTAATGGAATTAAAGAACTGCTTTAACCTCTCGGTCGAGGTGAGCGCGAAACGCTCGTTATAAGAGGTGGAAGAGCCGGTTCCAAGGGAGTAAGCGCTGCACAATTCAAAGTAGTACTCCACCAGTTCGCGAAAAGGGAGATAGGTGGCGGCTTGAAGTGCGCAAAGCTCAACGCCAACAATGAAGATGCCATCTTCAAGCTCTATAAAGCGTGAGTTCGAGAATCGTTTTGACGAAACGTGGCATTGACAGTTCATTGCATAGCGCGCATTCCTGCGATCAAACACCATCACCTCGAGGGAATCATTTGCGCCGAGGGAAACATCATGTTTGGTGAGCCATTCTGCGGCTGCGTCAAGGAGCGTTCCGGTGGGACATGATCCGTAAATCGCGGCAGGGTTACAGGACTCGATGCCTTTCGCAGACACCGAATGCACGGCCTGGTAGACCGCTTTTGCAGTGGTATGTGACAATACGATACTCATGGTATATATCGTGTCAGCTAATGCCGTGTTGATGGCGCTGAGTGAAAAAGTCGTTTTAGAGGTCTAACCAAATGCTGTCCAAAAGCTTGACGCAATTATGAGTTGGTATGCCCTAAATATAAGTTTTCGCAGCTTAGCTATAGCATATAACTACTCAATTGCTGCACATTTGATTGTGATGCATCACCATTCGACAACGAATTACGTGTCGGGAATTGGCCAAAATCGTTCAAAATGAGGGTTCAGAATTTGTGATGGCAGATCTATCTGTGGAATGTAGGACGGCCCCGCTGCGGGGTTTTCCGCTGCGAGGCCGCTCGTGATCTACGCCGGAGTTTGTCGTAGACGTTTCTACTTGGCAAACAGGTTCTTGAGGTTGAACTCGGCTTGGACGGTGCGGAGCATGAGGTCGGTGTCGTCCAGACCCAGATGCTGCTCGTTGGCATCGGCGGCGAGGGTGCCACGGCGGCGCGCCCAGTTCTCGAGCGCGGCGGGCGCGGACTCGCGGGGGAGCGAGCGCACGTCGGCGTCCAGGCTGCGGCAGATCTGGCGCGAGTCGATGACGATGATCTTGCCGGCGCGGCGTGCCTCGGCGTAACCGTCCAGATGAATTTTGAACCAGCTGTCCTCGAACGCGGCGTTATGCGCCATGTACGGGTACTTCTTCATAAGCTTGAGCAGCTGCTTCTGCAATTCCTTGTTCTCGCGGAAGGGCGTTTTGCCGTCGATGTCGTCCCAGGTGATGTGGTGGATATTCGACAGCGGCACATCCTCGTCGCGGTAGATATCGGGCAGGCCGCAGTAGTGTGCCTCGGCGTCATGCGGCACGGCGTCGCTGGTGAGGTCCATGATTTCCCAGCCCACGTTGATGATATAGCCGCGCTCGGGTGCACGGCCGGTGGTCTCGATGTCGATACCGAGCACGGTGCCCTGGATGGGCTTGCGGGCGTAGGCCACGCCGAGCGCGTCGCGGTCGCCGCGGATCTCGCGCATGACCGACGCGGCGGTGCGCTTTTGCATCTTACCGATGGCGGCGCAGGTGTCGGCATCGGACAGGCCGCGCGAAAGCGTCGCGGGCGTCACGTTGCGCAGGCGCGCCTCGCCAATCTGGTCGCACAGGTCGCGGTTGCGGTCAGCCAGGTCGCGCACGGTGGCAAAGTCGAAGCTGGGGTCGCCCTCGGCGGTAAAGTACTCGGTTTCGAGCACCTTAAGGGCCTCCTCGCCCTTCTGGCGCTCGGACTCCATGGCGCCGTGATCGCCATAGATAAACATGGGAATAAACGGCTGGCGCTCGTATTCGAGTGCTTGTGAAACGTTCATATAACTGCTCCTTGGACGGGCCGCAGCGCGCGGCTCGGGTTCATTGAGATGTGGCGAGATGATAGTTTACCATGGGCAACTATTGGCATCGCGCCTAGGACAACTACAATACCCTAGTTGACCGCTAGGACTTTTACAATGCTGCCGAAAGACACGAAAGGTTCCATCCGTCATGGATTTGCTGATTGATATTCTGCTCGACGCCGGCAAGGACACGCTCTCGCTTGTGCCGTTTTTGTTGGTGACGTATCTGGCCCTCGAGACCTTGGAGCACGTCGCGGGCGACCGCGTTAACGGGGCCATCAAGCGCGCCGGCGCCGCGGGTCCCGTGGTTGGCTCGTTGCTGGGTATGGTGCCGCAGTGCGGCTTTTCGGCCATGGCGGCAACGCTGTACGCCGGTCGCGTCGTGACCTTGGGCACGTTGGTGGCGGTGTTCCTTTCGACCTCCGACGAGATGCTGCCGCTGCTACTTGCCGAGCAGGTTCCCGTGCAGACCATGGCGATGCTTTTGGCTTCGAAGGCACTGATCGCGCTGGTCACGGGCTTTATCGTGGACGCGGCTATCCGCGGCCTTCGTCGTAACGCTCGCGCGCATGCGGCGATTCGCCGTACCGTGCTGGGGACCGCTTCCAATCCGGCTCATGTGAACTGCGCGCACGACGACCATACCGGGGGCGACATCATTGATGAAGTGGCCGAGGCGGGCGTGAGCGCCGATCACATCCATGAGCTGTGCGAGCGCGACCATTGCGGTTGCGATGAAGACGAGGACGAGTACGAACACGGACATGGACACGATCACGGTCATGGGGGCGAGCATGAACACCATGATGGCCACGGTCACTCCCACTCTCACGAGAGCGCGCCCCTCCTGTCGATTATTCGCAGCGCCATCTCGCACACCGTGCAGGTATCGGTATTCATTTTTCTGGTGACGCTGATTCTGGTCGCCGTGCTCGAGACCTTCGGCGAGTCCGCGATCGAGCAGTTCCTGCGTGGCAACGAGACGCTCGCCGTCCTGGGTTCGGCGCTTGTCGGCCTGATCCCCAACTGCTCGGCCAGCGTCGTCATCACGCAACTGTACCTGGAAGGCGCGCTGCAGCTGGCCCCGATGCTCGCCGGCACGCTCATCTCTGCCGGTGTGGGCTACCTGGTGCTGTTCCGCACCAACCGCAGCGCCCGCGAAAACGTCCTGTTCCTGATCATGATGTACGTCATCGGTGCCGGCTGGGGCCTCATCCTCTCCGCCGTTGGCCTTTAAGTAGATTATTGGGACATGTCTTACGATCTACCCCTGTGACCAGGGCATTTCCGCTGCCAAAACAAAAAGGTAGATTTCCGGGCATGTCCCGAAAATCTACCTTGGTTAGCGCAGCAGCTCGGTGAGGTTGCGCTTAAAGCGGGCCCGGTCTTCGCTGGTAAATGCCGCCGGACCGCGAGTGCGACCGCCGGCGCGGCGCACCTTCTTTTCCTCGTGGCGAATAAACAGTTGCATGTCGATGGTCGCCTTATCGTAGACGCGCCCGCGCACGCCGATGGCGGCGGCATCGCGCCCGAGCACCATGCTCGCCAAGCCAATGTCCTGCGTCACGACTACGTCGCCCGCCTGCAGGCGTTCGACAATGGCAAAGTCGGCGCTGTCGGCGCCCACGCTCACATCGAGCGTCGTGACCCAAAATCCGCGTCGCGCATGCTCGACGTCGCGCGGATCGTCGCGGCGAATGTGGCGTTCCAGGTTCTGTGTGCTGTTGCCGGCGATAACGACGGCGACGCCCGCCCGCCGCGCGCAGTCAATCGACTCGCGCGTGACCGGGCAGGCGTCTGCATCAATAAAGAGCGTTCGCGGCATCTAGTGCACCAGTTTGCCAAATTGAATAGCGCGAACAATCAGCGTTACGCCAAACACCAGCAGTGCGGCGCCGCTAAAGATGACGAGCATCTTGGCCGACCACAGCGGATAGATAAACACGAACATGCCGGCGATGATGGAGAGCGCGCCGCTCAGGATGGCGAGGGCACGGTTGGACGAAAGCTCGGACTCCAGAATGGACATGACACCTTCGACGATCCAGCCAAAGCCGGCCACGATAACCACCATCGTGGTGAGCGTCGCGGTCGAGAAGGCCTGGTTGCGCAGGATTATGACGCCGCCCAAGATAATGAGTAGGTTGGAGATGATGCTCGTCACGCGCCAGCCGGTGGGCAGCAGTGGCTCGAAAACAGCGGTAAACAGCCTGATCGCGGCCGTGATCACAAAGTAGAAGCCCAAGACGGTCGTTAAGAAGACGAGGGACTTGGCGGGCGCAAACAGCAGTGCGATGCCGGCGACGAGCGCCAAGACGCCCGTGATGGCGTAAATCCAGCGCACGGCCTTGACGGCCTTGCCTGCCATGCTTTTCTCGTCAAATCCAAACTGGCTCGATTTTTGGTCATCATTCTTAAAGATGCCCATAATGTCTCCTTTCCGTGCGGCGTAAGCCTTGATCGTTACGACCAGTATCGCCTAAAGGCGCTGACGTATGGGTCGGGGAGGGTGAAACGTAACCCAAAGGCCCCGAATTGTTTCCGTTGTTCCCCACGTCGCGATTTTCTATTCAACAGGTGTAGAACATTGCAGCCCTGTTCGTTATTGCCTACGTTTTAGGTTAGATTTTCCTAAGAACAATTGCCCGAAATTGGGGGTCCCTATGAACGAAACAGTTCCCGCGGCGCCGTCTAGCGCGGAGTCGATGGCAAAGCAGGGTTGCGAAAAGCTCGGCTTGGACGCGTTTGATGCGTTGGTTCGCTGCGCCCGCACGTGCCGTCGCTTTGACGAGTCCATGCGCGTGCCGCGCGAGTTTTTGCTCGAGCTGGCGGAACTTGCGCACCTGGCTCCCTGTGGTGCCAATGCTCAGCGTCTGCGTTTTCATGTGGTAAGCGGTGCAGAGGACTGCGCGCGTGTATTTGACGAGCTTGCATGGGCCGGTGCGCTCAAGGATTGGCCGGGTCCCGATGAGGGCGAGCGCCCGACCGGCTACATCGCGATTCTTGCTGAGCGCGCCGTTCCGGGCAAGCCCGCCGCTCCCATTACCGAGGTCGACACGGGCATTGCCGCGCAGACGATGATGCTCGCCGCCCGCAGCGCCACGCCCGAGGTGGCAGCCTGCATGTTCAAGGCCTTTACGCCCCACGCGATCGATGCCATGGGGCTCGATAACGACAAGTATGAGCTCAAGCTGATCATGGCGTTTGGCGTTCCGGCCGAGACACAGGTGATCGATGCGATCGATTCCAACCCCGACGGCTCCATCAATTATTGGCGCGACGAGGCGCGGGTGCACCACGTACCCAAGCGTCCGCTTGCCGACGTGCTGCTGTAGTTGTGCGTCGTTGCGGTGCAATCCGGCGGCAAAATCACCACAAAGGCTCCTGTCCCCTTTGTGGTGGTACGAGGGGAGGGTGTGTGGCAGATCTGTATTTGGTGCGGCATGGGCAGACTGAGCTCAATGTGCAGAGCATTTTGCAGGGCTGGCACGATTCGCCGCTTACGGCGCGCGGGCGCGAGCAGGCGCTGACGGCGCGTACGGCGTTTGCGGCGCGTGGCGTGGCCTTTGATCATGTGTATTCCTCGCCGTTGGGCCGGGCGCGGCATACGGCCGAGCTTATCGTTGGCGAGGGCCGTTCCATTGAGCTGGTCGATGACCTGCGTGAGTGGCATTTTGGCTCGCTGGAGTGCACATCAAATCGCGAGATGCCGCCGCAGCCCTGGGGCGATTATCCGGTGGCCTTTGGCGGCGAGTCGGAAGTGCAGCTTCAGTCGCGCATGGTCGCGGCGCTGTCCCGCATCATGGCCAGGCCGCAGCACGACTGCGTGCTGGCGGTTTCCCACGGCTCAGCCTGCCAGGAGTTTCTTGAGTATGTGACTGGCGAGGGGGAGCTACCCGACAACGGTGCCGTGCTTCATTTTGGCTATTGCGACGGGGCGTTTTCGCTCTTGGGTTGGTAACGAACGAAAGGACCCCTATGAATAAAGATCTGTATCTGGTCCGTCATGGACAGACGATATTCAACCTTAAGCGTATCATTCAGGGGTGGAGTGACTCGCCGCTTACGCAGTTGGGTTGCGACCAGGCGGCGCGCGCCGGCATGTTTATACGTGCGCGTGGCATTGAGCCCGATCATGCCTACACCTCCACGCTTCATCGCACCGAGCAGACTATCGCCAACTTGTGGCCGGGCTTGGCGTACGAGCGCCTGGACGGTCTGCGCGAGTGGTTCTTTGGCGACTTTGAGGCCGAGCGCGTGATGCTTATGCCCGAGCGCCCGTGGCGCGACTTCTATCGCCAGTTTGGCGGCGAGGGCCAGATGCAGGTGCGCGAGCGCATGGTGGCGACGTTGACCGAGCTTATGCAGCGTCCGGACCATACGTGCGTGCTCGCGGTAAGCCATGGCTCTGCCATCAAGGAGTTCATGGACCACGTGAAGGGCGCGGCGGCCGACGAACGCGATCGTGTGCCGGGCAACTGCTCGGTGCTGCATTTCGTGTTTGACGACGAGGCCGGTACGTTTGAGCTGATTGAGATTTTTACGCAGGAGGATTACGCGCGCGAGCTGAGGCTTGAACCGCTTGTGGCTACTGCAGGTCCGCAGCGCGGATAACGCGAGCGCGGCGGCACGGGTCGCCGGCATAACTTCTCGACGCAAAAGGGGCGGAGATGCATGTACCTGCTGCATCTCCGCCTCCTGTTTGTTGAGCTGCCGATTTTTGTGCTGGGCGGTCTGGTCTTGCTAGAACCGCGCGACCTGGTGCGTGAGCAAACCCGTCGGAACTCGCGGCGCGCCGCTGGCGACCTGCGCGGCGGGGAAGAGCACGGCAACGGTAAAGTTGAACGGCTCCTTGCCGGTGTACGTTCCGGCGGAACGGGCCTCATCGGCCAGCAGCTGCGACGCCCCGGTCAGCGCGGCAGCGTAGGCGGGGTCGTCGGCCAGTGCCGGCTCCGGTGCTTGGTCGAGCATAGCGCGGATGGCCCCGACGGCGTCCTCGCGCTTGACCTCCCACGCGCGGTGCGTAATGCCCGCGGGGTCGGTGACGGCGTAGAGCGACGCGCCCTCTTTGGCGGCGCCCAGGATGATATCCATGACGGGCGAGGCCTCGTAGGCGAGCGACACGGGGCGCGGCTGCACCTTGAGCTCGGCGATCGCGCGCGCGGCGGCGGCCACGTCAGCGCTGGCATCGCCCTTGCCACCCGCAAGTACACTCGTCGGGCAGATCGCCACGACACCCGTCACACGTCCCGGCTCGCCCGAGCATTCGTACACGTAATACGCCGCACCCGGGTCCTTGAGCATCAGGCCATCGGCAATGGCTCCGCGCAGAGCGTCGTTGCCGCTCAGGATGCTGCCCATTGCGGGCAACGCCTCGAGCACGCGGTCCTGAGCCGGGCGGATGCAGGGAAACGGAAGTGCTTTCATGGGCGGTCCTAACGCACGAGTCGGTTTGTTCGCGGCTTATTATGCCCCAACTTGGCCGCTCGCGTCCCAGAGCACGTTATCGGCGAGCGCGATTAGCACCTGCTGACAACGAACGATATCGGCGTGGGGCACATATTCGTTGGGCTTGTGGGCGAGTGCGAGCGAGCCTGGGCCATAGCTCATGCAGCTACGGTTACCCGTCTTGCCGGCAATGACGGCAGTGTCGGTGTAGCCGGTAAAGAAGCCGACGGTCGTGTCCGCGTCCGTCACGTCATCGGCGGCACGCTTGAGCGCTGCTAGAAGGGGAGAGTTCGGGTCGCGCTCGATGGCGGGGCGGTCGCCCGTCACGGTGTAGCTGCCATGGCAGCCGGGAACGGCGGCTTCGGCGACGGCGATGGCCTGCTCTACCATGCGCGTCGCGGCGGCCGTATCGGTCGGCGGGGTCAGGCGCATATCGACCCAGACCTTGGCGCGGTCGGGCACGACATAGGGGCGATATCCGCCCTCGATTTGGCCAAACGTGATGGTCGAAGACCCCAGCTCATCGTGCGCGGGCAGCGCCACAAACGCGCGACGGAGCGAACACACGACCTCGGCCATGGCGGCGACGGCATCCGCGCCCTTCCACGGCTGGCTCGCATGCGCCGTCACGCCAGCCATTTCAATCTCGAACCACGTACGCCCCTTGTGCGCCACCTGGATCTGTCCGTCGGTGGGCTCGGTGTCCAGCACCCATTCGCGCGAACCGATCCAGCCGGCATCGATGGCTGCCTCGGAGCCTCGCATAAAGTCTTCCTCGTCGACCGAGCAGATGAGCGAAAAGCCGCGGCGGGGCAGCGCGCCATCCGCCGCCACGCGCTCGAGCGTATGGACCAGTGCGGCAATGGCACAGGCCAGACCGCCCTTCATGTCGCAGGCGCCACGGCCATAGAGTTTGTCGTTACGCACAACCGTCCCGAGCGGCGGAATGTCCGCGTCCCAGCCATCGCCCAAGGTAACGGTATCCATGTGGCAGATGTAGACGAGCCGTGGCTCGTCGCTTTGGCCCGGCACGGTGACCATAAGGTTGCGGCGCCCGGGGAGTACTTCGAGCTCTGCAATTTGCACGGCATCGAGTACCGGATGGCTCAGCTGCGCTAACCGTTCCTCAACCAACGCTTTGATATAGCGTTCAATCTCGCCCTCATACGCACCTGGGTCGGAACTGTCGATCCGCACGAGTCCTTGCGTAAGCCGCCAAGCAAAATCTGTATCAACCATAGGCACCTCACAGATAGTTAGGTCAACATACAGATTGTATGCCAAGAAGCGGCTCAGTGCATTTAATGGAGTGCTCACAAAAACGGGGGCGCCTCTCGTGCGAAAGGCGCCCCCGCGGGCATTCAATGTCAGTGACGGGCAGGCCACATGGGGAACTGCCCGTCATATCAGCCGACGCTACTTGATCACGCGCACGCGATACATCGACGGAATCTGCTTGAGCGCCTCGATGGTGCTGCTGTCCAGGTGCTCGTCGGTGTCGAACATGGTGTAGGCGTTCTCGCCGACGGACTCGTTGGTCATACGCTGCACGTTGGCGTTGTCCTTGGCCAGGATTGCTGTGATCTGGCCGATCATGTTGGGCACGTTGGCGTGCAGGCAGGCGATGCGGCTCGCGGCGCGCGCCTTGCCCATGCTGCAGGCGGGGTAGTTGACGCTGTGCGCGATGTTGCCGTTCTCCAGGTAATCCTTGAGCTCGCTGATGGCCATATCGGCGCAGTTGGCCTCGGCCTCGCCGGTGCCGGCGCCCGAGTGCGTGGTGATAAACGTATTGGGCATCTTGACCGTCTTGGGCGTGGCGAAGTCGCAGCTAAACCAGCTGAGCTTGCCCTCGCGCAGGGCGGCGTCGACGGCGTCCTCGTCAATGATGGTTTCGCGCGCGTAGTTGATGAGCACGGCGTCCGGTGCCAGCAGGTTAATCTGCTCGGTGCTGATCATGCCGATGGTGTCGGCCTTGCTGGGCACGTGCACGGTGAGGTAGTCGCAGCCGCGGCAGAGATCCTCGAGCGTGCCCACGCGCTGCACCTCGCGGCTCAGCACCCACGCGTGCTCGACGGAAATGAACGGGTCGTAGCCGTAAACGTCCATGCCCAGGTCGACGCAGGCGTTGGCGACCTTGGAGCCCACGTTGCCCAGGCCGATGACGCCGATGCGCTTGCCCTTGAGCTCGCGGCCCACAAAGGCCTTCTTGGCCTTCTCGGCATCGACCTGAATCTCGGGATCGTCGGCGTTGTCGCGCACCCAGCTCATCGACTGCACCACGCCGCGGCTCGAGAGCACCAGCATGCCCAGGACGAGCTCCTTGACGGCGTTGCTGTTGGCGCCGGGGGAGTTAAAGACGACGACGCCCTTCTTGGCGTACTCCTCGACGGGGATGTTGTTGACGCCCGCGCCGCAGCGGGCGATGGCGCGGATGCCCTCGGGCAGCTCGTAGCCGTGCAGGTCAGTCGAGCGCATCAGGATGGCGTCGGCCTCTTCGGCGGTGCTCACAAATTCGTAGCCCTTGCCAAACTCGACTTTGCCGTCTTTGGTAATGTCGTCGATGGTCTTAATCTTGCGCATGAAAAACTCCTTAGCAGGTTTGGTTTAAACAGGTGGTTTGAAGTTGCTGGTCGGCCCGCGCGTTGCGGGCTAGTTAGATCGCGGGCTCAAACTGCGCTGCGTTTCGAAGTCCTTCATGTACGAGGCCAGTGCCTGCACGTCTTCCATGGTTACGGCGTTGTAGACGCTAGCGCGCATGCCGCCTACCAGACGATGGCCCTTGACGTTTTGAATCTGGTGCTCGGCCGCGCCTGCGACAAAGGCCGCGTCGAGTTCGGCATCGCCGGTGCGGAAGGTGACGTTGGCGATGGAGCGGCTGTCGGCCTGCGCGGTGCCATGGAACAGCTCGCTGTGCTCGAGCAGGCCGTAGAGCAGGTTGGCCTTGGCCCAGTTTCGCTCGGCCATGGCTGCAAGTCCGCCGGTTTGCTCGACCCAGTGGAACACCTTGCCGCACACGTAGATGCCAAAGGTGTTGGGCGTGTTGAGCATGGAGCCCTTGGCGGCCTGGGTCTTAAGGTTCATGTACTGCGGCGTTTGCGCAAAGGCGGGGCCGTCGGCGATGAGGTCGTCGCGCACGATGACCACGGTCACACCCGCGGCACCGGCGTTTTTCTGCGCGCCGGCGTAGATGAGCCCGTAGCGCTCAACATCGAGCGGCTGCGACAGAAAGCAGCTCGAGACATCTGCGACCAGCGGTACGTCGCCGCAAGCGGGCAGCTCGTGGTACATGGTGCCAAAGATGGTGTTGTTCTGGCAGATGTAAACGTAGTCGAGCCCGTCGCTCGCGGCCTCGGCGGCAATACGCGCGTTGATGTCGGCCATGTCGGGGATGCGGTCGAAGTTGGTGTCTTCGGAGCTCGCGAGCAGCACGGCCTCGCCGTACTTGGCGGCCTCCTGGTATGCCTTGTTGGCAAAGTTGCCGGTCACGATGTAGCCGGCGCGCCCGCGGCGCATGAGGTTCATGGGGATGCCCGCAAACTGTAGCGTGGCGCCGCCCTGCAAAAACAGGACACGGTAGTTGTCGGGGATGCTCAGCAGGCGGCGCAGGGTTGCCTCGGCGTCGTCGATGATCTGCTGGTACATGCTAGATCGATGGCTCATCTCGAGCACGGACATGCCGCAACCGCGGTAGTCCATCATCTCGTCGGCGATCTCGGCGAGCACGCTGGTAGGCAGCGTGGCCGGGCCAGCTGAGAAGTTGTGCACACGTGCCATCTTCTAGTTCCCCCTCGTAGTCGTTTGAACGTTCGGGATACTTTAGCACAGTGGAGCGCCAGGCGCGACCGCATCACGGTAAAACTCGACTACGCCGCTATGATTTATAGGATGGTTACATGGGGGAGGGGTGCTTTACTCCTCAGGCAAATCCGAATCTGCGAGCGAAGGCATGAGGTTCTCTAGGCGTTTGATCTCTTCGTCGCAAATTAGCTACCTCCTGCCCGCTACGACGCCAGAGTGGCGATGACGGCTTCGTCGCCGGCGTATATGAGGGTGTTGCCATCGGGAATGATCGTTTGGCCGTCGCGCTTGAGCATCACCACAATAAACGGATGCTTGCCTTGCGGCACGTCGCGCAGGCGCTGGCCGGCCAGGCGACCGTGGGGCGTCACGGTGACCTCGCGCAGCGTAACCTCGGCACGCTCTTCAAACGTTGGGGCGGCCATCACCAGCAGATCGCCTTCCTCGATGACGGTATCACCGTTGGGCAGTACCGGGTGCGCCCCGTCGCGCAGCACCAGGACCACGAGCATATCTGTGGCGCTGCCAATGTCCGCGAGCGAGCGTCCGGCAAACGGATGTCCAGCGCCCACCTTGAGCTTTACAAACGACATGCCGTCCTCGTCGCGGTAGTCGTTAAAGGTGCGGCGCACGTCGCCGGTCGCATCGATCATATCGAGCTTCTTCGCCACCGCTGGCAGCAGCGAGCCCTGCACCACGATGCTCGACACGGCAATCACAAACACCAGGTCAAATAGGTCGTGTCCGCCGGGAACGCCGGCCACCACGGCAAAGAGACTAAAGACGACCGAAGCTGCTCCGCGCAAGCCCGCCCAGCTTACGAGCGCGACCTGGCGGGGGCTCGTCTTAAAGGGCGCCAACAGCATTCCCACGGCGATGGGGCGGCTCACAAAGAGCATAAACGCCATGAGCGCCAGGCCCGTCAGCAGCATCTGCGGCAGGCGTGCGGGCGTTACGAGCAGGCCGAGCAAGAAGAAGATCGTCATCTCGGCCATCTCGGTGAGGGTGTCAAAGAAGTGCGCCATCTCGACCTTGCCGGTGATGTCGCTCGCGCCCAGCACAATGCCGGCCAGGTACACGGCCAAAAATCCGTTGCCGCCCAGGTGGCTCGGCAGCGCGTAGGCGACGATGGCCACGGCGAACAAAAAGATGGTCTGCGCGTCCTTGGCCGTTGCGTGTGCGCGTTCAATCAGGCGGCCCGCCGCCCAGCCGATGGCAAGGCCCAGGCCCACGCCCAGGATAATCTGCTTGGTCAGCAGTGCGGGAATGTTGATGTCGCCGCCGGCCGCGAGTGTGGCGAGCACGGCGGTGAGCATGTAGGCGACGGGGTCGTTGGAGCCCGATTCAACCTCGAGCAGCGAGTCGGTGCCGCCCCTCAGCGACAGGCTGTGCTCGCGCAGTACGCTAAAGACGCTGGCCGCGTCGGTGGATGCCACGACCGATCCCAGCAGCAGGCCGCCGATCCAGTCGAACCCCAGCGCGAAGTGGGCGAACACGCCGGTGATGCCGGCAGTGATGACGACGCCGAGCGTGCTCAGCAGCACCGCCGGCGCAGCGACGGGCTTGGCGCGGTCGATATTGATGTTAAAGCCGCCGTAGAACATGATGAACAACAGCGCCGTGCTGCAGACGGTTTCGGTGAGCGCGTAGTCGCTAAAGTCGATATGCGCCGGGCCGTTGACGCCCAACAGCATGCCGAGTGCGATAAAGATGAGCAGGGTGGGGAAGGGGAGTTTTTTGCCGACGGGTTTGATGGTCAGGCACAAAATGATGACGAGGCCGATAAAGAGAAGGATCTGGTTCATGGATAGTGTCCGCTCCTGGGTGGTTGGCGTGGCACGGTCAGTTATCTGCGGTTATTTGTACCCAAAGATGGTGGGTTTATGGGGTTGGATTGCGGGCGTGCGCGATATCGTCATAGACGGCTGCCGTCTTTGCCTCTGCTCGGAAACCCTTTCCAGCTTTATTGCAACGGAGTACAATGGGTAACGTTTAAGTTCAACTTGAAGTTTTAGTTGCGGCACCGGGCTTCGGCCGCAATGCAAGGAGAGGCGTACCATGGCGATCTATGTGACATCTGATGCTCACGGGCATGTGCGTGCGCTTGACGAGGCCCTGTCTAAGATCTCGTTGACGTCCGACGACACGCTGTACGTGCTGGGCGACATGATCGATCGCGGGCCCGATCCGGTCGGCGTTATTAAGCTCGTGCGCTCGCTGCCCAACGCCCGCGTGCTCAAGGGCAATCACGAGCAGATCATGCTCGATGCCATCATTGGCCAGGATCCGCTCGATGCCGAGACCTGGGATATCAACGGTGGCTGGACGACGCGCGAGCAGCTCAACGACATGGAATTTGAGGCATACGAGGAGCTCGTGCGATGGATGGCCGCGCTGCCGCTCTACGCGGTGGTCGAGACCGAGGAGCGCCCGTATCTGCTGGTACATGCTGGAATCGAGATGAAGGCGGCGCGCGCGTTTTTGCTTGAGCATGGTGTCGATTGTGCCGATGGCGTCGGAGCGGTGGGTGCCGATCGCGAGCTGCTGCAGCAGATGCTCGCAGTGCAGTCGTCCGATGACCTGCTGTGGATTCGTCACGGCTATTGGGATGTGCCGACCGGGCTGCTTTCTGCCGAGGGCAAGGGTCCGGTCGTGGTGAGCGGTCACACGCCAACGGTGTCGCTCGGGCGTTATTGCGAGGTCGGTGGTCTTGCGGGGCTCGATGAGGAGTCGGGCCGCGGGCAGATCGTGCGCCTGGGCGGCGAGGATGCCGCCGGTGTGCCCGATCGCATCGACATCGACTGCGCTGCCGCCACCGGCTCCGAGTTCGGTCGCGTGGGCATCCTGCGCCTGGACGACGGGGCGGAGTTCTACGCGAACATCAACCCGGGCGAATAATCGGTGCAAGGGGTAGCTAATTTGGGACGGGGCTTTTTTGACTACTTTTGCCCTTCTGCCCGCTAATTGATTTCTCTGGGACGGGGATTAAATAATCATTTGGCTGCCCGCTGGCTAAGTGAGTAGACTTTTTTGGAAATGCCGAGCACCCAACATATTTGCCTCAATAAAACCGCAGGTCACAGACTTGTGCTTTGTCGGTGTGGTCCGGGATTCGGTAAAAGTCTACTCACTTAGTTTTGCGTGTCCGCAACGAGACTCCAGCCGGGGTGATTCCACCGCAAATTAGCTTCTCCCATCGCCGCAATTAGGCGCCGTACGGATTCCGGTCCCTCTCTATGCGTTGGCGGATATGGGCGTACTCGATAATCAACAGTACCAGCAGTAGGGCCATGATGGCTAGGTAGCTCACGACGGCGCCCATCAGGCCGAGCAGATTGATCAGAATCACCGGGAGCACCACGCTCACGGCAAAGCAGATCAGGTAGATCTTGGTGACGTCGCCGGCATGGCGCAGCACCGTGATGATGGCGTAGATAAAGTCGATGGCCGCGGTGACGCCGCCGGCAACGACCATCAGCAGCGCCAATGTGCGGTAGCGCTCAAAGTTGAGGCCGTACATATAGCTCATGAGGGGAATACCGGGACCTGCCATAAATGCGGCGCACACGCCGGTGATGACCACGATCAGCGCCATAACGGCAACAATAATCAGGTCAAAGCGACGACGCTTGCGAGGATTAGCCCAAATGCTCGACAAGCGCAGGAGCTGCGGTTTATAGACAAATCCAATGCTCAACAGAATAGCCTGAGCTGGAAAAAACAGGGCATTAAAGTACAACTGGTATTTGTAGGCCAGTGTTCCTTCCATCACAAACTTGGGCATGCTCTCGATAAGATTGAACAGGAATAGCGCGCCAAAGAGTGGGGCGCACTGGACAAACAGGTGGCCGACCTCGCGCAGGCTTACGCGGCGCGATTTTTCGGTCTCGAGCAGGGCGAGCGGCGCGGTGACCAGCACGAGCGAGGCGATCGCGGCGATGCCCATGGCCATGGCCGCGATGGGCATGCTACGCGTGAAGAACAGCGCCACGCTGAAGACCGCGATGACGCCGACGGAGCGTAGCGTTTGACTCATTCCAGCCAAGTAGAGCTTGTCGGCCTGCTGCAGGCGGCCTTCGTACACGTCGGCGACGCCGTCGATGACCTTATACAGGTAGACGCCCAGGCCGATCGTCGCCATCTGCGCGTCATAGCCGCGGGCGCTGCTATACATGAGGCCGCAGCCTAGGGCGAGCGCTCCGCAGATCCAACGATTGAGCTGGTAGGAGGCGAAGGACGTCTTTTCGTCGATGTCCGAGACCTGGAAATTGCGCACGCCGTAGTTGCATGCGATCATGATAAGCGTGCCGGTGACAAAGGCGATGGAGAACTTGCCGGCTTCTTCGGCGCCCACGAGCTGTGTGGACACGATGGTGAGCAGCGGAAACGCCAAGCCCCACACGGCGGTGCCGAGAGCGTTCCAAAGGTAATCGCGGCGGGTGGCGTGCTCCTCGTATTCCGCTTCCTGCATGGAGAAGCCGCCGCCGTAGACGGCACCGAGCAGACGGTTCCACCAAGCGTTGACCATGCGGCGGACGGGGCCGGGCTTGCGATCGCGTTCGCGCCGGCGACGTGTGGCTTGGCTGCTATCGGGCCCGCCGGCGTTGCGCTGACTCAGCTCTTGGATGCGTGCGAGTTCCTCGGCAGTGTGCGAGGCAGGGAAGAGGCCGTTCTCGATGCGGCCGCCCTGGGCCTTCGCGGCGCCGCCTCTCGATGCAGCGGGGTTGGAGACGCCGTTGCGGCGGGCGATGGCGCGGCGAATGCTATCGAGGGGCGTGATGCTCAAAGCGGAGTCCTTTCTATTGCTGCGCTTTAGTATAGACGCGACGGTGTTCGCTCGTGTTTTTGAACGGATTGTTCAATAATTTCGGCGGGCGGCTGTAATTTGTCGGTAAACGTGCGGTATCCTGTTGAAGTTTTGTGACACCCCCGATGCCGCCCACGCGGTACCAAGGAGCTTCTACCTATGGACGTCGCCGCATTCTTACTGGCTCTTGTGCCGATTATTTGGCTGGTCGTGATGCTGCTGTGCTTTAAATGGCCAGCTTGGAAGGCCGCTATCGGATCGTTTGTCCTTTCGTGCTTGCTTGCCTTTGCATGGTGGCACCTGCCGGCAGCGCAGATCGCGACCGCCTCGCTCGAAGGTTTTTTGATGGCTCTGTGGCCCATCGTCCTGGTGATTATCGCCGCGGTGTTCACGTATAACCTGTGTGTGCGCACGGGCGCCATGGACGTGATCGGCAGCATGATTACCTCCATCAGCAGCGACCGCCGTCTGTTGGCGCTGCTCGTGGCCTGGTGTTTCGGTGGCTTTATGGAGGGGATGGCCGGCTTTGGTACCGCTGTTGCCATTCCCGCCGGCATGCTCGCGGGCCTTGGTTTTGAGGCCGTGCCTGCCGTGCTGATCTGCCTGCTGGCCAACGGCGTGCCCACGCCCTACGGCTCCATTGGCATCCCCACGGTGTCCGTTGCCGATCTGGTGGGCCTGGATTCCCTGCATTTAGCTACCGTTCAGCTGGTGCAGCTCGCGCCCTTCTTTGTGGCGATGCCGCTGCTTATCGTGTTGGTTGCGGGCCGTGTTGCCGATGACCAGGGCAATGTTGCGAGCGTGAGCGAGCGTCTGCACGGCGTTGCCGGAGTGGCACTGCTTTCCGGTGTGTCCTTTGTTGGTGCGGCCCTGGTCGTCGCCATGTTTGTGGGCCCCGAGCTGGCCGTGGTCGTAGGATCCATCGTTTCGCTCGCGCTGACAGCTGCGCTTGCCATGCGTGCCGAGAAGTCGGGGCATCTGGACGCACGCTTTCACATGAATATCGAGGCGGGGGAGAAGCTCACCGTTAAGTCGGCGCTTTCGGCTTGGTCGTGCTTCATCCTGATCTTTGTGTTGCTGCTGGGCACGTCTAATCTGGTGCCCGCTGTACATGCTGCGCTCGCGCCGTTTGCGAGCCATGTGCAGGTGTATTGCGGTGAGAATCCCGGTATGCTTACGTTTTCGTGGATCAACACGCCAGGCGTCTGGATTTTCCTGGCGGCGTTTGTCGGCGGTGCCATTCAGGGCGCTTCGCCGCGCATGATGGGCGAGGTGCTGGCCGCGACTGTGAAGCAGATGACGCCGACGGTGATCACGATGCTTTCGGTACTGGGCTGCGCCAAGGTGATGGGCTATGCCGGCATGATTTCGTCGATCAGTGCGTTTTGCATTGCGGTCGCCGGCGGTCTCTACCCGATTCTGGCTCCGTGGATCGGCGCAGTCGGTGCGTTCGTGACCGGCTCGGGCACGTCCTCGGGCATGCTGTTTGGTCCCATTCAGAGCCAGGCCGCCACTGCGCTGGGTGTGAGCGACTACTGGATGGTCGCATTGAACGCCCTGGGCGTCGCCGCCGGTAAGATGATCTCGCCGCAGACCCTCGCCATTGGTCTTGCCGCTGTGCACGTGCGCGGTAAGGATGCCGAACTCCTGGGCGCGGTGCTGCCCTACGCTGCCGGCATGCTGGTCCTGATGAGCGCCATAGCCATGCTCGGCCAAGGCCTGCCGCTGTAGTCGGCACTTAGGGACGTTCCTTATGTGCCGGCACTTTGGGAACGTCCCTAAGTGCCGGCATCCGGGGACACTCCTTGAATGTTGCCTGTTCAAGAGTGTCCCCAATGACTAGTCGTTTAAGAACGTCCCCAATGACTGGGCCGCTTGCCTGCGATTTTTGACCGTTGGGCGGGCTTGCCGCCCTTGCCGCAAAAACGTTTTTGCATATCGGGTACAACGGGCTTTACGTGAGTAAAGTGCGCGTCGCGTCCACGTGTCGCGTTTTTAAAGGAGGCCCCATGCCTGGTGTTACCCCTGCAGAAGTTTTGTCCAACTTTGGTATTACGCTCGTTGAAGATCCCGCCGAGAATCAGCCCCGTCTGCTGGTCGACCTGCCGGCAGCCGAGCTCGTCGAGCACGCCATCCGCCGCGAAGAAGGCCGCATGGCATCCAACGGCGCGCTGGTGATTGAGACGGGGGAGCGCACCGGCCGTTCACCCAACGATCGCTTTATCGTTGACACCCCCGATGTTCACGACAAGATTGCCTGGGGCGCGGTCAACCGCCCGCTGTCCGTCGAGAGCTATGAGGCCATCAAGGCCGGCATCGTCGACTATCTCAACGAGCGCGACGTGTTCGTCACCCGCGGCATGGCAGGCGCCGACCGCAACCACACGCGTCGACTGCTCGTTGCCTGCGAGCGTGCCAGCCAGGCACTCTTTATCAAGCAGATGCTCGCCCGACCGCTTGCCCGCGAAATCGCGCGCACCGGCGAGCCCGACTTCTGCGTGCTCGCAGCGCCCGGTTACCAGTGCGACCCCGCCATCAAGGGCCTCAACTCCAGCGCCGCGGTGGTCATCAACTTCCAGGAACGCGTGATTCTGGTCGCCGGCACCGGCTACTCCGGCGAGATTAAAAAGTCGATCTTTAGCGTCATGAACTATCTGCTGCCCGTCGAGGACGACGTGCTGCCCATGCACTGCTCGGCCAGCATGGATCCCGTCACGCACGAGACCGCCGTGTTCTTTGGCCTGTCCGGCACCGGCAAGACCACGCTTTCTGCCAACCCCACGCGCCTGCTGATCGGCGACGACGAGCACGGCTGGTCCGACATGGGCATCTTCAACATCGAGGGTGGCTGCTACGCAAAATGCGAGGGCCTGAACGCCTTCCACGAGCCCGAGATCTTCAACGCCGTCCGTTTTGGCGCCATTTGCGAAAACGTGGTGCTCGACGAGAACCGCAAGCCCAACTACGACGACATCTCGATCACGCACAACACGCGCGTGGCCTATCCCGTGGAGCACATTCCTAACGCGTGGACTAAGGGCATGGGCACCACTCCGAGTGTCGTGCTGTTCCTGACCTGCGACGCTTTTGGCGTGCTGCCGCCCATCTCACGCCTGACGGCCGATGCCGCCATGTACCACTTTGTGACGGGTTTTACGGCTAAGATTCCCGGCACCGAGGTCGGCGTCACCGAGCCCACGCCCACGTTCTCTTCGCTGTTCGGCGAGCCGTTTATGCCGCTCGATCCTATGGTCTATGCCAAGATGCTTGGCGAGCGCATTGCCGACGGCCGCACGCGCGTGTACCTGGTCAACACCGGCTGGATTGGCGGCGGCTACGGCGTGGGCCATCGCATCGAGCTGGCCTACACGCGCTCGCTGGTCGCGCGCGCCCTCGACGGCACCATCGAGGATAGCGAGTTCGTGCACGACGACATCTTTAACGTCGACATTCCCACGACGTGCCACGGCGTGCCCGATGGCATCCTGGTGCCGCGCCAATACTGGCAGAGCACCGCGCGCTATGACGAGGCCGCGCACAACCTGGCGGTGATGTTCGAGGAGAACTTCGAGAAGAAGTACTCGCACCTGCCCGAGTCCGTCAAAGCGGCCGGTCCGCACGCTCAAGTAAACGCCGACGCCCGTCATCGCGGCCGCGGGTTGCTGGGACTTCGCCACTAGCTTCGCCGTGAGTCCATATCCACCACAAAGGGGACAGGCGCCTTTGTGGTGGTTTTGCTCGCGTGGATGACTCGGGTTACAATACGCCTGACATATCGTCCCCTTCTCCGGATGGGGACAGCGCAAGCGTTCTTGTGACGGCACCGTAGGACTTTGAAGGTGGCCGTCGTGAGGGCGTTTTTTTGTTTAGGCGCCCTCACTCGGGCACGCATAATGAAGGGAGAGCGTATGAAGAGCTTTATCGCCGAGGATTCATTCTGGGAGCTGTTTCCGCAGGCAGCGGTCGGTGTTGTGGTCGTGGAGGGCATGAAGCCCACGGCTCAGATTCCTCAAGAGGACGTGGATGCGATTGCGGCGTTGCTCGACCGCGCCAATATCGATGCGGAGCGTCATCTGACCAGCGACACTATCAGCGAGAACGCACTGGTCAAGGCATGGCGTGACGCGTACCGGCTGTTCAAGACTAAAAAGGGCGCGCGCTGCTCGATCGAGAACTTGCTCAAGCGCGTGCTTAAGGGCAAGCCAGTGGGCCACATTACGCCCGCGGTGGACATCTACAACACGGTGTCGTTGACCTACGCGCTGCCCGTCGGAGGCGAGGACCTACATGCTATCGAGGGCGATTTGCGTCTGGCGGTCACTGATGGCGGGGATGCGTTCCTGCCGCTTGGCGAGGAAGTGGATGACCCGACGTTGCCCGGCGAGCTTGCCTACATCGATGATGCAGGCGCCGTATGCCGATGCTGGAACTGGCGCGACGGCGTTCGCACGGCGCTGTCCGACGATTCAGCCGATGCGTTCCTGGCGATTGAGTGCGTGGAGCCCGAGCGGATGGGGGATTGCCAGGCTGCCGTTGATCGTCTCGCCGAGTTGCTCGAGCGTTATCTGGGCGCTACGGTTGTCGTTAAGACGCTCGTGACCCGCGACAACCCGCGCGTGGAACTGTAGCTCGGCCCAAACCACCACAAAGGTGCCTGTCCCCTTTGTGGTGGTTTTTATGTTGATGGGTTAACAAATGGGGTATTTGGGTACGGGTGTCGCCTTATGCGACTAAGATGTTTACCCGTAAGCATTATGCAAGCGAAAGGCGGTCGTCTCCCATGCAGCAGAACGACGAGACACGTTTCGAGGACTTTGTCGGACTGATCAGCGGGCTCTACAAGGAGATTCAGCGCATTAAGACATCCGAGGGCGCAAGGCTGGGCCTCAAGGGCTCCGACGTTATGTGCCTTTACTATCTTGAGCGCAGCAAGGACGGCCTGACTGGCGCCGACCTGGCTCGCATGGCAGGCGTGACCCGCGCCGCCGTCTCGCGTACGCTCGCGCATCTGGAGGAGGGCGGCTACGTCGAGGTCGACGATTCGGGCGATGCCGCCGTTAAGTATCGTGCTCCGGTGCGCCTGACCGCTCTGGGCGGCGAGAGCATGAGCGAAGCGGACCGCATCATTCGCGAGGTGCTCGATACCACCGGTAAGGCTATGGGTGTGGAGCAGCGCGAGCAGATGTATGCGTCGCTGCGCACGATTCTCAACACCCTGCGCGAGCTGTAGGGCCGCCAAGGCTTTTGCTTCCAATTAACAACTGCATAGTCCTGTTTGAGCGTGTATACCGTGCCGGGGCCTTGCTGTCAAAATTCCCTGCGCGTGGTCCGCGCAAGAAAGGATTCGCTATGTCCGTCCGTATCATTACCGACTCCGCGAGCGATATGTCGCCTGCGGAGCATCCGGCACTATCCGTCCTGCCGCTATCCGTCACCTTTGGCACCGATGTGTACATGGATGGCGTCGACATCGATCACCAGCGCTTTTACGAGATGCTGGTCGAGCGCGACGAGCTGCCCAAGACCGGTCAGGTCAACCCGTACGCCTTTTCGCAGGCGATTGCCGAAGCACGTGAGGCCGGCGACGAAGCCGTGATTATTACCGTGGGCGCTAAGCTTTCGGGCACCAACCAAAGTGCCCGCACCGCACTTGCCGAGGCGCCGGGCGGCGACGTGTACGTGGTGGATAGCAATAACGTCACCCTGGGTGAGCGCGTCCTGGTCGAGTATGCGCTGCGCTTGGTGGACGAGGGCCGTAGTGCAGCTCAGATCGCGGCGGCCGTCGAGGCCGTCCGTGACCGCGTGGTCGTCATCGGCCTGCTCGAGACGCTAGAGTACCTGGTGCGCGGCGGTCGTCTGTCTGCTGCGGCCGGCGCCGTGGGTACGCTGCTCAACGTAAAGCCCGTGGTGGCTGTCGAGGACGGTCTGATCGTGCAGCTGGGTAAGGCGCGCGGTTCCAAGAACGGCCGCAATCTGCTGAACCAAAAGGTCGAAAAGTCAGGCGGCATCGACTTTTCCATGCCGCTGGCGCTCGGCTATACGGGCCTTTCGGATGCGGTGCTCAAGAAGTATATCGAGGACAGCGCGGCACTTTGGGCTGGCCACACCGAGGGCGAGTTGCCCGTTCACACCATCGGCGCCACCATCGGTACCCACGTAGGCCCTGGCGCCGTAGCCGTAGCCTTCTTCCAGCCCGCCAACTAACCGACCTGTCATAAACCACCACAAAGGTGCCTGTCTCCTTTGCGGTGGTTTATGCTTTTCAGGGTGGAAGGGAGCGAGCAATGGCGTCTGAGGGCTTTTTTGAACGGGTGTACGAGGTGGTCGAGCAGATCCCCGAGGGGATGGTCGCCACGTATGGTCAGGTGGCGCTGCTTGCCGGTCGACCACGAAGTGCGCGGTATGTGGGGTATGCCCTGCATAGCAATCCGCGCCCCGGCGAGATTCCCTGTCACCGCGTGGTGTTTGCCGACGGGCGCATATGCGAGGGTTTTGCTTTTGGCGGTCCCGATGCTCAACGTGAGCTTTTGCTAGGGGAGGGTGTGGCGTTTAAGGACGACATGCACGTCGACCTGGCCGTCTGTCGTTGGCCTGCCGGACTCTAACAGCTCTGCCGTGGTCAAAACCACCACAAAGGTGCCTGTCCCCTTTGCGGTGGTTTTCCGTTGCAGGTTTACCTGGGCTAACTTATGGAGAAGGTGTGGCGGAGCATATTGACGCTAGAAAGTAAACCACGGTGAACTATATTGTATTCAGCAACGGAGCAGGCAATAGGCGATGAAAAAGCCTGCCCTGTTGAGTTTGATTCGCATTCCTCCCCTCTGTGCGATTCAACGGTGTACTTCGGGAACAGGCCCGCTGGCAACTAACTGCCGGCGGGCCTGTTCCTGTTTGTCGGGGGAGTGCGATGGGCGGAGCCGAACAGGTCGGGCATCAAAAAAGGCGGACGCCGTAGCGCCCGCCCTAAAGCAATCGAAAGCTCAAGCCAGCAGATCGGTCTAGTACACCATGCCCATGGCGTCCTGAACCTCTGCCAGGGTCTGATCGGCGATCTCGTTGGCGCGACGGTTGCCCTCGTGCAGGACGTCCTTCACATAGTCCAGATCGTTCTCGTAGCGCTGGCGACGCTCGCGGATCGGTGCGAAGTACTCGTTGACGGCCTCGGTCACGTACTTCTTGAGCTGGCCGGAGCCGCCCATGCCGATCTCCTCGGCAATCTCGACCTCGGAGCGACCGGTGCAGATGGCGGCTGTCGAAAGCAGGCCAGACACGCCGGGGCGGTTCTCGGGATCGAACGTGATCATGCGCTCGGAGTCGGTCTGGCTCTTCTTGATGCGTTTGGCCGTCTCCTCGGCGGTCATCGAGATATTGATGGCGTTGCCGTAGCTCTTGCTCATCTTGCGGCCGTCCAGGCCGGGCAGCAGCGGGGTCTCGGACAGCAGCGCCTCGACCTCGGGGAACACCTTGCCGTAGCGGTTGTTAAAGCGGCGGGCGATGGTGCGGGTGAGCTCGATGTGCGGCAGCTGGTCGCGACCGACCGGCACCACGTTGCCCTTGCAGAACAGGATGTCGCAGGCCTGGTGCACCGGGTAGGTGAGCAGGAGGCCGGTAAGCTCGTGGCCCGAGGCCTCCATCTCGGCCTTGACCGTGGGGTTGCGCGCCAGCTCGGCCTCGGACACCAGCGACAGGAACGGCAGCATGAGCTGGTTGGCGGCGGGCACGGCGGAGTGCGCGTAGATCATGGTCTTGTCGGGGTCGATGCCGCAGGCAAGGTAGTCCATGACCATGTTGTACACGTTGTCCTGGATGTGCTCGGTGGTGTCGCGGTCAGTGATGACCTGGTAGTCGGCGATGAGCACGTTGGTCTTGGCGCCCATGTCCTGCAGCTCAACACGGCCCTTGAGGGTACCGAAGTAGTGGCCCAGGTGCAGACGGCCGGTGGGGCGGTCGCCGGTGAGCATGGTGAACTTCTCGGGCGTCTTGGCCAGGCCCTCGCGAATGGCGTTGCTCTTTTGCAGCGCGACTTCGTAGCTGTTCTCGTTTGGCATGATTGCTCCTTACGTATGTTCATGGGTCAAGATGATAGCGCGTTTATTGGAGGGGCGGTGCGTAAGTAGGCGAGGGGCGGGAGAGGGACGCGCGTGCTGCGGCATGTGCGATGGGTGCGGCGCGGCCGCGCTTGGCTAACGGTGCCTTGGCGCATCCTCGGCAGCTTGCCCTAGAGCTTGTGGTGGCGCTCTTCTTTGCGCTCCTCGGCTGCCTGCTCCTCCTGCTTAAAAGCGGGGTCGTCGGGGGTGACCAGTTCGTCCTCGTGCGTGCGCTTGTTGTAATGGTGGCGTAGTACGGGTTCAAACAGGTGCAGGTGCTTGGCGAAGGCCGCCGAGCCAATGGCGAGCACGGTAAAGATGAGCACACGCATGGGCACTTCGACCTGGTTAATCGCGGCGGCGCCGGCCGAAAGCATGATGCACCAGGCATAGATGAGCAGCACGGCCTGTTTTTGGTTGTAGCCTTCTTGGATCAGGCGGTGGTGGATGTGGCCCTTGTCGGCCTGCCCGATACTAATGTGGGCGCGCTTGCGGCGCACGATGGCGCTGAACGTGTCGATGATGGGCACGCCGGCAACGATGAGCGGAATGATAAGCGAGGTGAGTGCGGCGGTGCGGCTCACGTTGAGCAGCGAGATGGAGCCCAGCGCAAAGCCCAGAAGCAGCGACCCCGAGTCGCCCAAGAAGATGCTTGCGGGGTTGAAGTTGTAGCGCAAAAAGGCCAGACAGGCGCCAAAGAGCGCAATGGAGAGCGCGGCGGCGTCGATGCGGCCCGAGAGAACGGCCATCGAAAACATGGTGAACGACGCGATGCCGCAGATGCCCGTGGCCAAGCCGTCGAGGCCGTCGATGAGGTTAATGATGTTAGTGAATGCCACCAGATAGATCACGGTAATGGGGTAGGCGAGCCATCCGAGCATGATCTCGCCGGGAGCAAACGGGTTGACGATGACGCCGATTTTTAGGCCGCCCATGCAGGCGATAAGCGCGGCGAGGACTTGTCCGGCCAGCTTTTGCTTGGGCGTGAGCTGGAAGACGTCGTCGATAGCGCCGGTCGCAAAGATGACGGTAAAGGAGAGCGCCAGCATGGGATAGCTAATGTGAAGGCGCGGGTGCGGTACCAGGGCGGGTGGCCAGCCTAGGTACCAGGTGCCTAGGATTTGCACAATGCAGGCAACGACCAGGCCCAAAAACACCGCCGTTCCGCCCAAACGCGGGATGGGCTTGGTGTTGATGCGGCGCTTAGAAGGATAGTCGACGGCATCGAGCTTAATTGCCAAGCGCTTGACCAGGGGCACCGCGAGGAAGGTCGTGATAAAAGCCGCCGCTGCCACGCATAGGTACGGTATGTAGCTCGGGGATGAAGCCATGAATCTAAAAACCGCCAAGCGTCGAAGGAAAAGGTCAGAAGAACGCCATGCGCAAAGGGCATAGCCGAACCATAATACTCGACCAAGGGGGGTGCATGTAATTGCACGCAGCGATAATCACGCGCTTACCAGATATTGGGATGTTGTCGATGGCTTGTCGGGATGCCGGCGGGGATCCATATGGACTGTATGGTGATTTTCGGCAAAAGAAAACCACCCCCCACGTTACGAAAATGAACCCACCTAAAACAGGTGGGTGCCCTCATCGACTGTTCCAGCGTCCTTAACAACGAAGGATACCTGTACTAGGTACGACTGTGTGGGCTCCCTAAATAAACGCGACGGTTCACCCAGTTGCTCCGCGGGGGGCGGAATACCTACATCATAAAGCGGCACTTTATCGATTCCAGTCTTGACATTACAAAAATCGTGTCGGACGATTACGGCGCCTTAGGGACGGAGCCGTCTACGCGGTCTGGCCCTTTACGTTTGAGCTGCTGAATCGTTGTTTTGGAGCATGTTTTTATGCCGACGTCGTTGACCGAACTTTTTTCGCCCGCCTGCCATTTGTGTCCGCGCCGTTGCGGTGCGGCGCGCGATGAGGGCGCGCGCGGCGTATGCGGTGCTAACGACACGCTCAGGGTGGCCCGCGCGGCGCTTCATATGTGGGAGGAGCCGCCTATCTCGGGCGAGGCCGGTTCGGGCACGATCTTCTTTAGCGGTTGCTCGCTTAAATGTATCTACTGCCAGAACCACGAGATCTCGACCGGCAATTTTGGCCTTGAGATTTCGCCTGAGCGCCTGGTCGAGATTATGCTGGAACTGCAGGACCAGGGTGCCAACAACATCAATTTGGTGACGGCGACGCACTATGCGCACCTGTTGCCTGCCGCGATTGCCGCGGCACGGATGCGCGGGCTGGTCATCCCGATCGTCTACAACACGAGTGGTTACGAGCGTGCGAGTGCCGTGGCGGCGCTGGGCGACCTGGTCGATGTGTGGCTCACCGACTTTAAATATGCCGATGCCGGGCTTGCGCAGTCGCTTTCTCATATTAAGGACTACCCGCGCGTGGCCGTGTCGGGTCTGGCCCAGATGGCGCGCGAGATCGAGCGCCGCGGGGGAGAGTTGGTGGATGAGGGCGGGCTCATGAAGCGCGGCATCATCGTGCGCCACCTGGTGCTTCCGGGGCATGCGGACGATTCGTGTCGCGTACTGGACCTAGTGTGGCAGACGGTGGGCGACGTGCCGATCTCGGTCATGAACCAATACACGCCCAATGTGCTCATGCGAGAGCAGGGCGGCGATCTGGCGCGCGCCGTGACGCGCGAGGAGTACGAGCGGGTGCTCGACCATGCCGACGACCTGGGCTTTACGACGATGTTCTGGCAAGAGGGCGGCGCGGTAGACGAGAGCTTCACCCCGGCCTTCGACACCACCGGTGTTCTCACCAGTGCAAAGTAGTGCGTTCGTCGATGAATTTTCTGGGACGGGGATAAAAAATCATCGAGAGCATCGCCTGTTCGAAAAGTTGCCAAAATAGCCGCGCCCCAAAAAGACTGGTTATTGGGCGTTGACAGTTGGCGAGCCGTAGGTAAAATATCGACTTGTCCTGGGGACGTAGCTCAGTTGGGAGAGCGCTGCCGTCGCATGGCAGAGGCCGAGGGTTCGACTCCCTTCGTCTCCACCCTTGGATTTGATAAGCCGCTGACATTGTGTCGGCGGCTTTTTTAAAAGAAAGGGCTACACCATGGCCGAGCTTGAGTCCCAACCACTGTCTGCCGAGGAGCGCGCCGAGTTGGAGGAGCTCCGCGCCGAGAAGGCTCGTCGCGAGGCCCAGGAAGAGGCCCGTCGCGAGCGCGAGGAGCTGGCTGCCCTGCGTGCCGAGCGTACGAAGGCCGAGGAGGCCGCCGCGAACGCCGTATCCGCATCGGTGCCCGCGCCCGCACCCAAGCCCGCTGCTGCGAAGCCTGCACCTGCCGCGCCCAAACCTCAGCCTAAAAAGGCCGCTCGTCCCAAGTCCGTCGAGCCCAAGCCGAGCCGTGACGAGATGACCTTTGCCCAGCGCATGGTTACCTCCAAGGAACCTATGGGCGAGAACGAGATCCCCGGCATGGCGCCGGCTCAAAAAATCATCATTGTCCTTGCCCTCATCGCGTTTGTCATCTTTATGGGCTACACGATCCTGACCAGCATGGGCCTGCTCTAACCGATTTGCATCGGGCGTCATGTCCGCATGCTCTGCTCTCGTCCAACCCTCAAATTCTGCACCACACATCCGAAAGGTCGCCCCATGGCTTTGACCGACATCTCTCATCCCACCGACATCGCAATGCTCACCGATCTGTACGAGCTCACTATGGCCCAGGGCCTGTGGGAGAGCGGCAAGGCCAATGAGCAGGGTTGTTTTACCGCGTTTTACCGCGACCATCCCTTTGGCAGCGCCTATGCCGTCATGTGCGGCACCGCCGAGCTGCCCGAGCTGGTCGAGAATCTGCGCTTTACGCCCGAGGACATCGACTACCTCGCCTCGCTCCAGGCCCCTGCCGGCGGTGCGATGTTCAAGTCTGGATTCCTCGACTACCTGCGCGATTTTCGTGCGCATGTAAACATCGACGCCGTGCCCGAGGGCGAGCTCGTCTTTCCGCGCGAGCCCATGGTGCGCGTCACCGGCCCCGCGCTGGAGTGCCAGCTGCTCGAGACGGCGCTGCTCAACATCGTCGGGTTCCAGACGCTTGTCGCCACCAAGACGGCGCGCGTGGTGCTCGCCGCCGACGGTCGCCCTGTGGCGGAGTTTGGCCTGCGTCGCGCCCAGGGTCCCGATGGCGGCCTAGCCGTCGCGCGCGCGAGCTACGTTGCCGGCTGCTCCTCTACGTCCAATGTACTCGCCGGCCGCCGTTACGGTATTCCCGTCTTTGGCACGCATGCGCACAGCTGGGTGATGAGCTTCGATTCCGAGCTCGAGGCCTTCCGCGCCTTTGCCAAGTCGAGCCCCAAGAATTGTACGCTGCTCATCGACACCTATGACGTGCGCGAGGGCTGTGAACATGCCATTACGGTTGCCAAGGAGATGGAAGCGGTGGGCGAGCGCCTGTCGGCCATTCGCATCGACTCCGGCGACCTCGCCAAGCTCTCCAAGTATGTGCGCGGCCGTTTTGATGCCGAGGGCCTGCCCTATGTGGGGATCTCGGTTTCTAACGATCTGGATGAGTACACGATTCAGTCGCTGCTCGACCAGGGCGCGCCCATCGACAGTTTTGGCGTGGGTACCAAGCTCGCGACCTGCTATGACCAGCCGGCGCTGGGTGGCGTGTACAAGCTTTCCGCCCGCCGTGCGAGCGAGACAGATCCATGGACGCCGGTGGTCAAGCTCTCCGAGCAGCCCTATAAGCGCACGATCCCGGGTGTGCAACGCGTGCGCCGTTATTACGACGGCTTTGGCGGCCCAGTCTGCGACATGATCTACGACGAGGACCATCTGGCGGGGGAGGGCGCCGCGCGCGGCAATACCCTCGTGGCCGTGAATGATGCCGCCCTGGTGACCGACGTGTCCGAACTTGAGTATCGCGAGCTGCTGGTGCCGATCGTGCGCGATGGCAGTGCGGTGGCTCCGCGTGAGAGCATCCAGGACGCGCGCGAGCGCTGTGCTTGGGCGCTCGATCATCTGGACGCAGCTTTCAAGCGCTTCCTGTACCCGCAGACCTATGTGGTGGGCATGGAGCAGGGCCTGGCTCAGGTGCGCGACGAGCTCGTGCGCAAGAACATGGCCGCGGCTTCGGCCTTCCCCTGGGCAAAATGATCAGCATGCGACGGAAGATAACGGATCATTTTCTCGCTTGCCCGTTCGCCCGTTCGCTGAACAGTTGATTGGTTTGACGTATGACGACTTCTTATAAAACGATGGTGGTAAAGATTGGTTCGTCCACGGTGGTGGGCGCCGATGGCAAGGTCAACCGCGCCTTTATCGGCGGACTTGCCGATCAGGCCGCAGCGCTGCGCAAGCTCGGCTGGCGTCTGGTCGTGGTGAGCTCGGGCGCTATTGCCTGTGGCTATCCCGTGTTGGGCTTCGACCGCAAGCCGGTCGGTGACCTGCCGAGCCTGCAGGCCTGCGCCTCGGCTGGTCAGTGCATCATCTCGTCGGCCTACGACGAGGAGTTCCATGCGCGCGAACTGCTCACTTCGCTCGTGCTGCTCACGCGCCACGATACGGCCCGTCGCACGTCCTACCTGCACGCGCGCGACGCCCTGCTTCGTCTGGTGGAGCTGGGCGTGGTGCCGGTTGTCAACGAGAACGACACCGTTACCGTCGACGAGATCAAGTTTGGCGACAACGACACGCTGGCGGCGCTCGTGAGCTGCCTGGTTTCTGCCGATCTGTGCGTGACGCTTTCGGACATCGACGGCCTCTACACCGCCAATCCGCATGAGGATCCGACGGCCGAGTTTGTCCCGGTCGTGCATAAGATCGATGCCAAGATCATCGCCTCGGCGGGTGATTCTTCCACATCGGTGGGCACGGGCGGCATGATCACCAAGATTCGCGCGAGCCGCATTCTCATGACGGCGGGCATTCAGAGCGTGATTTGCTCGGGCGAGGAGCCCGATGCGCTCGTGCGCCTCGCCCGCGGCGAGAGCGTGGGCACGCTGTTCGATCCGCCGGCGGAGCGCCTGGACATCGCACCCCGCAAGCTGTGGATCGCGCTGGGTGACAAGGCACATGGCTCGGTAACGGTTGACGACGGTGCCGCGAAGGCGCTGGTCAGCCGTGGTTCTTCCTTGCTTGCGGTGGGTATTCGCGAGGTTGATGGCCAGTTTGCCGAGGGCGATGTGCTCGATGTATGCGATCCGAGCGGCATGGTTGTCGCCCGCGGTATCGCCGAGGCCGATTCGGACGTGCTGGAACTTGCTGCCGGTCGCCGCCAAGATCAGATTGCCAGCAACCGCCTGCTCGCTAACCTGGCCGAGAAGCCGGCGATACACAGGGATAACCTAATCGTCTTCGCTTAACCAATTGACGCTGCAAACGCCCCTAAGCGGCAATCTGACGTTCAATCGTCGGGCATGACCAAAAGGTCAATGCCCTCCTCTTTCACGTCACCTTGCTCGCTTAGGGGCGTTTTCGCTTTCCGTCCTCTTCCTGCAATGTTGCTGTTCTCGGCACTTGGGGACGTTCCTTATGTGCCGGCAGGTGGGGACACTCCTTTGCTAGAAGATCCGGCGCAGGTCTCCGCGGTTGAGGGCTTCGTCGAAGAGGTGCTTGAACACCACGCTGCCGTGCAGACCGTCGTGCTCGAACTCGTTGGTCACCCAGGCATGCGAGTTGCCCACGCGGCTGAGCGTATCGAGCTGCAGGCCCGAATCGACGTACATGTCGTCGAAATACACCGCGGCCTGGAGTGGCACCTCGTTGCAGGCTAGGCGCTGCGGGTCGTAGATCTTGTCCCAGCTGGTGTCTTCCATCAGCAGGTCCATGGCGGGCTTAAACGGCATAAGCTCGGGCATCTGCTCAAACATCCACGGGAACATGGCCTCGCCGGTAAACATGAGCGGGCGCGCGAGTGTGTCGAACTCGGCACGATGGGCCTTCTCCTCTGCTGCGGCCCAGCGAATGAGCATGGTGTCGCCGTCGGCGTAGATAAACTCCTGCAGCGTCCAGTACAGCGGGTTTGTACGCGTGTTGGTGCGCTCGAAGGCGCGCATCAAAAAGCTGTCGGATACCGAGGAGCCGCAGCTAGGCGTACCGTCGCCAGTAACAAACGCGTGATCGATAATCCAATGCATGCGCTCAAAGCTCGGCTTCATGCCAAAGTCGCTGCCCATGAGCTGTAGGCGCTCGACCGTCATCGGTGAGCCGTCGGGCAGCACGGGCTTCTGGGCCTCGAGCGCATCGGCCAGTGCCGCCACGCGCTCGACGTCGGCGGGGTAGCGGTCGTAATACTGCTGAGTCTTGGCCGCCATGCGCGGGAAGGTGTGCGCGTAGACCTCGCTTGCGCTCGCTGGCACGTGTGGAATGCCGCCGCAGGTAAAGCTCGCCGCCACGCCTTCGGGGAAGAGCGACAGATAGCTCAACGTCAAAAAGCCGCCGTAGCTCTGCCCGAGTGTGACCCAGGGCTTGCCGCCAAAGCCCACCAGGCGCAGGTACTCAAAATCGCGCACGATGGAGCTGGCGAGGTGGCGCTTGAGGAAGTCAGCCTGCGAGCGTGCGGCATCGGAGCCGGCCGCCGTCGCGCGCTCGCCCAGTGCGGCAATCGTGCGCCCGTCCACGCAGCAACTGCGTCCGGTGCCGCGCTGGTCGGGAAGGACCACGCGGAAGTGCTTGACGGCCTCCTCGATCCAGCCGTCGCTTGTGGGCGACAGCGGACGCGGGCTCTCGCCGCCGGGGCCGCCCTGCAAAAACAGGAGCAGCGGCAGATCGTCGTTGATGCGGTCGGGCGCGCAAACCACGCGGTAGAAGAGCTTGATGCTCTCGGGCGCGCCGGCGATTGGTGCCGGCATGGCGCCGCGGCGCATGGTGCTGCCGACGGCCAGGAGCATCGGCTCCAGGCCGCGCCAGTCAAGGGGGACGTCGATGCTGTGGTCCTCGACGTAAAGGCCGGGGACGTGGTACGAAGTGATGAGGGCCATGTGAGTCTTCCGTTCGTTGCGGTGTTTCGGGTTGACCAATTCTACCGCCGCGGGCGAGGCCATGCGCAAATCGGCTACCATTGTTGCAAACTTCTAGGAGAAAGGGCCGCCCATGTCGGTCGATATAGCCACGTACGTCCACGATCTTGCCGTTGCCGCCAAGGCAGCGTCGGCCTCGCTTGCCACGGCGAGCGATGAGCAGCGTCAGGAGGCCGTGCGCGCCATGGCCGCGGCGCTGCACGATGGCGTCGATTCCATCGTTGCCGCCAACGAGCTCGATATGTCCGCCGCGCGCGATGCGGGTACCTCGGCCGGACTGCTCGATCGCCTGCTGCTGACGCCCGAGCGCGTCGAGGGCATGGCCGCCGGCCTGGAAAAGCTCGCCGAGCTGCCCGATCCCGTGGGCCGCGTGCTCGACCACCGCGTGCTTGCAAGCGGCGTGGACCTGACCCGCGTGAGTGTGCCGCTGGGCCTGGTCGCTATGGTCTACGAGGCGCGCCCCAACGTGACGGCCGACGCCGCAGGCATCTGCATCCGTACCGGCAACGCCTGCATTCTGCGCGGCGGCTCGCTGGCCTATCACTCGTGTGCCATGATCGCCGAGCTGCTGGCCGATGCGCTCGAGGCCAAGGGCTTCCCGCGCGAGGCCGTGTCGATGATCGAGTCCACCGACCGCGAGGCCACCGGCGAGCTCATGAAGCTCCGCGGTATTGTCGACGTACTCATTCCGCGCGGCGGTGCAGGCCTGATCCAGCGCTGCGTGCGCGAGTCGCTTGTGCCGGTGATCGAGACGGGCACGGGCAACTGCCACATCTACGTGCATGAATCCGCCGACTTTGATAAGGCGCTCAACATTATCGTTAATGCCAAGACCCAGCGCGTAGGCGTGTGCAATGCCGCCGAGTCGCTGCTGGTCGACCGTGCTGTGGCCGATGCGTTTTTGCCCGCGGTCGTGACCGTGCTGCATGACCACGGCGTGCTGATTCACAGCGACGAGGCAACCTGCGCCGCATGCGCCGATGCCGGGCTTGTGGAGGGCGATGACTACGTCGCCGCGACTGAGGAGGACTGGGGTCGCGAGTACCTGGCGCTCGAGATGAGCGTGAAGGTCGTGGCAAACGAGGACGAGGCCATCGCACACATCAACCGCTACGGCACGATGCACTCCGAGGCCATCGTTGCCGAGGACACGGATGCTTGCGAGCGCTTCCTGGATGCGGTCGATGCCTCGGCCGTGTACGCCAACGCCAGCACGCGCTTCACCGACGGCGGCGAGTTTGGCCTGGGCGCCGAGATCGGCATCTCGACCCAAAAGCTCCACGCCCGTGGCCCCTTTGCCGCCGAGGCCCTCACCACCTACAAATACAAGCTCCGCGGCACCGGCCAGGTCCGTCCCTAACGCCCGCGCAAACAAAAACCACCACAAAGGTGCCTGTCCCCTTTGTGGTGGTTTTAGGTGGCGTTGACGGTTAGGCCTGGAAGGTATCTCGGTCGGGGGCGAAGGACTGCATGGCCGCGATGGTGCGGTCAAAGAGCTCGGGGAGCTCCCAGCCCAACATCTCGGCGCCCTGCGAAATCACGTCGCGCGAGCAGCCGGCGGCAAAGCGTTTGTCCTTGAACTTCTTCTTGAGTGACTTAGTCGTAAAGTCCATAACGCTCTTGCTCGGGCGCATGATGACGGCAGCGCCGATCAGGCCGGTGAGCTCATCGCAGGCAAACAGGATCTTTTCCATCTGCAGCTCGGGCTTGGGTAGTGAGGTGTTGAAGTCCGACGTGTGCGTCTGGATGGCGCGAATGAGCTCGGGAGACGCACCTTCGCCCTCAAGAATCTCGGCAGCATAGATGGTGTGGTTAATGGGGTCGTCCTCATGCTCCTCCCAATCCAGGTCGTGCAGCAGACCGACGATGCCCCAAAACTCCTCGTTCTCGGGGTCGAACTCGCGCGCAAAGTAGCGCATAGTGCCCTCGACCGTCTCGCCATGGGTGATATGGAACGGGTCCTTGTTGTGCTCATTGAGCAGTTCGAACGCGCGGTCGCGGGTGATTCCGGCGGTAAGCGGCTCTGCCATAAGAGACTCCTTGTGCTCGTGGGTATCGATAAGAATGAATACTACTAGAACAAGAAAACCACCACAAAGGTGCCTGTTCCCTTTGTGGTGGTTTTTGGCGCGGATGGGTTAGTTGAGGGCGGCTTGGGCTAGGCGGGCTTCGGCGGCCTCCTCGGTGACGCCAAGGGCCACGGCGAACTCCTCGATGGAGCGGCGTTTGGCCTCCTTGAGTACGCGCATGTAGTAGGAGCTGGGTTTTTTATCAGCTTCCTCGGCCTGGCGAATGCGGTGCATCATGGTCTTTGCCACGCGGACCGTCTCGGGCGCGCCCAGCTTGAGCTGCTGCTTAAAGTGTGTCTCCTCAAGCGAGCTGTTGCGCTCGGTAAAGGTGTCGCACTCCAGCTCGTCATAGTGGCTCAGCAGGTGCTCGGCATCTTGCTGAGAGATGACGGCGTGCAGACGGTCGGCCTGCGCCACGGGGTACATGAGGATCGTCTGCGCATGTCCCTGCTTGGTCTCGAGCAGCAGCATGGGCTGCGGTGTGTCGTCCCTAAAACCGACGACGGTGCAGACTCCCTGGCCCGGATGAATGACGTGTTGACCGATTGAGAACATGCTACCTCCAACTTATACGAATTTACGTATGTCTAGAATAACACGCTGACGTGCGCAAACCCGTACTTTATGCAGGAAAAACACACAACTCTGATAGGTAAGAGTATTCGATAACAGACGCAGCTCATTCACACCTTTATGCATTTTCAACGCCTGCATAATCTGCAGGCAGACCGGCATCTTTGAGTGACTCCATACAAGCTGTAGTCATTTTTGTGCATATGCAATATCTATTAGCTTTACCCTGCGACAGTGCCCGTCGCTTGTGATAGAGTGCTACAAACTCTGGCTTTTGCCCTACGAGTGACCAAGAGCTCGGGGGCTTTAACACAAGGAGGATCTATGCCCGAGAAGATTGAAGAGCTGGTACGCGCTGCGCTTGCTGCGGCCCAGGAGGCCGGCGACCTTTCCGCATTTGAACTTGACGATTGCGCTATCGAGCGACCGGCTGACACTTCTCATGGCGAGTGGACCTCTACCATGGCCCTGAAGTCCGCCAAGCTGGCCCACTGCGCCCCGCGCAAGATCGCCGAGGCCATCGTTGCCCATATGCCCGAGGACCCCGCGATCGAGAAGGTCGAGATCGCAGGCCCCGGCTTCATCAACTTCTACCTCTCCGTTGCCGTCAAGAATGCCATCTTTGGCGAGGCTCGCGAGAAGGGTATGGACTTCGCTAAGTCCAACGTCGGTGGTGGCCTGAAGACCCAGGTCGAGTTCGTTTCCGCCAACCCCGTCGGCCCCATGCACATCGGCCACGGCCGCTGGGCCGCGCTGGGCGACTCGCTCTGCCGCGTTATGGATCACGCCGGTTACGACATCCAGCGTGAGTTCTACATCAACGACCACGGCTCTCAGATGAACACCTTCGGCAACTCCATCAGCACGCGCTATATGCAGCTTGCCGACATCATCGCCAAGCAGGGCGTGGATATCGACGAGGCTCACAAGCTGCTGATCGCCGACCGCGACGCCTTTGTTGCCGACGAGAACGACGAGCATCCCGAGACCCATCCGTATCAGGACAACTTTGCCGAGACCCTGGGCAAGGACTCCTACGGCGGCGACTACATCATCGACGAGGCCGCCGAGTTCTGGCGCACCGACGGCGATAAGTGGGTCAACGCCGATCCGCAGGAGCGCATGGAGAGCTTCCGCGAGCGCGGCTATGTAAAGATGGTCGACAACATGCGCGACCTTTGCCATGCCGTTAACTGCGACTTCGATCGTTGGTTCTCCGAGCGCTCGCTGTATGTGAAGGACACCGAGGGCGAGACCGCCGGCACCTCCGCCGTCGACCGCGCTTTTGAGAAGCTCGACAAGATGGGCTATCTCTACACCAAGGACGGCGCCCTGTGGTTCCGCTCCACCGACCTGGGCGATGACAAGGACCGCGTTCTGATCAAGTCCGACGGCGAGTACACCTACTTCGCCTCCGACGTTGCCTATCACTGGGATAAGTTCCAGCGCGTCGACCACGTCATCGACATCTGGGGCGCCGACCACCACGGCTACATCGAGCGCGTCCGCTGCGTCTGCGATGCCTTGGGTTACCCCGGCAAGTTTGAGGTTCTGCTGGGCCAGCTCGTCAACCTGCTGCGCAACGGCAAGCCCGTCCGTATGTCCAAGCGTAAGGGCACCATGGTGACCCTGCAGGAGCTCGTCGACGAGGTCGGCTCCGACGCTGCCCGTTACACCCTCATCTCCAAGAGCTCCAACCAGATGGTCGACTTCGATATTGAGGCCGTCAAGAAGCGCGACAACTCCAACCCGGTGTACTACGTGCAGTACGCTCACGCCCGCGTGTGCTCCATCCTGCGCCGTGCCGCTGACGTTACGCCCGAGCAGGCTGACGAGATGGGCATGAAGGCCGTCGCCGCCAAGGCCATCGGTGAGAACGTCGATTACTCGCTGCTGACCGACCCGACCGAGCTCGCCCTTTCGCGCAAGCTCAACGAGCTCACCGACCTCATCGCCAGCTGCGCTCGCGACCGCGCCCCGTTCCGTCTGACGCACTTTGCTGAGGAACTCGCCGGCGACTTCCACAGCTTCTACGCTGCCTGTCAGGTGCTGCCGAGCGAGGGCCGTCCCGTCGACCCCGAGCTTTCGCGTGCCCGTCTGGCCGCTTGCGATGCCGTCCGTGTGACGCTCGCCCTGGTGCTCACCCTCGTTGGCGTTTCCGCGCCCGAGCAGATGTAAGCTACGGGTCATTTGACCGTACAGACTTGGTTTAACTAAGCCTTGAAAGCCCGATCTCCCACGGAGGTCGGGCTTTTTGCAAACGCCGACGTATTGACGAATTTGGAACTGCTGGAAATACGAAACTATGCCGGTTTACTACGATGAAATGAGAAATTCCAACTACGCCGGCTTTTCGCAAAAAAGTGCAAGGCATCTACCTGCGGTTTTAGTTCAACAAGTTTCGGAGTGATCGCGGTTGAGCGATTCATCGTAGTAAACCGCCACAGTTTTGGCGGAGGCAGTCAGATTTGTGGGTGTTAAACCAAAGATTGTCCCTTTTGACTAGTCGTTTAAGAACGTCTTCAATGACTAAGTTGCAGGTGGTTGCGGTTGTGTTACACTAACGCTGCGTATATGACGCAAATATCTCGATACAGATCAATGATGTCCGTCGGTATTTGACGGAGCTAGACTGTTTAGCCGCCCTGAAGGTTTATGCAGGGAGCATGTGATCACAGGGCTTGAAAAGAAAGTTGAGCAAACACTGTGTCTGATCAACAGCAAGAAAACGAAATAACGACGACGCAAGCCGCTCTCGCTGCACCGGTTGCGTTGGACCAGGTCGCGGCGCCCGCGCAAGCCTCGGCTCCTGAGACGCCCAAGGCTGCTTCGACGCCTACGCCTTCAGCGGCTGAGAAGGCCGTGCCTGCAACTGGTGAGGAGGCTGCTCCGGCAAAGCCCAAGCGTACGCGCCGCACGGCCAAGTCTGCTGCTGACGGCGAGGAGGTCACCAAGCCCAAGCGCCGTACCACGCGCACGACGCGCGTCAAGCGCACCGTTGCAGCTGACTCCTCGGAGCCGATTTCCGATGAGGTCGCGCAGGCGCGTGCGTTGGCGCAGATTAGCGAGGCTCAGGTGGTGCGCGCCCGCCGTCGTGCTGCCGAGCGCGAGGCCGCGGCTCTGACCGAGCTTGCAGCTCCGTCTGCGCCCGAGACACCTGCCGCCGACCAGCCGACCGAGAAGCCGGCACCGCGCACACGCCGTCGCACGGCTGCTAAGGCCGAGCAGGTTGCCGATCAGGTAACCCTCGAGCTCACCGAGGCTTCGGTTCGTTCCGCGGCAGGGGAGGGCGCATCGCCTGCTGAGTCCGCTGCGCCTGTCGAGGCCAGCGAAGTTCCCGTTGTCGATCCGGCTTTGCGCCCGCACCGTCGCGGTCGCAAGCCCAAGGCCTTCGTCGAGGCAGAGAAGGCCGCAGCCGCAGCTGCAGCCGCTCGGGATGCTGCGGCGACCGCCGAGTCTGCAACCGCTGCCGATGCACCCGTCCAGGATGCTACGACTTCCGAGGCCGCTCCCGCCGATGTCGAGCCCGCCGACGTCCGTCCTGGTCGCAGCCATCGTACTGCTGCTAAGCGCACGTCCAAGGCCAAGACTGCCAAGAAGGGTGCGTCCGAGGATTCCGCCGAGACGACCGCCGATGCATCGACTGATGCCGCCGAGCCCCAAGACGTCGAACAGTCTGCGTCCGAGAAGCCCAAGCGCGGTCGTAAGAAGTCCGCTAAGGCCAAGGCGTCCGAGCAGCGGGCCGAGGCCGAGCTGCAGGGCGATTCCAAGGCCGAGGCCAGCGATGATACTGCGGCTAACGCCGATGCCGCCGCAACCGATGGCGCCGCGCCCGCCGAGGCCGAAGACGGCGCTCGCCCCAACCGTCGCCAGCACAAGCGCAACGACGAGCGCAACGAGCGCAAGGACGAGCGCAACAACGACCGCCGCAACCGCCAGCGCGATCGCAAGCAGCGCAACAAGGAGCGTAATGCCGCTCCCACCGAGCCCACGCTTTCGCGCGAGGAGCTCGCGGCCATGAAGGTCGCCGAGCTGCGCGAGAAGGCCAAGGAGTTCGAGATTGAGACGACCGGCAAGAAGAAAGCCGAGCTCGTCGAGGAGATCTACGTCACCGCCGCGAAGGCCGAGGGCTTCCGCGACATCAAGGGCATCCTGCAGATTCGTCCGGACAGCTCCGGTATCATCCATGCCCATGGCTACATGAAGTCCAACGACGACGCCTTCGTGCCCGCCTACCTCATCCGCTCCGCGCGTCTGCGCACGGGCGACGTCATCGAGGGCTCGCTTCGTCCTTCGCGCGGCGGCGACAAGCGCGCCGGCCTCGCCAAAATCACGACCGTCAACGGTCTAGACCCCGAGCAGATTCGCAACCGCCCCAAGTTCGGTGACCTCACCCCGGTCTATCCCAACGAGCCGCTGCGCATGGAGCATGGCAAGGACTCCATTACCGGTCGCGCCATCGACATCGTGTCGCCGATCGGCAAGGGTCAGCGTGGCTTGATCGTGTCCCCGCCCAAGGCCGGCAAGACCACAATCCTCAAGAAGATCTGCCAGTCTATCTCGATTAACAACCCCGAGGTGCACCTCATCTGCCTGCTCGTCGACGAGCGCCCCGAAGAGGTTACCGATATGCGGCGTTCCATCAAGGGCGAGGTTGTGGCGTCGACCTTCGATATGCCCGCCGACAACCACACTCGTGTGGCAGAGCTCGTCATCGAGCGCGCCAAGCGCATCGTGGAGCTGGGCGGCGATGTCGTGGTGGTGCTCGACTCCATCACGCGTCTTGCCCGCGCCTACAACTTGGCGGCGCCCGCCTCAGGCCGCATCCTTTCAGGCGGCGTCGATTCGGCGGCACTGTATCCGCCCAAGCGCTTCCTGGGCGCAGCCCGCAATATCGAGAACGGTGGCTCGCTCACCATCCTGGCCTCTGCCCTCATCGACACCGGCTCCAAGATGGACGAGGTCATCTTTGAGGAGTTCAAGGGCACCGGCAACATGGAGCTCAAGCTCGACCGCGACCTGGCCGACCGCCGCATCTTCCCGGCTATCGACCCCGTTGCCTCCGGTACGCGTAACGAGGACCTGTTGGTTGACGAGCAGATGCGTCCGTTTGTCTTTGGCCTGCGTCGCATTCTTGCCGGCATGAACAACACCGAGCGCGCAGCTGCGTCGTTTATCAAGGGTCTTAAGGGCACCAACACCAACCAGGAGTTCCTGGTGCGTTCGGCCAAAAAACACAGCGACTACGAGCAGACGTTCTAGGTTGTCATCTACACGCAGCGATAGTCATCAATGCAATAAAGGGTCGGGGCTTTGAGCCTCGGCCCTTTTCTATATAGCCGCTCCGCGCTTTTTTGACCATAAGACTGGCAAGCAGCAGGTTTCCCGTTTCAATCCGACATCGTCGCTTGCAATAGACTGGGCGGTTTCGCATAATAGCTTTTAAGCTTCGCGACGGAAAACGCAGATGAAACGAACCATATACCGTTGCTTTGGGGCATAGCCCCGCTTCATCTTCTCTCGCGCAGCCAACTGAATGATGCGATTTGGGTGCTGGAAGATGGGGAGAGCTCATGGCTTCTTCTGATGCAACACAACGAGCAGTCCTTGCCGGACTTTCGTGCGGGATCGGCCTTGCCGCTCCCGTGGTTATGTATGCCGCGACGCTGCCGTTTTCGTCGGTGAATGAGACGGTCGTGGCGGGTGCGGTTCCCTTCGCCGTGGGCGCGGTGGCGGGCGTGGGTATCTATGCCGCTTCGCTGGGTATCTCCGAGTACCGTGCGCAGCGTGAAGAGCGTCTGTTCCAGCCCGATGCCATGGGCGGTGCCGCCAATCTCAATCAACATCAAAGCGAGTTCAAGACCGCCTCGATTCCAGCCCAGCAGCAGGATGCGACTCCTTACACTGCGGCTTCTGCTTCTCAGACTCAGTCGGAGCAGTCTACCTCGGCATTCCTTTCCGGCCTGACCGGTGCGTTCCAGCGCCGTCATGCCGATGATGGTGTTCCTACCATCGCTCGAGCCGCAGATGCTATGGACGAGGCCGAGGCTTGGTCCATGATCGACAGTATGCTCGACGACGATTCGCCGGTGAGCTGCGACCCTGCACACTCGCGCGACGTCTATCAAGTCGCCATCGACGAGCTCACCAACGGCGGGCAGACCGGCTCCTTCAATCGCGACGACATCGCCGCCGCGGCACGCGCCGTGTCTGGTTCCCAGGCCGCCCCTGCGGGCAGCACGGCGGCTTTCGTGGCACTCGTTGCCAACGCGGCAGCCAATAACGCCTACAACGCTACCTCGGCGGACGCGAACGCTTCTGCCGACAATTCGTACGTTGATGAAGCCATGACTGCGGACGAGGAGGCCGTTGCCGCCCGCCGTGCCGCCGAAAGCTCGCTTTGGGGCGCTCCTGCCCAGCAGCAGGCGGCTGAGGCTGCGCCGTACAATGCAAACCTCGCCAGCATGCCTATCATCTCCGGTGCCGTGGACATCGATCTCGATGACCTCGATGAGCCTGCAGCCATCACCGCATCGATTGATGCCCAAGATCGCATCGACACCGGCGACCTTCCGGACGCCTCGCTCGAGGTTGATGTTCCCATGGCCGATTACTCGGGCCACGAGGACATGTGGGCCGCCGCCACCGCGATTCTGGATGAGATTGACGAGCCTGCTCCTGTTGCAGTCCCCACTCCCGTCGCTGCCCCTCAGCCTGCTGCCCCCGCCTATGTCGGCCGTCACAGCGCTGTGTTCCCCGAGGATACCGCCCGTATCTCGCGCGAGAGCATCGAGCGAGCCGAGGCTATTGCCGCCGGCATTATGGAAAATCGTCGTCACGAGCGCGTCAATCAGATCCTCGAGGAAGAGATCGAGCGCCTGCAGTCCTCTACCGCCAAGCGTACGGGTCGTGCCTATCTGAGCGTAATCGAGGGCGGTACCGCCAGCTTCGCGCCGCTCCGCGCGGAGGCATAACTTCTGCATGGTTAAGATCAATCGAAAATGGGCGGTTGTAACCTGCCTGATGGCGCTCTTGATCTGGGGCAATTCGCTGGTTCCCGGCTCGGGGTCGGGCTCGCTGAGCCTAACGGTCATGGAAACTATCCGCGGTTTCCTGCACGGCGTGGGACTTCCATATGAATGGGTGACCAACTTTGTTGTTCGCAAGTGTGCACATTTTACCGAGTATATGGTGCTTGGCATTCTGGCAACGCACGCCTTTGATTTTGAGGGCCGGCGCACCTTTGACGTGCTGCTGCCCACGGCGGTGTTCCTGCTGCTGATTCCCTCCATCGACGAGACGATTCAGCTCTTTGTGCCGGGACGCGCCGGCATGATCACCGATGTGATGATCGACTGCTGTGGAGCGGCAACGGGCGTTGTGCTCCGATATCTCTTACGGTCGCTGATGTACGAAAAAAAAGCCGCCTAGGACGTATTGTTTGGTCCTAGGCGGCCTTTTTTATTTGAGGGCTTATATGGGGCGTGGTGGCGTCGTTCCGTAGGTTGGATTTGCCGAGCGCGCCACGCCCTGTGGGTGCGTCTGCTGCTGAAGCGCCTGTGCGCCCAGGGCCAGGCAGCCCATGATGCCCTGCTTGCCCTCGAGGCTGTTGTTGACGATGTAGTTATCGATGTCGTTGACCTCGGGCGTGACGATATAGCCGTTGAGCATCTCGGCGCACTTCTTGCGTGCGAGCGGCACGATGGGGGTGTGGTCGGCCACGCCGCCGCCGATGATAATCTTTTGCGGCGCGTAGCACAGCGTGTAGGTCATGAGTGCCTGTGCCAGATAGCCGGCGAGCAGGTCCATGGCCTCCGGGTCATCGGCCATGTCTCCGGCGCTCTTGCCATCCCAGCGCTTTTTAACGCCGGGGCCGGCGATGAGGCCCTCTAGGCAGTTGTCGTGGAAGGGGCAGGCGCTGTGCTCGCCAATGGTGTCGCGCGGGTCGCGCGTGACCAGGATGTGGCCGGCCTCGGGATGCATCATGCCGTGCACGAGCTTACCACCCGAGAGCACGCCGGCGCCCACGCCGGTACCGATGGTCAGGTAGACCACGTCGGTGAGGCCCTTGGCGCAACCAAAGGTGACCTCGCCCAGGCAGGCGACGTTGACGTCGGTATCGTAGCCGCAGGGGATATTGAGCTCGTTTTGGATAGTGCCCAGCAGGTCAAAGTAGCGCCATGCCGTTTTGGGCGTCTCCAAGATCTTGCCGTATTGGGGCGAAGCGGGGTTGACTGCGGTGGGGCCAAATGCGCCGATGCCCAGCGCGGAGATGCCCTTGTCGGCAAACCATGCGTTGACGGCCTCAACGGTCTCCTGCGGGGTCGTGGTCGCGATCTGCTCGCGCTCTAGGACCGTACCGTCCGCATAGCCCGTGGCGCAGACCATCTTGGTGCCACCGGCCTCGAGCGCTCCGATAAGCTGCTGCTCTGCCATAGTATTCCTCTCTCTGGGACGAGTTGCTCCGTGACTAAAGTATAGAGCTCTAACCATTTAAGAAAGCGCTATAGAAAGAAGCCTCGCAACGCAGCGGGCGGTGCGAGGCTTCTTTGGTTGCTTTAGTTGCCGGGCCGTCCTTACCCGCGCGGCTTGATTTTATCACGTAGCGACTTGAGGTTCTCCAGCGCCGCGTTAAGCGTCTCGTCTCGCTTGGCAAAGTGGAAACGAATCAGATGGTTGACGGGCTCGCGGAAGAAGCTCGAGCCGGGCACGGCGCCCACACCCACTTTAGACGCGAGGTCTTCACAGAACTCGAGGTCGCTGTCATAGCCAAACTCAGAGATGTCCATCATGACGTAGTAGGCGCCCTGCGGCACGTTATGCTCAAGACCGATGCTGTCGAGTCCCTGACAGAACAGGTCGCGTTTGGCGGTATAGAGGTCGAGGACCTCATCGTAATAGCTGTCGTCGAAATTGAGGGCGGTGACGACGGCTTCCTGCAGGGGAGCGGCGGCGCCCACGGTGAGGAAGTCGTGGACCTTTTTGATGCGCTCGGTGATTTCGGCAGGGGCGATAGTGTAGCCCAGACGCCAGCCGGTGATGGAGTAGGTCTTGGACAGCGAGCTGCAGCTGATGGTGCGCTCAAACATGCCGGGCAGCGTGGCCATATAGACGTGCTCGTGGGGCGCGTAGACGATGTGCTCGTAGACCTCGTCGGTGATGCAGTAGGTGTCGTACTTTTTGCAGAGGTCGGCGATAAAGGTGAGCTCATCGCGTGTAAAGACCTTGCCGCAGGGGTTGGAAGGGTTGCACAGGACGATGGCCTTGGGGTCGTTGTCGCGGAAGGCCGCCTCGAGTGTCTCGCGGTCAAAGTCGAATGTGGGCGGGTTGAGCGGCACGTAGATGGGCTCGGCACCCGAAAGGATCGTGTCGGCGCCGTAGTTCTCGTAGAACGGCGAGAAGATGACGACCTTGTCGCCGGGGTTGGTGACCGTCATCATGGCGGCCATCATGGCCTCGGTAGAGCCGCAGGTGACTACGATATTCTCGTTGGGGTTCACCGGCATGCCCATAAAGTGCTCCTGTTTGGCGGCGAGCGCCTCGCGCATGGCCTGGGAGCCCCAGGTGATGGAGTACTGGTGATAGAGCGGCTTGGGATCGGCGGCGATGGTGCTCAGGCTGTTGAGCAGCTGCGCCGGGGGATCGAAGTCAGGGAAGCCCTGCGAGAGATTGACAGCGCCGTACTTATTGGAGATGCGTGTCATGCGGCGGATGACCGAATCGGTAAATCTTGCCGTGCGGTTGGAGAGTTCTTTCATGACGGTCCTTTCGAGGATTTGCAGTGGGGCAAGTTTACTCCTATGAAACCGGTGGGATTTGCTCGAAATGGTCTCGAAAAACTCTTTTCAAAATTCTTGAAAATTGGGGCTTGCATCGCGTGGCGTTCCTTGCAATAATAGTCGAGCGCGAAGCGCACAGGACACGGTGGGTGTAGCTCAGTTGGCTAGAGCGACGGGTTGTGGTCCCGTAGGTCGAGGGTTCGAGTCCCTTTACCCACCCCAGTTCTTGCTTCGTGTTGATATCGGGTCGTTAGCTCAGTTGGTAGAGCAGGGGACTCTTAATCCCAAGGTCCAGGGTTCGACCCCCTGACGGCCCACCACACGATATCTCCTCTAAAGTCCGTCACAACGGACTTTAGCTTTGGGTCGTTAGCTCAGTTGGTAGAGCAGGGGACTCTTAATCCCAAGGTCCAGGGTTCGACCCCCTGACGGCCCACCAAAGCATTGTAAAGCGACTGGCTTCGGCTGGTCGTTTTTTTGTTGACCTTGCATGGGGTCGAACCCGAAAGGGCGCGGAGCTGAGTAATCTGCACCGTGATTCCCTTAGGGAAACACGGCTAAAGCCCCATAAACGTGCTCTCCTTATGAGAATTATGCTCACGGGGCTCGATGCATGTTGAGAAGTTGTGATCAAACTCAAAGTGAGAATCGATTTAGTCTGCTCGATAGTGCGATCCGAGACTTTCGGTTCGCTTACGCATGGCTTTGACCATTTCCTGTGCTAGTTGAATCTGCGATTGCAGGCGGGCGAGGGCTGCGACTTCGCTGTCCTGGGCTTTCTGTGTGCTCAAGGTCGTTGCCTCTGTCTTCAAGCCCTCAAGCTCGTGTAGTGCCTCGGATAGGCCCGTCTCGGTGCGGTTGATCATGCAATAGGTGCTCATCGTGTGTTTAAGGCTGCGTGTCAGGTGTTCGGCGTCTGTTGTGGCAATGCCGTACTGGGGGAGGGTGATATCCGCCTTCAGGGCCGCCTCAGGCTCTTTCTGCGCTGCAAGGGCTGCCGATGCGCCCGCGATGCGTCCGAATACGATGCCGTTGGCGCTTGACAAGCCACCAATGCGGTCGGCGCCGTGCATGCCGCCTGTCGCCTCGCCGCAAGCGTAGAGGCCCTCAACGCCCGTGTGCGCGGTCTTATCGATCTTGATGCCTCCGTTAGCGGCGTGGGCATACATCGCAACGCGCATCTCGTCAGTCGGGGCGATGCCGTGCTCGTCTTGCAGCCAGGTGGCAAAGGTCTGCACAAACTCTGGGACATCCTCGCGGGGGAAGTCGTAGTGGAGTGCCAGGCCTTCGGCACCAGCCTGATCGATGACGAGATCGATAGCCCGGGAGGCTAAGCGTGACGTGAAGGGACCATATCCAGAGCGTTGCTCGAGCAGGTCGTCTAGCTTGTCATCGGCAATATCTGCCGGCTGGTCGAACTTGACATAGCGCCAGGTTTTCTCGTTGAAGACCAGGTTGCGCTTGGGCTCGATGAAGCCGGGCATCATTTGCATGAACTCTATATTGGTAAGCGATGCGCCGTGCGCCAGTGCGATGGCCTGCGAGGAGCTGAGCACATCAGCCGACGTAAGGCTGCGCTCGAACAGGCCGCCTGTGCCACCGGCTGCGATGATCGTGGCCTTGGCAGCAAAGGGCACGATTCGATCTTCGGTGAGGTCGTAGAGCACGGTTCCGATGATTCTGCCGTTCGTGTCCTCAACAAGGTCGATAAGCTCATGGCGGGGGAGCAGGCGAATACCGAGCGACTCGATCCGGGTCGTCAGAGCGTCCTCAAGCGGCTTGCGGGTGAGGCCGCGCCACATGCGCGTCTTGTGGTCAAAGCAGGGGATAAACTGCTTTTGCTGAGCGCTCTCAGCGCTTTGCGGACGCTGGAGCTCAACGCCCAGGTCTTGCTCGAGCCATTCAATTGCCTGGGGAATGCCGTGGACAAACGTCTGGACAAGCTCGGGGTCGGCGACGCCGCCACCGACGGTCTGGATGGTGTCGATGAGGTCTTGTTCGTCGTCTTGGTTAACGGGTCCGATAAGCCCCAGGCCCCAGGTTCCGGGGAAGAAGCTCGATCCACTCATAGTCTTGCCGGCGCTTGCCACAGCGACGGTTGCGTCCGTGCGTGCCGCTTCGATGGCGGCACAAAGGCCCGCAATGCCAGATCCAATTACCAGTACATCAGTCGATTCCATCGGATTCCTTTCTCGTCCGGCGCATTGTCGCACGGGTGATCGGCAATGGGGCCGCAAAGACCCGGCAAATCGGTAAAGGGTAAATATGGCAGGTGGGCGTCATGGACGCTCTGACGCTCCATCTCTTCACATCTCGTATTTCGCCCCAGCTGATATACCGGCATTAGCTACCCTGCGCCAGCGCAAACAAAAAGAGCCGCTACCTCGAAAGGTAGCGGCTCCAAAGCTCAACTATATGAGCATCGCGCGGGCGCGATTAGGCCTTGAGGGCCTCCTCGACGGCGACAGCGCAGGCGACGGTGGCACCGACCATGGGGTTGTTGCCCATGCCGATGAGACCCATCATGTCGACGTGCGCAGGCACGGAGGAAGAACCGGCGAACTGGGCGTCGGAGTGCATACGGCCCATGGTGTCGGTCATGCCGTAAGAGGCAGGGCCGGCGCCCATGTTGTCCGGGTGCAGGGTACGGCCAGTGCCGCCACCAGAAGCGACGGAGAAGTACTTCTTGCCAGCCTCGAGGCGCTCCTTCTTGTAGGTGCCAGCGACGGGGTGCTGGAAGCGCGTGGGGTTGGTGGAGTTACCGGTGATCGAGATGTCGACGTTCTCGTGCCACATGATGGCAACGCCCTCGCGGACGTCGTCGGAGCCGTAGCAGTTAACGGCAGCGCGGGGACCATCGGAGTAGGGGATGGTCTCGACGACCTTGAGCTCGCCCGTGTAGTAGTCGAACTGGGTCTTCACATAGGTGAAGCCGTTGATGCGGGCGATGATCTGAGCAGCGTCCTTGCCCAGACCGTTGAGGATGACGCGCAGCGGCTTCTTGCGAGCCTTGTTGGCGTTCAGAGCCAGGCCGATAGCACCCTCAGCGGCAGCGAAGGACTCGTGGCCGGCCAGGAAGGCGAAGCACTCGGTGTCGTCGGAGAGCAGCATGGCGCCCAGGTTGCCGTGGCCCAGACCGACCTTGCGGTCCTCGGCGACGGAGCCGGGAACGGTGAAGGCCTGGATGCCCTCGCCGATGATGGCGGCAGCCTCAGAAGCGGTCTTGGCCTCGCGCTTGACAGCGAGAGCGCAGCCGAGGGTGTAGGCCCACTCAGCGTTCTGGAAGGCGATGGACTGGGTGTTGTTGACGATCTCACGCGGGTTGAAGCCCTTGTCGGTGCAGATCTGCAGAGCTTCCTCGAGGGAGGCGATGCCGTTGTCGGCGAGGCACTTGTTGATCTTGTCAGCGCGGCGCTCGTAACCTTCGAACGTAACAGTCATAGTTATTTCCCTCCCTTTCTACTCGTGAACCGGAAACACGCTGGCGACGGAGTGAGTCTCCTCGTCGGTGCGCGGGTCGATGTACTTGGCAGCGTTCTCCCACTGACCATAGTGGCCCATAGCGCCAGCGATGGCCTCCTCGGGGGTCTTGCCGGCCTTGACGGCGTCGGTGAACTTGCCGAGGTTCAGGAACTCGAATGCGATGATCTCGTTCTTGTCGTTGAGAGCCATGCGGGTGACGTAGCCCTGAGCGAGCTCGAGGTAACGAGCGCCCTTGGCCTTGGTGCCGAACATGGTGCCGACCTGAGAGCGAAGGCCCTTGCCGAGGTCGTCGAGGGAGGCGCCCACGGGCAGGCCGCCCTCGGAGAACGCGGTCTGGCTGCGGCCGTAAACGATCTGCAGGAAGATCTCGCGCATAGCAACGTTGATGGCGTCGCAGACGAGGTCGGTGTTGAGGGCCTCGAGGATGGTCTTACCGGGAAGGATCTCGGAAGCCATGGCGGCAGAGTGGGTCATGCCCGAGCAGCCGATGGTCTCAACGAGGGCCTCCTCGATGATGCCGTCCTTGACGTTCAGCGTGAGCTTGCAGGCGCCCTGCTGAGGTGCGCACCAACCCACACCGTGCGTAAGACCGGAGATGTCGGAAATCTCCTTAGCCTGGACCCACTTGCCCTCCTCGGGGATGGGTGCGGGGCCGTGGTATGCACCCTTGGCAACGGGGCACATGTTCTCCACTTCCTGTGAGTACTGCATGCCTCTCCTCTCTATCGTGTTGGCGTCCCGTCTGGGGGCCGTGGCTGGCGATTGCCGGGCGACCCTTCGAAAGGGACATGACATGCAGCCCCTATAATACCGCGAAATGCACGGAATATTCGGCGAACGGCTCAGTTTTCGTAGCGAGAAGTCCGGAAGTTTTAATTGAAACGGTTTAACTCTATGTTCTGTGGTCGTGAACTTCCGTAGAGGGGGTCCGTCTTGGGCAAGCTATTGGTCAGCTCTTGTAAGCATTGCGGGGGTTGACCTGTTGCAACGATGCCGTTCGCTGCCTGATTACTGCCTTTGGCCGCGCGAGTGTATTGTTTTGCGTGAATGTTTTGATGGCACGCTTCAATCGTGCTGTATTGGATGGCAAACAGATCCCGGCGAAGGGAGCGCCATGCAGCGCGTTTGGAGAACGGTTACCGGCTTTTACCATGTCTGTGCCCGCGGTACGGGCAAGCAGCTCATCTTTGAGGGCGATGAGGACCGGTGGGAGTTTTTGGAGCTGATGCGCGAGTGCTGCCGCGAGGAGGGTGTGACGGTTATCGCTTGGTGCCTTATGGGCAATCACGTGCATTTGGTGCTTGCAGATTACGAGGACAGGATGAGCGCGGCGATGCACCGGCTGCTTTTGACGTACGCGCGGCGGTTCAATAAACGCACGAGGCGCACAGGCCATCTGTTCCAGAACCGTTTTGACCGGCGCTCGCTCGATACCGACTGGCAGGTGATGGAGGCTATTCGCTCCGTACACGGCGATCCGCAGGAGGCGGGCGTTAGCCTAATCGAGCGTTATCCCTGGAGTAGCTTTGCGGAGCATTTGTGCGCTTACGACGGTGACGCGGCTGATGTCGCGAGGGGATTTTCTGATCCTTCTTGCGTGCTTGAGCTTTTTGGTTCTGCCGAGGGCTTTATTGCCTATTCGCTTTCGACGCCCGACGGCAGCAAGCCAGCGCTGTGCGATATGAAAGAGACAGAGTGGGAACGCAATGCCTTTGCCGGCAAGTTGGCGAAGAGTCTCGGGGTTCCGCTCAACGGGGTTAAAACTGCACCGCCGGCGCAGCGCGATACTGTTATTGTTGGATTGAACAATGCCGGCTTTACGGTGCGCCAGATTGAGCGGTATACCGGGATTGGCAAAAGTACCGTCTCTCGTATCGTGCGCGCCCGCGCGCGAACGGCGATGCGGGCTGGCGGAAACGTGATGTAAGGTCGCCTTTTCACCGCAGCTGGGGTCGTCCATACGCCGCAACCAGCGTTCAAAAGCTTGGTGAGGTAACTGCACTTCTTAATATGCATAGAACAATCGCCATCTTGCATAAAATAACGGCTCAGTCCGGGTTTGCCCGTGCCTACCCCCGTCTGCGCCGTGCAAAAAACGGAGTTTTCAGCATCGTGGTGCTGTCGGCACCGACGCAATCTTGCAACATGCGGACCCCGAAGCTATTGATCCCTGCCGTTGCGCCCCCGAAGCACGTGTCTGCGTCCCGTCAGACCGCGATGCTTGTTCTAAACACAATATATATGCGCCTGAAGATGTTGATTAACGCTTTCGATGCGTATACACACAGCTTGGCGTGCTGAATACTCGCAAAAATGCACGCCGCTCCCTATGGGACCCGTCTGCGGCAGGCACGAAGCGAGTCGGAGCTTCGCAGAACGGGGCTTGGCGCATTGCTTGGCGGGCCCGGGGCCCTGTCGCAGGCCTTTGGTGCTGTGGAAAACGCCCGTGTTCGCGTCTGGCTGTGTGGCAAATGTCAGACGGGGCGCCGGACGCGCGGACTTTGTGCCACCGCGCTCATTAGGTAAAAACAGAGCCGCCCGTATCGGGCGGCTCGGCAATCAAAACCCTTGGATTCGGGGCATAAGCTACTGGTTTGTTTGCCCCTCGAGCATGCCGTCGAGGGTGCGCCAGGCGAGCTCGGCGCATTTGACGCGGGCGGGCATGTGCGAGATGTCCTGGAGCTGGGCGGCTTCGTCCAGGTCTTCCAGGTCGTCCTCGGAGAGCTTCTCGCCGCGGATCATGGCGAGGAAGAGCTCTGCCAAGCGGTGAGCTTCCTCGACGGTCTCGCCGGTGATGAGGTCGGCCATGATGTCGGCGCTGGCCTGGCTGATGGCGCAGCCATGACCGGTAAAGGAGGCCTCCTCGATCACGCCCTTCTCGACACGCAGCTGCAAGGTGAGCTCGTCGCCGCAGCTGGGGTTGATGCCGTCGTGCTCGTGCGTGGGAGCATCCATCTCGTACTTATAGTCGGGGTGCGAGTTGTGCTCCATAAATGTGGTGGAGGTGTACAGATTACCCATTGAACGTGCTCCAAACGTGATGCAGGCCGGCGATGAACTTGTCGATATCGGCCTTGTCGTTGTAGAAGGCCACGCTGGCGCGGCAGCAGGCAAGGTTTTCGACACCCAGCCAGGTAAGCAGCGGCTGCGCGCAGTGGTGGCCGGCGCGGATGCAGACGCCGTCCATGTCCATGATGCTCGCGACGTCGTGCGGGTGGATGCCCTTGACGTTAAAGCTCACAACTCCGTGGTGGTTGTCCCAATAGATGGAGCCGATGATCTGGACAAAGTCAAGCTGCATGAGCTCGCCCATCAGGTAGTGGACGAGTGCCTGCTCGCGGGCCTGGATGTTCTCGTAACCCACCGTGTTGACCAGGTAATCAAGGGCGGCGCCCGTGGCGAAGATGCCGGCGGCGTCCTGCGTGCCGGCCTCGAATTTCTCGGGAACGGGCGCCCAGACGGCGTCCTGCTCGGTGACCGAATCGATCATCTCGCCGCCGGTGAGCATGGGCGGCATGGCGTTGAGCAGGTCCATCTTGCCCCACAGCACGCCGATGCCCATGGGGCCCATGGCCTTGTGCGCGCTAAAGGCAAAGAAGTCGGCTCCCAGGTCGGCCACATCGACCGGCATGTGCGGCAGCGACTGCGCGCCGTCGACGACCAGATAGCCGCCGTACTTGTGGACGAGCTTGCCGAGGTTCTTGACCGGGTTCTCGACGCCCAGCACGTTAGAAACCTGACCCACGGCCAGAATCTTGGTCTTGGGGCCCACCTTGGACAGAACCTCCTCGGTGGTGAGTTGACCGGTCTTGGTGGGGTAGAGGTAGACGAGCTTGGCGCCGGTCTCGCGGCAGACCTGCTGCCACGGAATCAGGTTGGAGTGGTGCTCCATGATGGTGATGACGACCTCGTCGCCCGGTTTGAGCACTGTGGGCGCAAAGCTCTTGGCGACCAGGTTGAGCGACTCGCTCGTGTTGCGGGTGAAGACGACCTCGTTGGCCTGTGAGGCGCCGATGAGGTCGGCGATCTGCTGGCGGACCTTCGCGATGGCGTCGGTTGCCTCGACGGACAGCGAGTACAGGCCGCGCAGGGGGTTGGCGTTCATGCGCTGGTAGAAGTCGCGTTCGGCGTCAAGCACGCAGGCGGGGCGCTGCGCGGTGGCGGCGCTATCGAGGAAGGCGATCTCGGGGTGCTGCTGGAAAAGCGGGAATTGTGCCTTGTAGGGATTGGTCTCGATGTCGACGGTAGGCCAGCCGCGCGAGGCCTCGTCGCTGGCGTCGAGCTCCATAGGCTCCGGTGCGGTACAGGTGTCGCATTTAACGTGCTCGGTGTCGATCATGCGAGCTCCTCTTCAAAGTTGTCGATCAGGTTGTTGCCCAGGCGGACGACGGCGGCGCGGGTGCGCTCGTCGGTCGCGGAAAGCGCGGCGTCCTCCAGCTTGGCGCGGATGAACAGGTCCTCGGCGGCGTTTTGGTCAAGGCCTCGGCAGGCGAGGTAGAACAGTTGCTCGTCGCGGACGTGACCGATGGTGGCGCCGTGGTTGCCGGCAACGTCGTCCTCGTCGCAGAGAATGACGGGGACGGTCTTGTTGTCGACGCCCTTGTTGGCCAACAGCACGGTTTCGCGCTCGGTGCCGACGGCACCCTTGCAGCCGTGCACGAGGTCGATGGTGCCGCGGTAGACCTTCTTGGACGTGCCGGTCAGTACGCCGTTGGCGTCGATCTCGCACTCGGTCTTGCGACCGCGGTGGCGCAGCTCGTAGTTAAAGTCGCGCACCTGCTCGCGGGCGCCCAGGTAGTCAGTATCGATGGTGACCTTGGCGGTATCGCCCAGCAGGTCGCCGGCAAGGCCGGTGGCGCTGGCACCGGCACCCAGGACGGTGTGTTGCACGTTGACGCGCGCGCCCTCGTCCAGGAACAGGCCGGTGTCGTCGAGTGCGATCCAGCAATCGTCGAGCGTCTGCGTGCAGGCCACGTTGACGGTGGCGTACTCGTGGGCGCACACGCACAGCACGGATCCCACGACTCCCTCGCCGGCAACGGGGGAGTCCAGGGCGATCTGCAGGTCGAGCGTCGACTGGGGACGGACGACGACGTCGATGGCGGCGATGGCCGCGGCGGCATCGACACCGCTCACACGCACGGTAACCGTGGCGTGCTTGTATGCGGGCACATCGATGACGACGCGCTTGGTGGCGTGGTCGGCCAGGTAGGTGTAGGCAGCCTCGCCCATGCCAGTCTCGAAGGCCTCAGCGGGGGAGAGCTCCTCCTCCAGCTTAATAGCACCGGCCTGGTAGACGGAGGTGGCGGGCACGTCGAGCTCGGTCTCGGGCGTGATGCGGGCGCGGTCGGCGGCATCGCCAGGGGCGGAGGCGCGGCGCTCGGGGAAGCGCTCGGCCATGGCGTCCATGGCGGCGTCGAACGCGTCTGCCACGCCAGCAAACTGCTCGTCCAAGCCCTCAACCTTAACGGTCTCGGCGGGAGCGGCGGCAAGCTCGTCAGAGAGCTCGAGCTTGGTCTGGTTCATCTTCAGCCAGCCCCATGTGGCAGCCGGCATCGCATTGACCTGCTCAAGGGTGGTAGCAGCGGTGTTCGTGGTCTGTTTCATTATCCGATCGCTCCTTCCATCTCGAGCTTGATCAGGTTGTTCATCTCGACGGCGTACTCCAGCGGCAGCTCCTTGGAGACCGGGTTGGCAAAGCCGTTGACGATCATGGTACGGGCTTCTTCCTCCGAGATACCGCGGCTCATCAGGTAGAACACCTTATCGTCGCCGATGCGGCCGATGGTGGCCTCGTGGCCGATGTCGACGTTCTTGGCGCGGATGTCCATGGCGGGGATGGTGTCGGAGCGGCTCTGGTCGTCGAGCATGAGCGACTGGCAGCTCACGGTTGCCTTGGAACCCTCGGCCTTGGGCGTGGCCACGATGGAGCTGCGGAAGGTCTGGATGCCGCCGCTCTTGGAGATGCCCTTGGTCTCGACGGTTGCCGAGGTATCGGGCGCGTTGAGCACGACCTTGCAGCCGGTATCTAGGTTCTGGCCGGCGCCGGCAAAGGTAATGCCGGTAAAGCTCGAGCGGGCGCGGCGTCCGTTGAGCACGCTCATGGGGTAGAGGTAGCCCACGTGGCTGCCGAAGGAGCCGCTGATCCACTCGATGTCGCCGTCCTCGTCCACGCGCGCACGCTTGGTGTTGAGGTTGTACATGTTCTTGGACCAGTTTTCGATGGTCGAGTAGCGCAGGTGCGCACGCTTGCCCACAAAGAGTTCGACGGCGCCGGCGTGGAGGTTGGCCACGTTGTACTTGGGCGCGGAGCAGCCCTCGATAAAGTGCAGGTCGGCGTCGTCTTCGACAATGATGAGCGTGTGCTCAAACTGGCCGGCGCCCTTGGCGTTGAGGCGGAAGTAGCTCTGCAGCGGAAAATCGAGCTTGGTGCCCTTGGGCACGTAGACAAAAGAGCCGCCCGACCACACGGCGCCGTGCAGGGCCGCAAACTTGTGGTCGGTGGGCGGGATGAGCGTCATAAACTTCTCGTGGATGAGCGGCTCCCACTGCGGATCGTGCAGGGCCTCCTCGATGCCGGAGTAGACGATGCCCATCTTGGACGCGGTGTCCTGCATGTTGTGGTAGACGAGTTCGGAGTCGTACTGCGCGCCGACGCCTGCCAGGTAGCTGCGCTCGGCCTCGGGGATGCCCAGGCGCTCAAAGGTGTTCTTGATGTCGTCGGGCACCGACTCCCAGTCGTGCTTTTGGTCGGTGTTGGGCTTGACGTAGGTGACGATGTTGTCCATGTCCAGGCCCTCGATGGAGGGGCCCCACGTCGGGTCGGGAAAACGGTTGAAGATCTCGAGGGACTTTAAGCGCAGGTCGAGCATCCACTGCGGCTCGTCTTTCTTGGCGCTGATCTCGCGCACGATGTCGGGCGTGATGCCGGCGTCGAGGCGCTCGAATCCCTCCTCGCCATAGGTGAAGTCGTAGAGGCTGCGGTCGATGTCCGCGACCTCGGTGCGGTTCTTGGTCATTGCGTCGCCCCTTTACGCCTGCTGCTCGGCAGCGGCGGCCTCGGCCTGGGCGCGCTGCTCGGCGGCCTCGCGCTCGAAGGTCTCAAAACCGTTCTTGTCGATCCAGGGGATGAGCGAGGCGTCGTCCTCGCGCACGATGTGGCCCTTGACCATAACGTGGACGCGGTCGACATCCAGGTGCTCCAGGATGCGCGTGTTGTGCGTGATGATGAGCATGGAGCCGTCGCAGCTCCTGCGGTAGGCGTCCATGCCGTGGCTGACGGTGGAAAGGGCGTCGACGTCCAGGCCGGAGTCGGTCTCGTCCAGGATAGCGAGCTTGGGCTGCAGCAGCAGAAGTTGGAGCATTTCGACCTTCTTCTTCTCGCCGCCCGAGAAGCCCACGCCCAGCTCGCGGTTGAGGTAGGCGGTATCCATGTTGAGCTCGGCCGCGAGCTCCTTGACGCGGCGGCGGAACTCCTTACCCTTCATCTCCAGGCCGGGGCGGCCGGCGATGCTGGCGCGCAAAAAGCTCGACAGCGGCACGCCGGGGATCTCGACCGGTGCCTGGAAGCTCAGGAACAGGCCGGCGCGCGAGCGCTTGTCGGTGGTGAGCTTGGTGATGTCCTGGCCGTCAAAGACGATACGGCCGTCGTTGACCGTGTAGACGGGGTCGCCCATGACTAGGTGGCCCAGGGTGGATTTGCCGGCGCCGTTGGGTCCCATCAGCACGTGGGTCTCGCCGGCGGCGACGTTGAGGTTGACGTTGTGGAGGATGGTCTTTTCGTCCACGGAGGCGGTCAGACCTTCGATGGAAAGCAGCGGATTTGCGCTCATGCTGTCCCTCTCTGTATATGGTGTACTCATAGGTGTACTAAACCCTAGGAATCTTCTCGGAATAAAGTTACTATGGGTTCGGCGTTAGTCAAGGGAAAACCCGACTAATCCACTCGACTTTTCTAGATGTGGGACATAATAATCAGGTTTGTTTGCCCCGCGTGCATAAGATTTGGGACAAACACTCCTTGTATTTTGTCCCAGCAACGATGGGAGGGTAGGTATGCTCATTTCTTCCAAGGGCCGCTATGCCCTCCGGCTGATGATCTATATCGCGGCGCTGGGCGACGCCGAGGGCAAGATTGCCCTGCGCGAGGTTGCCGACCGCGAGCATATCTCGCAAAAGTATCTGGAACAGCTGGTCCGTCCGCTTATGAAGGCGGGCTTGCTTAAGAGCGTGCGCGGCAAGGGCGGCGGCTACATGATGGCCAAGGATCCCTCCGAGGTACGTGCGGGTGACATCCTGCGCGCCGTCGAGGGCAGCACGGCTCCGGTGGCGTGCGACGGCATCGACAACAGCTGCACCCGTAGTGATCTGTGTTCAACGGTCAAGTTCTGGCGCGGCCTGGACGAGGTCATCGAAAAGTACGTTGACGGCGTGACGCTGGCCGACCTAGCCGCCGTCCCCGAGATCAACTTTGACATTAAGCTGTAGGGGTGCAAATGGCATCTCTCGACAAGGTGTACAAGCAAATCGAAGTTTTTGCTCGGGAATGTGACGCCGAGAAGGTCGTGTTGTTTGGTTCTCGTGCTCGAGGCGACAACTTGCCCAAGAGCGATATTGACATCGCCGTAGCAGGTTGCCGGGATTTCGGCCGTTTCTCATATTTGATCGAGGAACATCTTGATACTCTTTTAGATGTAGATGTCGTCAATCTCGACGAGTCCCTATCGCAGCAATTGCTCGATGAGATTGCCAAGGATGGTGTGATTCTGTATGAAAAAATATGAGAACTTTGTTAGCGCCTTGGCGAATCTTGAGGATGCGCCCAATCAGGATCTCAACAATGATTTTGTTCAGAGTGGATTGATTAATAAGTTCAATCTTCAATTTGAACTGAGCTGGAAGCTCCTTAAGCGTCTGCTCGAGTATGAGGGCGCCACGCTTGCCGCGTCGGGGTCTCCTCGTGCCATCTTGAAGGAGTCCTACCGATTCTACGACTTTATTGATGAGGCAGCCTGGCTGGATATGCTCAGAGACCGCAATACGAACGTCCATATCTACGACAACAAGCTCGCTCAAGATTTGATTCAGCGCATCTTGAACGTCTATATTCCCGCTTTCTGTCAGTTGAGAGACGGGCTGACGAAACGTTACGGCGAGCTTCTGTTGGCGCCCGACGACCAGTTTGTCTAATTCCTTAAGATTTCGCGGAGGGTTGTTGCCGTTTACCGAGGGGTTGTTGTGCAACAACGGGCGAGCTGCAATACTTATTTCTATCTTTGCAAACTGCACTTTAACTATACCAATGCAGGGAGGATCTTATGCAGCCCAAGCATTCTGCTATTGTCGCGGGCCTGACGCTGGCGCTTTCGTTTGGCGCCGTTTCCGCGCCGGCACCCGCCGCTGCCGAGGAGCCCACGCCGGGCGTTGCCTCGGATGCCACCGATATCGACAAAGGTCTCTACACCCAGCAGTCTTTCTCGGGCGTGCTGAGGTCGGTCCAGGGCGTTTCGTTTGTCAACGTGACTCCCGAGATGAAGTACTTTACCAAGTACGAGAGCCATGGTAATTACAACCAGGGCTTTTCGTATGGCGACGGTTATAACGCGCTGGGCTATTACCAGTTCGACCGTCGTTGGTCGCTCATCCCGTTTATGAAGCAGGCCTACAACTACAACCCCGAAAAATACTGCATGCTCAAGGATGCGATTGATCGCGGCAGCGAGATTTCCAACACGAGCAATGCCATGTACGAGAACGGTCAGCTCACCGAGTTGGGCCATATCGCTCAGGATGCCTTTCAAGGTGCGTACAACACCGATCCTGTTGAGTTCTCAGCACTTCAAGATGCCTATGCGTACAACTCGTACTATGCGGTGACCGAGGCGTGGCTCAAGAGCGGCCTGGCCATTGATATTTCGGGCCGCGCCGATTGCGTCAAGGGCATGGTGTGGAGCATCACCAACATGTGCGGTACCGGTGGCTGCAGAGACTTCTTCCGCTGGGCGAATCTTTCCAACGATATGTCCGACCGCGAGTTTGTGACGGCGCTCTCCAACAGCGTGGTCAATAACGTGGCGACCAAGTATTCGAGCCAGCCCCAGTATCATGAGGGCTGGAAGAACCGCTACCGCAACGAGCTAAAGGACTGCTTGGTTTATATCGCTGAGGACGAGGCAGCCGCTGCGACGCCCGTGCAGCCCGAGCCTACGCCGGCGCCCTCGCCGACACCTGATTCGAATGACGACTCGAGTGACGATGCCAACGATGACAGGATGGATGCGCCCTCGACCGATGCTGACGGTAATGGCTCTGCTGGTGGCACTACCAACGACGGCTCTACCTCGAACGGCTCCGATTCGAACGGCTCTGCTGCGGGCGATTCGTCTTCAAGCTCTGCCGGCAATACGGACAGCGACGCTTCTGGTTCGACCGACGCTGGCACCTCTAACTCATCCACCGGCTCGAGCGATTCGTCCGTTGACACCGGCTCTAACAACGGCTCCGGCTCTGACGCAACCCCTGATTCCGACGCTTCCAAGGACGACTCGAATAAGGCGCCGGACGCTCCCGTTGCTTCGCCGGACAAGAAGCCTTCTTTCTCCGTGCAGCTTGGTTCTACGCTGGGCTCTTCGCTGATGGCTGGCGTCAATAATGGCTCGACCCAGAACAAGGACAATTCTGATCAGGTTTCCACGGAAAAGACCGAGGCCGCAAAGGGCGACTCCAAGGACAAGGCTTCCGAGAAGACCGAATCTGATAAGGGTTCTAGCTCTGAGGAGAAGGACGACAAATCCGTTCAGAAGAAGGACGAGAGCAAGACCGAGGGCGAAAAGAAACAGCCCGAAGACGACGACAAGAGCGGTGCTGACAACCAGGTCCAAGAGCAAAATGACTCCAAGACGGTGACCACTACAACCACGACGACTACAACGACCAAGTCATCTGGCGGTAACATGCCCAAGACGGGCGACCTTATCGTTATGGCGAGCCTTGCCAGTGCAAGCTTGGCCACACTGGGCGCTACGTCTATCGTAAGTGGTAAGCATAAGCTCGATCAGCAGAAGAAAGCTTCTGGGGAGGACGGCTCGGAGGAGTAGCCTCTTGGTTGCTAGATAACTAAAGAGTTGGGACGGGGTCCGGTGCGAATGCGTCGGGCCCCGTTTTGTTGTGCAACGATTAGTTGTGCCCCCTCACACCTCTTGTTGCTACCGTTGCCCGATATGTTTGCGCGGCGTCATCGGTACATGCGATGCGGTCATTACAATTGGCATCGTGCTGCGATTTAGGGGGAACGTTTTGGTGTCTGAACAGGCAAATGTTGATTGTGCTGCTGGCTTTGGCGTGCGCTTGATCGGCTGTGCCGACGATGCGGTTTTGCCCATTGGCATGCACGACTATGCGGAGGCCCTTGGTTGCTGCATGCTGGTTGACAAGACCATGTTTATTGCTGATGTGTTGGACTGCGACGCGTCCGTTGTGGTGTGCTGTCGACCCGAGGGTTTTGGCAAGAGCATGAACTTGTCGATGCTCAGGGCTTTTCTGGAGCGTCCGGCGGTCGGTCGCGCCGGTCGGATCTCGTTTGCCGATGCTCAGATTTGGGATGCGAACGGCGGGCGCTATCGGGATGAGTATGCTTGCTATCCGGTGATATCGCTGGACTTTTCTGGCGCTGCGAGGTGTGGCCCCGCTGTTGCCGGCGTCGTGCGCGATGCCCTTTCGGGCGAGTGCGCTCGCTTGTTGGCGCTCTTGGAGGCTCCGGATTTAGCTCGAGATAAGGTGCGTCACATCGAACGTGTCGCGCGTGGCGTGGCGAGCGCGGACGAGGTTGACTCGGTGCTCGGTGTGCTCATAGAGCTGCTGGAGATTGCCTGCGATGAGCAGGTTGTATTGCTCGTTGATGGGTACGATGCGGCGTGGTCTCGCCGTGCGAGCGCGAGGGACGCTTCCGACGCCGATCCGGCAGAACTACTTGACCGTGTGTTGTTCGACGCCATTGCCACTGCGCGTGATTCGTTGCGGCTGACGTGTCTGATGGGGGAGCGTCCCAGTCCTGCCGAAGTGGCGCTTTCTTCGCGCGGCTGCTCGTATTGTCTGACGACGCCGCTGTCGGCGTGGTGTGACCGATGTTTCGGTTTTTTGGATGCCGAGGTCGAGGCTCTATTGAATCATACTGGGCGCGAGGAATACCTGGATGATGCGCGTGAATGGCTCGAGGGATATCGGTTTGGCAGGGCCTATTGCTCGAGTCCAGAGCGTGTGATCGGTTTTCTGGGCCGAGGCTGCACGGCGCCTGTGCGTGCCGATCTGTATGGATATGCCGATTGTCTGAGTAGGGTAGTTGCCGGGTGGAATCTCGACCGCCTTTCGGTCTTGTTTGATTTGCTCGAGGCCCATGGGTGCGCTGAGGTCCCGCTTTGTTTGGGCACTGCAGAGCCAGATGTCTCGCCTGACGATGGCATGTGGACAGCGCTGTATCTGTCCGGTTTTCTCACGACGGATATGACTGAGGAGCCGGAGCATGGCGATCGCCTCCGTGCTTTGCGATTGCCCAATAACGAGCTTCGCCAGACCTTGCGTCTAGTGATTATTGAGTGGTTTGAGTGCGCTGCAGAAGACATTCGAGACGTCGATGCGTTTCGCGACGGGCTGTGCCATGGGAACGAGGATACCGTGAGGCGGGCGCTAAGCCGCATCTTAGGAGATGCGGGAATCGGTGCGACCGACCCAGATGCGCCACTGCCATATCATCTGCTCTTGCAGGGGCTCTGCTTTGGCTTGCCGGGCTATGCCAATCCTGCCTCGAGGCGAAAGTGTGGCGCGGGTCGCTGCGACATCCAGGTTTTTCCTACGGGCGCCGTGTTCGACATAGCCGATACGATCGGTATGCTCGATGAACGTCCGCTGATAACGATCAACATGATGTATGACCCCGGTGTGGATGCGCTGGGCCTGGAATTGCTGGCCGTGCAGGCGCTGCTCGACATAGAGCGCGACGGCATCGACGAAATCCGTGTGCCGCGCCCCGGCGTGGGTCGCATGCGCTGGGGGTTCGGTTTTGATGGGCAGCATGTGGCTACGGTGTGCCAGCGGCTTTAAGCGCCGAGGTGTTTCCGGCTTCCGTTACTCGGTGTCCTTCATGGGCGGCATGGGCTTCCAGTTGGGATCCTTGACGATCTTGCGGGCGTCCTTCATGCCTCGGCGCAGCGCCGGAATACCGGTCTTAAAGCACTTGTCAACGGCAGCCAGGCGAATGAACTCCTTGCAGAAGGTCGCGACGTTGCCCAGACGGAACAGCGCGGGGTGATAGTCGCCGTAAATCTGCATGTAGCGGGCCAGATAACCGCGGTTGCGCATGATGTAGTAGCGGTTGGTGTCGCTCGTAGAGTTGAGCTGGCGCTTGCCGGCGATATCCCAGTTAGAGACAGCGCGGGCACGCTTGAGCACCACGTCGGCAACAACGGCGGCGGGGAAGTGCTGGCTGGCCACGTAGCCGTAGCAGGCATCGTCGCCGTAGATGAAGAATCGCGCATCCGGCAGGCCGATCTTGTCGACCACGCGGCGCGAGAACAGGCCGCCTTCAAAGCACAACTGGTTCATGGCGCGGTAGCCCTTGGGGCCCAGGTCCCACTTAGCGATGGGGTTGGGGATACCAAGCGAAAGGATGAGCTGGTACTGCCAAAAGAAGGCGCCGCCGTCAAAGTCCAGGCGCGAACCCTGGATGACATCGTAGCGGTCGGTCCACTTGGCAAGACGCTCGATGCCTTCGGGGATGACGAGCACGTCGTCGTCCATCACCCAGAACCACTGGGCGCCCAGGTCGTAGGCGCATTTGGTGCCGGCGGAGAAGCCACCTGCACCGCCGCCGTTTTCGAGCTGTGGTGCGTAGATGACGCGGTCGGTGCCGCCCTTCGCGTCGGGCTGTTCGATGTCGGTGCCCCACAGGTTGGCCAGGCGCTCGTTGAATGCGGTGCACATGGCCTCGGTCTCACGCGAATTCTCGTTATCGACGATCACGATGCGCCAGGGCGCTGCCGTAAGCTCGGTCATGGAGTCGAACAAGTTGGCCAGGAGTTCCTGGCGCTTGTACGTAACGACGACAATGGCGAGCTTATCGATGGGAGCGGGAAGGGTTGAAGGCATGGGGCAATATATCCTTTCACGCGCGGCGGGCGAGTGCTGCGCGGAAGCTATCGAATACGTCCTTGGGACTGTCCTATTGTAAAGGCTCGGCGCACCTTGGCGGCAAGCTTTGAATAAAACGCAGGAACCTGCCATGGGCCCGCCGCATGACGTGGGGGCTGCTTTGCCCGCAAGAGGCTCCATAGATTATATAAACGCCCGCCGGCGCGCTGGCCCTTTGATACCATGAAACGACAGGTATTTCCTAAGGAGCACATTTGTCTACTAACGCCTCTGGCAGCCCTGTTCTGTCGCTGCTTATTCCCATTTACAATGTTCAGCGCTACCTGCGCGAGTGCCTCGATTCCGCCCTGGCGCAGACGCTCAAGGATATTGAGATCATCTGCATTAACGACGGGTCGACCGACAACTCGCCGGCGATTATCCGCGAGTATATGGAGCGCGATGGGCGCGTCAAGATGATCGACAAGGCCAACAGCGGCTACGGCGACTCGATGAACCGCGGCCTGGAGATGGCGCGCGGCAAGTACATTGGCATCTTGGAGTCCGATGACTTTATGGCGCCCGACGCACTCGAAAAGCTTGTCTCGGCCGCCGATAGCAATAATGCCGACTTTGCGAAGGCGAACTTTGATTTCTACTGGTCTAAGCCCGAGGAGCGCCGTTCGCTGCACGAGATGTTTAAAGCCAAGGACTGCGGCAAGCCAGTGCACCCGAGCGATACGACGCAGTTCTTTAAGCAAAAGCCGTCGATTTGGTCGGCCGTGTACCGTCGCGATTTTCTTGAGCACAACGGCATTACGTTCCTGCCGACTCCGGGGGCATCCTTTCAGGACACGTCATTTGCCTTTAAGGTGATCGCGTGTGCCGATAAGGCTGTTTACCTGCATGATGCCGTGTTGTCGTATCGCCAGGACAACGAGAATTCCTCGGTCAATTCTTCGGCTAAGGTCTTTTGCGTCAATACCGAGTATGCCGAGATTGAGCGTTGGATTCGAGAGGATTATGCCCGTGATCATGCAAGTGATGACGTCGCGCGCATGCTCAAGTTCAATCAGCTCATTAAGTACGATTCCTATATGTGGAACTACGTGCGGCTGGCGCCTAAGTTCTATAAGGAGTTCCTGGTGCAGATGGCCAAGGAATTTCAGGCGGCCTTGGACGCGGGGGAGTTTTCGCTTGACGACTTTAAGCCGTGGAAGCGCGCGAATCTCGCTGCCATCCTCAAAGATCCTGAGGGCTGGGTTGACGAGCACCCGAGTTTTGCGACGGATGGTGCCTTGGGGCGTGCTAAGTATTACGCCTCGGTTGGAGGCCCAGGCGTGGTTGCTGCCTTCCTCATCGAATCGCTGAGGGGGTAGGTCGGCATGGGAGAGGCCTCGTGTCCTAAAGCTACCATTGTCGTCCCCGTTTACAACTCTGCGCGCTCGATTCAGCGATGCCTCGATTCGCTGTTGGCCCAGTCCGAGCGCTCGATTCAGGTTGTCTGCGTCAACGACGGTTCGACTGATGATTCGTTGAACGCGTTGCGCCAGATCGCGCAGGCCGACGATCGTGTACTGGTGATTGACCAGGAAAACGCGGGCGTCTCGTGCGCTCGAAATGCCGGTATCGATGCTGCCGAGGGCGAGACCGTCTTTTTTGTGGACGCCGACGATTACATCGATGCCCAGACGGTCGAGCGCGTGCTGCATGCCATGGAGTCTGCGGATGCCGAGGCCGCCGTATTCGGTGGCGTTTGCGAGCCGTCCGACGCCGCACCTAAACGCGTCCAACAACTCATGAGCCCCAAAGCGGGCACCTTTGGCGCACGAGATCCCCAGTTGCTGTTCCACGCAAACGCACAGCCCTATGCATGCCGCGCGGCTTTTTCGCGCGAGCTGCTCAATCGCGAAGGTATTCGCTTCGCCCCCGGTTTGGCTTTGGGCGAGGACGTCGTCTTCCAATTTGCGGCTTATGCGCTTGCCCGCAGGACCGTCGTCATGCCTGACAAGTTCTACCACTACGTGATGGAGAGCGAATCGGCGACGCACGAGTTCAACAGTGCCGAGGCGCGCGCCAAAAAGCTTGACGCCCACATGAAGATGCTCGAGGAGGTCTTGGAAGACTGGGCGGCCTATGGTCTTTTGGACCTGTGTCCCGGCGAGCTGATAACTTGGTTTTTGGACCTAATTGTGTTCGATCTGGCGCGCTTGGATGCCGATGACTTCCATCGCGTGGCGGCTCGCGTCAACGTGGACCTCACGACGTTTTTGGGAACGGAGTGGGCGGATATGCCTGCTAAGGGTGCCGTTCGCCGTGTTGCCCACAAGCTCGTTGCGGCGACCTCGGGCGTTTCGATGGCAGACGCCACGCTGTTCTATCTTTCGACTCGCGGTCTCAAAGCCTGCCTGGAGCGCTTTCTATAATTCCAAGCGCTGCCGCCCGCCGCAACTCGGCTGCTAAAATAACCCTGTTACACGCTATTCAACAGGAGGTTCTCTTGCAGAACTCTGATACCCCTAAAGTTTCGCTGCTTGTTCCCATTTGCAATGTCGAGCGCTATCTGCGCGAGTGCCTCGATTCCGCCGTGGCGCAGACGCTCAATGACATCGAGATCATCTGCATCAACGACGGCTCCACCGATAGCTCGCCGGATATCATCCGCGAGTACATGGAGCACGACCCCCGTGTAAAGATGATCGACAAGGCCAACAGCGGCTACGGCGATTCGATGAACCGCGGCCTGGAGATGGCGCGTGGCGAGTACGTGGGCATTTTGGAGTCCGATGACTTTATGTTTGAGGACTCGCTTCAAAAGCTGGTTGCCAAGGCAGATGCCGAGCATGCCGATGTGGTCAAAGGCGATTTCTATCTGTATTGGTCCACGCCCAGCGAGCGCCGTGAACTGTTTGGGATCATCGACGAGTATATGACGGGCGCCGCGTATCGTCCCGTCGATCGCCCGGGTATCTTCTACCGCAAACCTTCCATTTGGTCGGCCATCTATCGGCGCGAGTTTCTCAACGCCAACCAGATCCGGTTCCTTCCCACGCCGGGTGCATCGTATCAGGACGCAGGCTTTAACTTTAAGGTTTGGGCTTGCGCCGAGCGTGCCGCGTTTATTACGGACCCCATTTTGTGCTATCGCCAGGATAACGAGAAGAGCTCTGTTAATTCGCCCAACAAGGTGTTTTGCGTGTGTGACGAATATGCCGAGATGCAACGTTTTTTGGACGAGCGTCCCGAGCTCAAGGCTCAGCTCCAGGGCATTTTAATGCGCATGAAGGTCGATACGTACCGTTGGAATGATGAGCGCCTGGTCGATGAGCTGCGCGAGCAGTTTTGGGAGAAGGCATCTCCCGAGCTCAAGGCCGATTGGGATGCCGGTCGCTTTGACCTGTCGCTGTTTGATCCGCGCGGCGAGACCGACTTGCGCCTAATGATCAAGTCGCCCCGCGCCTATATCGATTCGCGCTTTGACTTTAAGAAGCCGGGCAAGCTCAACACGTTTAAGCATTACTTTAAGATCGGTGGCCTGCTGCTGGTTTGGCGCGTGCTGACGTATCAGCGCACCTACGGCGATAACCCGCATCCCGATGACGTGCTGGCGGCACAGTAGGAGCGCGTGATTATGGCTACCCCTAAGATTTCCGTCGTCGTTCCCATCTACAAGGTGGAGGAGTGCCTGGCATGGTGCCTGGACTCCCTACTCGCGCAGGATATGCCCGATTGGGAAGGTGTGCTGGTTAACGATGGCTCGCCGGATGGTTCGCGCGATATTGCAGCTGCCTATTGCGAAAAGGATGCGCGCTTTACGCTGGTTGATAAACCCAACGGTGGTTTGTCGAGCGCCCGCAATGCGGGAATCGCTGCGTCCACGGCGCCTGTCGTTGCGTTTTTGGATTCCGACGACCGGTTTACGTCTGATGCGTGCCGCGTAATCGTTGATGCCTTTGAGCGTGAGGATTGCGACGTTTTGACCTTTGGCGCAAACCCGTATCCGTTGGAGGCGGGGTATCCGTGGCTTAACTATGTGCTGAGCCCGCGCGATGCGTCGTTTGAGGGCTATAGCTCCGACCTGCTGTTTAAGGAAGCATCTCGCCCCTTTGCATGGCGCACCGCCTGCAAGCGTGACTTCTTGCTGGGCAACGGGATCGTGTTCGACGAAACCGTTAAGTATGGCGAGGACCAGGTCTTCGATTTTGCCGTGTACGGTCGTTCGCGCAAGACTGCGCTTATCTCGAACAAGCTGTATGACTACCGCGTGGCGCGCAAGGGCTCGCTCATGGACACCATGCGCTATGACGACGAGACGCGCTTGCTGGAACACGTGAAGATTTACTCCGCGGTGCTGGCCGATTGGCGCCGTGATGGGCTCGATGCCCAGCATGCCGATGACCTGGCGTACTTCCTGTGTGATCTGGTGCTGTACGATGCGCTCAGGTTGCTGAGTTCGGGCTGCGGCAAGGTGTTTGCTGCCGTCGCCGCGGCGCTTGACGGTTCTGCCGTGGGCAGTGATGCTGCGCTCGCACGATGTACTCCTTCTGTTGCCGCTATGGTGCGTGCGGCACTTGTCGGTAAGGTGCCTGCTGCTCGTTCGTGCAAAAAGCTCATGTTCGATTACGACGTCTTGAGGTTTGGGCGCCTGGGCGCGTGCAAGCGCATGGCCGCGAATGCTCTGGGAAAGCGAGAGGTGTAGATGAGTATCAAGCGTTTGGCGCTTTGCCGCAGTCAGGGCCGCCTGTTTGTGTTGCTTCGCTTTGTCGGCCAGGATATCGCGGGGCTTATTGAGCAGGATGGTTCCCAATCCTTTGCTCACGCGACGACCAATGACGCTTGCGTGCCGTCTTTGGCACTGTCGGTCGATCATGGCCGCGTGCTCGCGCTTTGTCCCTCCGTTGCCGATTATGAGCGCGAGCTCGTTGTCTTGGTGCTTCCGTTTATGGACGGCTCAACAATTGACGTCTCATTTGCGTCCGGCGGCAAAAGGCTGGGCTCTATTCGCCTTGATAGTCGTATTGCCAAGCTGGAATCTAAGATTAACTACAAAGCAAAGCCTGCGATGTGTGCGCTCGTTCGCGATGCGCAACGCGGCGAGTGCTGCGGTCGCTACGAGATCGATGCCGTTCGTTATTTACCGGCAGATGAGGGCGCCGTCTGGCGCTATGAGGTCAAGTGGGCGGGAGATCCCCAGTGCGCCCCTGAGCTCCAGATCTTCGATACGCATATGAACGCGATTGAGGCCACCGTGCATGTGTTTGAGTCGCAGGTCGATGTTCTCCAGCAAAACGGATGTCGTGTCAATAAAACGTATCTAAGCGTGGAGATGCCTCAGGATATACGCGATTTTGTCGCGATTGCGGCTGATCCCACGGGCCAAATCCAGAGCGGGTTTTGCGCCATGGATGGTCGTTTGTACAACGGCATGGTCGATGACAGTTGGAATCGCATGAAGGATGCACGCGCGGACGACGCCGCTTATCGACGTTGGTTTGAGCAGCATCGCGCAAAGCCGGGTGATTTGGCACGCCAGCGTGTCGCTTCGGCGGCATTTGCCTATAGGCCGCTCGTGAGCATTGTGGTGCCGTGCTATAAGACCGATCGGGTTTGCCTGCGTGAGTTGTTGGACTCTGTGCTATCCCAGAGCTATGACAACTGGGAATTGCTGCTTATGGACGCCTCGCCCGAATGGGACGCGGTGGCCACCCTTGCGGCAGGTGCCAACGACGAGCGCGTCCGTCGCATCGAGCTTCCCGGCAACGGCGGCATTGTGGTCAACACCAACGCAGGTATCGAGCAAGCGACGGGCGACTACATCGCGTTCTTGGACCATGACGACATTCTGGAACCGGACGCGTTGTTCCACTATGTCGCCGCGTTGAACAAGGCGGCAGAGGGTGAGCGTCCGCAGGTCCTGTTCTGTGACGAGGACATGTTCCAGAAAACGGGGGAGTGGGGTCAACCGGTCTTTAAGACCAAACTCAACGTCGACCTGCTCTATAGCCATAACTGCGTGACGCATTTTCTGATGGTGGAGAAGGCACTTATCGATCGCATTGGCATGTCGCCGGAAGACGTCGCTGGCGCCCAGGATTATGATCTGACGCTTCGCTGCCTTGCATCGGGCGCACGCTTTGAGCATATTGCCCACGTGTTGTATCACTGGCGTGTGCACCCCGGTTCCACCGCCGATGGCTCTGCAGATAGCAAGCCGTATGCCATTGAAGCCGGTCGTTTGGCGCTGCAGCGCCACTTTGAGTCGCTGGGCGTTCGCGGAACGGTCGAGGAGACCGAGACGCCGTTTGTCTATCGCATGCGTTATGCGCTGCCGGAGCCTGCGTCGCTGGTGAGTATTGTGATTCCCACCAAGGATCACATTGAGACGCTCGATGCCTGTGTGATGTCGATCGCCCAGAAGGCCACGTATACCAATTACGAGATTGTCTTGGTGGAGAACAACAGCGAAGATCCGGAGACCTTTGCGTATTACGAAACCCTGCCGGAGCGCGTGGCGGCTGCATCTGGCGGCAAGGGTGCCGCACGCGTTGTGTACTGGCCGGGGGAGTTCAATTACTCTCAGATCATCAATTTTGGTGTGGAGCATGCCAAGGGCGACTACCTGTTGCTGCTGAACAACGATACCGAGGTCATAAGCGCCGACTTTATCGAAGAGATGATGGGTTATCTGCAACGCCCCGATGCGGGCGTGGTGGGTGCTAAGCTCTACTTTGCCGACCATCTGGTGCAACACGCTGGCATATTGGTTGGCGTGCGTGGCGCACTTGCCCATGCCAACCAGGATTTCTCGGCAAAGCGCGAAGGCTATCTTGCCCGTGCCGTACGACCGGGCAACTTTAGTGCCGTAACGGGTGCCTGTCAGATGGTCCGACGCGACGTATTTGAGCAAGTCGGAGGCTACAACGAGGAATTCGCCGTCGGCTTTAACGACGCAGACTTTTGCCTGCGCGTGTGGGAGGCTGGCTACCGCACCGTCTTTACGCCCTATGCTGAGCTGTATCACTACGAGTTCACCTCGCGCGGCAGGGAAGAGGCCAACGAGGAAAAGCTGCGCAGATGGAAACGCGAGCAGGCGCTGTTCATGCAGCGCTGGCCGGAGTTCTTCTTGACGGGCGATCCGTGGCTGGGGCCGAACTTATCCGCTGAGAGCGAGTATTTCTCTGTCTAAGGCAATGGTTTTTAGGAAGTCCTTAACTTTCTTTCGCTATGAGCTTGGAAGAAGCAACGTTGGACTACCTGCTAAGACAAATTACGAAAGTTTGATACTTCCGCGATAAGTTTATACAGTCTTATATAACTCGATACTATCCGATATAGTCTACGATAAATACTTAAGCAATGATTGACTGTCAATAGACCCCCAGAAAGGAGAACAGGTGAGCGTCACAGCATTCCATAACCCGTTTCGTCCCACTGCCGGCGCTGAGCCTCCGCGCATAATTGGTCGCGATGATATCGCTCTTGAGTTTACCGAGAGTTTGAATGCGGGAATTGGTGCACCTGCGAGGCTCATGCGCATTGCTGGACCGAGGGGCTCCGGAAAAACTGTTTTGCTCTGCGACCTTAGGGATCGTGCGCGAGAGCTTGGTTGGAAGACCGCTATTGTTTCTGCTGGCCCTAACCTATTGCTGGACTTGAGGGATCAGGTTGCTGATTCTTCCCTTGCGGCCAATGCTTCGGTCGGCGTAAACGCCGGCTTTGTTTCCGCGAAAGTTGACGTTGCGCCCAAAGAACCGAGCCTTAGAAAGTTGCTGAGTTCGGCAGCGAAGTCATCCAAGGGTCTTTTTATTGCCATCGATGAAGTTCAGGACGCCCCGATTGACGATATGCGCGACATTGCGTCTACGGTTCAGCTTTTGATAGGGGAAAGAGTAGATATCGCACTTGCCTTTGCCGGTTTACCCGCTGGTGTTATGGATCTTATTAACGGCAAGGCGCTTACGTTCTTGCGTCGTGCCCTCCCCGAAGACCTGGCGCCTATCAACCAGGTGGAGGTGGCGCTCTCTATGGGCGACAGCTTTGTCGCGACTGGCTTGACCATAGAGGACGATCTTCTGTCGAGAGCCGCTAAGGCCACTAAGGGCTATGCCTATCTGGTGCAACTGGTCGGTTACTCCATTTGGCAGCGCGCCAACTTGCATCGTGCCAAAAGTGCCATCGTGAGCGAGCGCGACGTTACCGAAGGCATTGCGCTGGCAGAAGCTCGTTTTCACGATGTTGTTCACGAGCCCGCGATTTCTGGACTGGGGCTCAACGATATCAAATACCTTTTGGCCATGTGCGAGGATAAACAACAGTCTAAATCAGCCGAGATTGCTAAGCGCATGGGCAAAAAGACTAATGAGATCAGCTCTATTAGGGCCAAATTGCTACAAAGAGAGGTTATTCAGGCACCACAGAGGGGCTACGTGCAGTTTGCCGTGCCGGACCTAGATATCTATCTGCGAGAGAATGCCGAGGAGATTCTCGAACGGTTCTAAATCGAGAGAGGCGACGTCACCATCTTTAAAACTGCCGCCAGCGTCGATTGCCACATCGGGTTTTTCTGGGGCGATAATCCCCGTGATAATAAGATGTGGCGCTCCTTATCGCCTGCCAATCAGATTTCGTCTATCTATAGCATTGCGTGTTTTAATTTGCCACAGCAAAGATACCATTCACGGAGAGTGAGGGCTTTCTTGCCCGCGCTGTGCGCCCCGGTAACTTCAGTGCCGTAACGGGCGCCTGCCAGATGGTCCGACACGACTTATTTGAGCAGGTCGGAGGCTATAACGAGGAATCCGCCGTCGGGTTTAACGACGTAGACTTCTGCCTGCGCGTGTGGGGGGGCGGGGTACTGCGCCATCTTTACGCCCTATGCCGAGCTGTACCACTGCGAGTTCACCTCGCGCGGCAGGGAAGAGGCCAACGAGGAAAAACTGCGCCGCTGGAAGCGCGAGCAGGCGCTGTTCATGCAGCGCTGGCCGGAGTTCTTCCTTGACGGGCGATCCGTGAAGGGATGCCAATCTTAGCAGCGAGAGTGAGTTTGATGATTTGTGATTCTGGGAATGGCATCGCTATTGAATTAGCTTTGCACGAACGCCGTCTGGCGTAAATATCGTCCATTGGCCCGAGCGAGCACTGATTAAATGCCGGCTTCCGATAACATAAAGACAGTTATTAATTGTGGAGGATTGTATGAAGCGTCTTTCAATTACTTTATCTCTTGCGGTCGCGCTGTCTCTGTGTGTATGCTCCACGGCTATTGCTGCTAGCCCAGCAGATGCCGCGCTGTCGCAGGCTGAATCAATTTCATGCACCGTCTCTGCTGGCCCGTCGGCGCCCGCCCCCAGGGCGGAGGCGACCGGCGACGGCGAGGTCACCCTGACCTGGGAGCCCGTCGAGGGCGCCGAGCGCTACGCCGTTGCGGAGGCCTTCTCCAACGGCACCTACGCCACC
>NZ_JBBNMZ010000004.1:0-205498 GCF_040098165.1 Collinsella sp. CLA-JM-H32
CTCCCAACCTCGTTGCGGCGCGGCTGCGCCTCTGGCACTTCAACAACATTGTCGCAGCCCCGACCCGCGGTCACGAGCGGGGGCTCCTGTCGTTTCCGTGCCCCTGGATTGGGTCATAGTGTCTGACTTATGCTCCACCTGCGATGTTGCCGTTGTTGGTGTAATGGGGCGGTGCAATGGGGTCAGGTTAGTTTGCACCAAATATGTCCGACAAGAGGTTTGACGGATGTTTGGTTGGTGCCTGTTGATGGTCTGGGTATCGGGGAGGGCGGGCTCCGTTATAATCGCCTAGAACATTAAATGGAAACGGGACGGGAGCCATATATGCGCCAGGGTTTCGACAACGCGAAGTATATCGAGCTGCAGGCTGCTCACATTAAGGAGCGCATCTCGCAGTTTGGTGGCAAGCTCTATTTGGAGTTTGGCGGTAAGCTGTTCGATGACTATCATGCGAGCCGCGTGCTGCCGGGTTTTGAACCGGACAGCAAGTTCCGCATGCTCAAGAGTATCGCCGACGATGTCGAGGTTATCATCGCGATCAACGCGAACCACATCGAGAAAAACAAGGCTCGTGGTGACCTCGGCATTACTTATGACGAGGATGTGCTGCGCCTGGTTGACCTGTTTCGCGGCAACGGCTTTGCTGTCGCGGCTGTGGTCATCACCCAGTACGCCGGCCAGCCCGCTGCCGATGTGTTCCGCAACCGCCTGAACGCGCTCGGTATTCCCGCCAAGCTGCACTATCCCATCGAGGGGTATCCGCACGATGTCGATCTGATCGTGTCCGACGATGGCTACGGCAAGAACGAGTTTGTCGAGACCACCCGACCGCTCGTCGTGGTCACTGCCCCCGGTCCTGGCTCGGGCAAGCTTGCCACCTGCCTGTCTCAGCTCTATCACGAGCACAAGCATGGCACGGCCGCCGGCTATGCCAAGTTCGAGACCTTCCCTGTCTGGAATCTTCCCCTGACGCATCCGGTCAATATTGCCTACGAGGCCGCCACGGCTGACCTCGACGACGCCAATATCATCGATTCGTTCCACCTTGAGGCCTACAACAAGACCACGGTCAACTACAACCGCGACGTCGAGGCCTTCCCGGTGGTCCGTGCCCTGATGGAAAAGATCCTGGGCAAGAGCCCCTACCAGAGCCCTACGGACATGGGCGTCAATATGGTCGGCTTTGCCATCACCGATGACGATGCCTGCCGCGACGCTTCCAAGATGGAGATCGTCCGCCGCTACTTTACCGCGGTCGAAAATGTGCGCCGTACCGGCGTGGGCGATGAGCAAGTCGACCGTCTCAAGATTATTATGAAGAAAGCCGGCATCGATAAGAACTACTCACCGGCGCGCTCGGCGGCCCTCACCAGGGAGCAGCTGACGGGTGGTCCCGTGGGTGCCATGGTCATGCCCGATGGCTCCGTGGTGACCGGCAAGACTTCCACGCGCCTGGGCGCCGCGAGCTCGCTCATCATGAATGCACTTAAGCATGTCTCGGGCGTCGACCTTGAGCTCGAGGTCATTAGCGATGAAGCGATCGAGCCCATCAGCAAGCTCAAGACGCATTTCCTGGGCAGCAAAAACCCGCGCCTCCACACCGACGAGACGCTTATGGCGCTGTCGATCACCTCGGCCACGAGTGAGACGGCCGCTCGCGTCCTTTCGGGCCTGGAGCAGCTGCGCGGTTGCGATGCCTTCTTTAGCGTGATTATCTCGCCGACGGACGAGACGGTACTGCGCAAACTGGGTATCAACGTGTGCTGCGAGCCCAAGTTTGAGCGCCGCGGTTTCTTCCATCGCTAAGTTTGAAGCACCGCGGTAATTGCATTGCATTTTGGCCGTATCGGGTTAGCGCCCGGTACGGCTTTTTGATCAATAAAGCGCCTATTTCGGCGAAAAATAGCCGTTTACCTGCCTAGAAACAATTTGAGCGGTATACAATAACCGTAACTGTTTCATCCTTAGCGGGATGCCGCATGGTGGATATTACCTGCCATCGTGAGGTGTGTCGGTCGCGCACGGCGCGTTAGATGCTCGTGCTCGGTTTGAGGAGGCTGCTATGGCGGGCAAGGGTCGTGCGAGTGTCAACGATATGAAGCGTGTCGAGGTGCTGGTGTTGATGGAGATCGACCAGCAAACCGAAGACAATGGCGGGCCGTATGGTTTCTCGCGCAAAACGCTTGCCGAGCACGTGGGGGTGTCTCCTTATCGTGCCCGCGCCGCAATCGATCGCTTGGATTCCGAAGGCATGATTGATGTCGTCTCGCGTTATAGCGACGACGGCGGTCAGCTTGCAAATGGCATTTGCCTCACCGAACGTGGCGAGTGGTATCTTGAGGGCGTCCGTACTGGCATGCTCGTTCAAGAAATGCTTGAGGACGAGGTTGCTGATCGATAGCAGCATGTAACCCTTGCCATAGCGACGCCACCTGGGAAACCGGGCGGCGTTTTGTTTCAAGATTGAGAAATGCAATCGCACGCGAGAAAAATTGCGAACGGTCCGCGGCGCGAGTATTACAATGAAGACCCGTAAGATGTGGATAAACAACTTCTACGGGAAGCGCAGGTAACTCAATATGACCAAGCATGTGTTCGTAACCGGTGGCGTGGTTTCGTCCCTAGGCAAGGGTATTACCGCGGCCTCGCTGGGCCGTCTGCTCAAGTCGCGTGGCTACAAAGTAACGATGCAGAAGGCCGACCCGTATCTGAACGTCGACCCCGGTACCATGAGCCCGTTCCAGCATGGTGAGGTCTTCGTTACCGAGGATGGTTACGAGTCCGACCTGGACCTGGGTCATTACGAGCGCTTTATTGATGAGAACCTGACCCGCGATTCCAACTTTACGACCGGTGCCATCTACAAAAGCCTAATCGCCCGCGAGCGTCGCGGCGACTTTTTGGGCGGCACCGTGCAGGTGATTCCTCACGTCACCAATGCCATTAAGGATAAGTTCCGCCGCATCGAGGAGCAGACCGGCTCCGATGTAGTCATCACCGAGCTGGGCGGCACGATTGGCGACATCGAGTCCCAACCGTTTGTCGAGGCCATCCGTCAGTACCGCAAGGAGGCCGGCCCCGAGAACGTCTGCTACATCCACGTGTCGCTCGTTCCCTATATCGCCGCCGCCCACGAGGTCAAGACCAAGCCCACGCAGCATTCCGTCAAGGAGCTCCGCAGCTTTGGCATCCAGCCCGATATCATCGTGCTGCGCTCCGACCACCATATCGATGACGCTATCCGCGGAAAGATCGCAAGCTTCTGCGACGTCGACACCGATTGCGTCTTTACCAACGAGGACTGCGCGAGCATTTACGATGTTCCGCAGCTGCTTGCCGAGCAGGACTTTGACCTGCGCATTTGCGAGCGCCTGGGTCTGGATCCGCGTGAGCGCGACATGAGCGAGTGGAACGAGTTCCTGCGCAAACAGAATCACGCCAACCATCACGCCGACAAGGTGAAGATCGCCGTCGTGGGCAAGTACACGCAGCTGCCCGATGCGTACCTGTCGGTTATCGAGGCCCTGCACCATGCAGGCGTCTTCTACGATCGCCATGTGGACGTCCAGCTGGTCGACGGCGAGAGCCTCGACGAGCAGAATGTCTCCGAGGTTTTGGGCGACGCCTCGGGCATCCTGGTCCCCGGCGGCTTTGGCAAGCGCGCCCTGGAGGGCAAGATCCTCGCGGCCGAGTTTGCCCGTGAGCACAAGATTCCGTATCTGGGCATTTGCCTGGGAATGCAGGTGGCCGTGTGCGAATTTGCGCGCAACGTCGTCGGCCTTGCCGGCGCCAGCTCCTCCGAGTTCGATCCGGATGGCCCGTATAGTGTCATCGATCTGATGAGCTCGCAGGAGGACGTGACCGAGAAGGGCGGCACCATGCGCCTGGGCGCCTATCCGTGCAAGCTCGCCGCCGATACCCTTGCTCGCGAGGCATATGGCGAGGAACTCGTCTACGAGCGTCACCGTCACCGCTTTGAGTTCAACAACGCCTTCCGCGACCAGCTCGAGGACGCCGGTTTGGTTATCTCGGGTCTGTCGCCTGACGAGCGCCTGGTCGAGATGGTCGAGCTGCCGCGCGACGTGCATCCGTGGTATGTGGCAACCCAGGCTCATCCCGAGTTCAAGAGCCGCCCGACCAACCCGCAGCCGCTGTTCCGCGAGTTCGTACGCGCTTCGATCGGCCAGCACGAGGGTGTCGACCGTCTGCAGGTGACGCCCATGAACCTCGCTACGGACTAAGGGTGCCGGCGAATAAGGAACATACCGAAGCTACTCCCTCGTCGCTCGCCGTGGCGGCGGGGGAGTATCTCGATTACCGCGCGGTCGAGCGGGGTTTGGCGCGCAACACGATCGCGGCCTATCGTCGTGACCTGACGACGTACTGCGCCTATCTGGAGCGGGCGGGTATTGTGTCTTTTGAAGAGGTGACTCGTCAGGTCGTGGAGGGCTTTGTCGCCGACCGTCGCGATGGGGGCTATTCCGATGCCTCGGTGGAGCGTGCGCTTGCAGCCGTGAAGGGCCTGCATGCCTTTTTGGTGCGCGATGGGGCTGTAGCCCAAAATCCAACGGCGGCGTTGCGCCTGCCTAAAAAGGCTGAGCGTTTGCCGGAGTATCTATCGGTGGAGGATGTCTCGGCTCTGCTCGATCAAGACTTCCCCGAGGGCGAGATGGGCTTGCGCGACCATGCCATCTTGGAAGTGCTCTACGGATGCGGTTTGCGTGTGAGCGAGTTGGTGGGGCTCGATGTGGGCGATATCCATATTGACGATGGCTTTGTACTCGTTCGCGGTAAGGGCTCAAAGGAACGCCTGTCCCCGCTGGTGGGAAGCGCGGCGCGAGCTCTGATGCTCTATGTAACTGAGGGACGTTCTCGCTTGGCGGCCCATGCCCGCGGAACCGAGACCTCGGCGGTCTTTTTAAATAAGAACGGACGTCGCCTGTCGCGCCAGGCCGTGCATGCGATATGCGAGCGGTATGGGCGTCAGGTGGGGCTGGTGGGGCTCCATCCCCATACCTTGCGCCACTCCTTTGCCACCCACATGCTCGCGGGCGGTGCCGACCTGCGTGTGCTGCAGGAGATTTTGGGCCATGCCGATATTTCGACCACGCAGGTCTACACGCATGTCGACCGCACGCAACTGACCGAGGTCTATCTGGCGGCGCATCCGCTGGCGCATCGTTAACACATCGCTGGCCTGCATATTTATAGGTATTTGGGGACGGGCCCCAGATTGCTGCGGCGTGCTTTTGCGCGCGCATGGGCAATCTGGGGCCCGTCCCATTTTTCGCCACTTGTCGTCGCGGTGGTGGGCCGCACGTGCCTTGGGTGGGGGAGTTTGGGGGCGATGTGAACGGCATGTAAAGGGACGTAAAAATCGCCTCAAGGTCAACTTGAAGGTTGAGGTTGAAAGGCGGGGTGCTACAGGTGGCATCCCGTCTTTGCTCTAAACACAACATATTGTGTTTTCGAACATATGCTTGGGGGTGTTTTGCGATATATGGTGGGTGGAGTGGTGGGGCGGAGTGGGGGAAGGGGTGGGGAAAGGTGTTGAAAAATGGGTCAGTTCCCCATATTATTAATGACGTCGACAGGCGGGGTGGTTCCCCGCGTACGTGCCATCTGAGTAACCGGGGGGAGGGCGCACATGGGAATGACTGGTGCATACGAGCGCAATCTCGATGCAAAAGGTCGTCTATCCCTGCCTGCACCCCTTCGCGAGGAGCTTGGAGAGCACGTTCGCGTGTTCAAAGCCCTGGATGTCGATGCTCTGTACGTGTTCTCTGCCGAGGCCTTCGATAAGTGGGTCGAAGGACTCTTCGCGGGTCGTGAGGGCCACGAGGGCTTTAACCCGCGTGACATTAACGACCAGAAGCTCATGAGGGCGATCAACAAGCGCACCACGTCGATGGACGTGGACAGCGCCGGTCGTATCGGTCTTTCCGAGTCTCTCCGCAAGCAGGCGAACCTCGACCGCGAGGTCACGGTTGTGGGCAACTACGACCACCTTGAGGTTTGGGATCGCGCCGCGGCCGATGAGGACGATGACGATGAGGCCCTGCTGGACCTCTTCTTCTCGTAAGGGCAAGGCACGGGAAACGGATGGAGCGTGGGATCTTGACACAAGAATATCGGCATGAACCTGTCATGCTCGGCGAAGTGCTTGAGTCGCTGCGGCTAAAGAGCGGCTCCGTTGTCTGCGATTGCACCCTTGGCGGTGCCGGCCATTCGGTAAAGATGGCCGCGCAGGTGGGGGAGACGGGCCTTTTGCTCGGCGTCGATCAGGACGACATGGCCCTCGAGGCCGCTGGTGCCCGTCTGGACCGCGAGGTTCCCGGCGTTCCGCACCAGCTGCTGAAGGGCAACTTCGGCGACTTGGACGAGCTGCTTTGCTCGGCCGAGGTGCCCGGGGTCGATGGCTTCCTGTTCGATTTGGGCGTTTCGTCACCGCAACTCGATATCCCTGGCAGGGGCTTTTCGTATAACGAGGACGCCCCATTGGACATGCGGATGGATCCGGGTAATAACACCTTAAACGCAGCTGAGGTCATCAACACCTATAACGAACACGACCTCGCCCGGATTCTACGCGTCTACGGAGAAGAGAAGTTCGCCTCGCAGATTGCGCGCGAGATCGTGCGCCGCCGCGAGCAAGAACCGATCGAAACCACCGGCCAATTTGTCGAGATCATCAAGGCGGGTATCCCGGCTGCCGCTCGTCGGCATGGCGGACACCCGGCCAAGAAAAGTTTCCAGGCCATTCGCATCGAGGTCAATCACGAGCTCGATGTGCTCGAACGAGGGCTTGATGCCGCCACCAGGTGGCTCAACCCGGGCGGACGTATCTGCGTCATCTCGTATCACTCGCTCGAGGACCGTATCGTAAAGAACCACTTTAAGGAGATGAGCCAGGGGTGCACGTGTCCGCCGGAGATTCCGGTGTGCGTGTGCGGCAACGTGCCGATACTCAAGGTCATCACCCGCAAACCCTTGGTTGCCCAGCCTGATGAGGTTGAGCGCAACCCTCGGGCGAGATCAGCCAAAATCCGCGTGGCGCAGCGTCTGTAGGCGCGACCGCGCGATATTGGACCTCCCGCTCGCACCATAAACGAAGCTTAAACACACTACCAACGTACTCGGGATGGGAGGCGGCATATCATGGGCTACAACACTTCAAGCGCAGCACTCGCCTATGATATGAACGCCATGCCCGCCTATCGTGAGACGCCGCAGGCCCCCGTTGCTCCCCGTGAGCAGCGCGCGCCGCGCTTTGATGTCTACACGGGCGCGGGCCGTCAGGCAAACCAGGCGGTAAGCCCGGTTTTCATGAGCGTTCTTAAAACGTTTTGCATCATTGCGGCTATCTTCATGACGATCGGCGTCGCCCGCGTGGCGCTCGCCGGCGTTACGGCCCAGGTGCTCAACAGCAACGCCGAGCTTACCAGCACGCTCGAAAAGGCGACCGATGAGAGCTCCGACCTGGAGGTCATGCATTCGGTCTATGGCGCCGACACGCGCATTCGCGACCTTGCGGGCGCTTATGGCATGGTGGAGCCCAGCGAGAGCGTTACACTTGACTTTTCGCAGGATGCAGCCGCGGGCGCCAACGCGACCGCGACCGCTCAGTAGCAAGACGGTAGCTGAGTATGACAAATGACTATCGCCGCGGTTCCGATGGGGGCCGCGGTTCTGGACGTCCCTCGTCGCGGGGACGTTCTGGTTATCAAGGAACGGGTCGGCAATCTTACAACGCCGGGCGGTCCCGTGGCAACGACCCGGCGTCGCGACTTCGCGGCTCGGGCGGCCCTCAAGTGCATAACACCAGGTCGCGCAAGAGTTCGTCGACCGAATGGCTCACAGGCGCGCCTCTGCCTCGCCGCAAAGCCGTCATGGGCTTCATCGGGCTTGGCTTGGGCTTGGGCGTCTTTCGCCTTGCCGACTATCAAATTGTCGAAGCCGATAAACTGCGCGAGCGTGCCGATGCGCGCCGCCTGCTTGCGCAGACCCTCTATGCCAAACGCGGCACCATCTACGACCGCAACGGCAACGTGCTGGCGTCGTCGGTCGAATGTCGCAACATCGCCGTGAACCCGCAGCTTGTCGAGGATGTTGACAAGACGGTGTCGGCGCTGGTCAAGGCAACTGGAATCGATAAAAAGACCTGCCGCAAGCTCGTTGAGTCCGATGGAACCTGGGTGTATATCAAGCGCCAGGTGGACGAAGACGATGTTGCGGCGCTGGAGAAGAAGAACCTGCCCGGCGTGCTTTTTGAGCAGGCCATGAAGCGCGTATATCCATACGGCAATCTGGCATCGCAGGTGCTGGGTGTAGTGAATGTAGACAACGACGGCTTGACGGGTCTCGAAAAGCAATACAACAAGCTTCTGACCGGCACGAACGGTTCTCTCGTACGCGAGCGCGCGAGGGACGGCAGCTATATCGCGGGCGGTGCCTATAAAAAGGTGGCTGCGGTCGACGGCGTTGATATCGTGACGACGCTCGACGTCAATATCCAGCGTGCGGCCGAGGATGCCCTGGCAGAGGCAGTTGAGAAGACTAAGGCCAAGAACGGCTCGGCGCTGGTCACCGATCCTACGACAGGCGAGATTTTGGCAGCCTGCTCGTACCCGACCTACGACCAGACCGATCTGGAGAATGCCAAGACCGAGGATATGAATCTGCGCCTGGTCACCGACGCCTACGAGCCCGGCTCGGTCTTTAAGACGCTCGTGGCGGGCGCCGGCTTCGACTTGGGCGTCGTGCGATCGAGTACGTCGTTTGAGGTGCCGGCGAGCATCAAGGTGGGCGACGATACCGTCACCGATGCCGACAAGCGCGACTATGCCATGACCATGGATGTGCGCGAGATGATGCGCCGTTCGTCCAACGTGGGCTTTGTTCTAGTGGGGCGCAAGATCGGTGCCGACGACTTTGCCGCCTATGTGGACAAGTGGGGCATCGGTCACAGCTCGGGTGTCGATTTTCCGGGAGAGAGCCTGGGTATCGTCAAGGAGCGTGACCAGTATGACGGCGCCACGCTGGGCTCGATGAGCTTTGGACAGGCACTGTCCGTCTCGCCGATTGAGATCGCACGTGCCGTGGGCGGCATCGCCAACGGCGGCGTGATGATGACACCGCACTTCTATAAGTCCAGCAAAGGCGACGAGAAGGACTGGGGCGAAGGCGAGCGCGCGATTTCGGAGGACGCCGCATCCCAGGTGACATCGTGCATGCAGACGGTCGTGTCCGAGGGAACGGGCGTTGGCGGCGCGGTTGACGGCTATGACGTGGCGGGTAAGACCGGTACGGCCGAACGTGCCGACGAGAACGGCGGCTACCTCAAGGAGAACTACATGTCGTCCTTTATGGGCTTTGCACCGGCACAATCGCCCAAGGTGCTGTGCTATATCACGCTCGACGGAACGCCGAGCGGCTCAGATGCCGCTGCGGTGCCGTTCCAGTCCATTATGGCCAACGCGCTCGACGTGCTGGGTATCCCGCACACGAAGTAGGGGGTTACAATCTTTGGGGCGTGGTTTGTTGTCCCATATGAGGGTGTTCACATGCCCTGCACCACGCATGTGCGGCGCTGGGATACAATACGCCGATAGCATTATTAGGTTTACAGGGGAGCTGCAATGATAGAGATCGCCGTCAACAACCTCGCGGCCGCAACAGGGGCCCGAACCGTGACGGGAGAAGCCGATCGGGTATGCCGCGGGTGCGTTATCGACTCGCGCCAGGTCGAGGAAGGGACGATTTTCGTCGCCTTTCCCGGTGAAAACGTCGACGGCAATGATTTTGCTTCCCGTGCCGTCCAGTCGGGTGCCGGCGCCGTCGTGATGACGCGTGAGCCCGAGGCCGAGCTGGTCTCGCTGGCACAGGACAAGGGGTGCGCCATCCTGCTGACCGATGATCCCGAGGAGTTTCTGCTGCGTTTGGCGCACACGTATCGCCTGGAGCTTGGCTGCCTGGTCGTTGGCATTACCGGCTCTATCGGCAAGACGACGACCAAGGACGTGCTCGCCGCCGTGCTCGCCAAGCGCTATCGTGTCTGGGCCACCAAGGGCAATTTCAATAACCTGATCGGCATGCCGCTCACGGTGCTTTCCGCTCCGGCCGATACCGAGGTCCTGGTGCTCGAGATGGGCATGAACCATTTCCACGAGATTGAGCGCCTGTCCAAGTCCGCCAATCCCAACCTTGCCATCGTGAGCAAGATTGGTACCTCTCACATCGGCATTTTGGGCAGCCGCGAGAACATCGCCCGCGCTAAGGCCGAGATTGTCCAGGGTATGTGCGCCGCCGGCGACTTCTTGCCGCTGCTGGTTTTGGGCGGTGAGGACGACTTTACGCCGTTCATTCGCGATACGTTCGCCCAGCCTGCTGGTATCGACGTTATGCTGGCCGGCGTCTCGGACGACGATGAGGTCCGTGCCCGCGACATTCGTGTTGATGACGAGGGACGTCCGGTCTTTACGCTCGATTTTGGCCAGGGTGAGACGATCGATATCATGCTTGCCATCCCCGGCGTGCAGTCCGTTCCTAATGCCGTTAAGGCCGCCGCGGTTTCCTATCGCCTGGGCGTGACGCCCGAGCAGATCGATGCTGCTTTTAGGGGCCTCACGATCACCGGTCACCGCCAGGAGATCAAGCGCGCCAAGAGCGGTGCCCGCGTCATCGACGATTCCTATAACGCCAGTGCCGAATCCATGGCTGCTGGCCTCGATCTGCTGTGCTCGCTTTCGTGCACGGGGTCTCGCATGGCGATCCTGGGCGAGATGGGCGAGATGGGCGATGAGGCTCCTCGCATGCATGAGCTCGTGGGCGCCTATGCCGCCGCCAAGAAGCTCGACATGCTGGCGTGCGTGGGTGGTGAGCTGGCCCAGCTTATGGCCGATGCCGCGCGCATGATGGGCATGGACGAGGACCGCATCCAGGTGTTCTCCGATTATCAGCAGGTGCTCGACCGCATGGGCGGCGCGCTTGAAAAACATGATGTTGTACTGGTCAAGGGTTCCCGCTTTGTTGAGCTCGACCGCTTTGTGGAAGGTGTGTGCTAGCCCATGTTCGGCAATCCCTCGTATCCAACGTATCAGGCTTTTTTGGGGCTTGGCATCGCCGCTGCCATTGCGCTGCTGCTCATGCCGTGGTGGATCAAGCTGCTCAAGGTCGAGGGTATCGGCCAGCAGGTTCGTGCCGACGGCCCCAAGCGTCATTTGGTTAAGCAGGGAACGCCCACCATGGGTGGCGTTGTCATTCTCGTCGCGATTTCGCTGACCTGCCTGCTGATGGGCAAGCTCACCACCGAGCTCGTGCTCGTGCTGCTCGCCACGCTGGCGACCGGCGTGCTGGGCCTGATCGACGACCTGACCTCCGTTACGCATGGGCGCTCGCTCGGTCTGACGCCTCATGCCAAGATGATCGGCCTAACCATTATCTGTGTCACCTTTACGGTACTTACCGTCAACTGGTGCGGCGTCGCCCCCGAGATTCGTTTTCCCGGCGGCCTGACGATTGACCTTGGCGTGCTTTCGACCACCATCTGCGGCCTTTCGTTCCCGTGGCTCTACATTGTCTTTTGCTGGCTGATGATCGCCGGTCTTTCTAATGCCGTGAACCTGACCGATGGCCTTGACGGTCTTGCCGGCGGCACCTCCATGATTGCCATGCTCGCCATGGCTGCCATGGCGTTTTTGCACGGAGACGTGAACCTGTCCATCTTCTGCACCGCGTGTGCCGGTGCCTGCTTGGGCTTTCTGTGGTTCAACTGCTATCCGGCGAGCATCTTTATGGGCGATACCGGCTCGCTTGCCCTGGGCGCCGCGTTTGCCTGCACGTCCATCATGACCAACACCGAGGTCGTCTCCCTCATCATCGGCGGCCTGTTTATCGTTGAGACCCTGTCGGTCATGATTCAGGTTGTCTACTTCCACTTTACGCACAAGCGCGTCTTCCTTATGGCGCCCATCCATCATCATTTCGAAAAGAAGGGCTGGGCCGAGACCAAGGTCGTCATCCGTTTTTGGATTATCGCTGCGGCCTTTGGTGCCGTTGGCCTTGCCCTGTTCTTCCAGTTGGGATAGTGGTCTTTCATGCCTCTTGCTGATGTCTTTAGCCTGCTCGTTTTGGGTCAGGGCAAATCCGGTCTCGATGTCGCCCGCTGGGCGCTGGCACATCCCGAGCGCGTAAGCGCCGTTACCGTGTATGGCGGCGGCACCTCTGAGCCCAATGACGCCACGCGTGCGCTCGAGGCTGCTGGTGCGTCGTTTGTCTATGGGACCGAACAGGTCGAGGGCGCCTATGACGTATGCGTGACGTGCCCGGGCATCTCGGAGTTCTCGGGCTTCTTTAAGGCCGGGCGCGAGCATGCCGCCCAGATTATGGGTGAGCCCGAGTTTGCCTATCGCCTGTCGCCCGATAACTGGATTGCCATCACGGGCACCAACGGCAAGACGACCACCACGTCGCTGACTGATTTTCTGCTTAAGGCTGCCGGCGAGGCCAGCGTTGCTGTCGGCAACATCGGCGAGCCGCCGGTCAACGAGATTGACGGCCGAGCCCACAACGAGTGGTTTGTGGCTGAGCTCTCGAGCTATCAGATTGCTACGACAACCGAGCTCCACCCCCGCGTGGCGGTGCTGCTCAACATCACTCCCGACCACTTGGGCTGGCATAAGAGCCATAAGAACTATGCGCTTGCCAAGATCAAACTGTTTGACAATATGGTCGATGACGATCTGGTGGTTGTCGACGTCGAAGACGCCGGCATTCACGAGTTCGATGAGTACATCTACACGCCGGGTCGTCGCATCTGCAAGGTTGCCTTTGACGAGCCTGAGGGCGAGGATGCCGCCTTTGTGCGCGACGGCAAGATGGTCGTGCGTCTGAAGGGCGTCGAGACCCCGCTCATCGCTACATCCGAGCTCAAGATCTCGGGCCATCACAATGTTATCAATGCCCTGTGCGCTGCCACGGCTGCCTTGGCGGTCGGTGCCGATGTCGATGGTGTCTGCCGCGGTCTTGCCTCGTTCCAGCCGCTCGAGCACCGCGTGGAGCCGTGTGGCGAGATTGACGGCGTGCGCTACGTCAACGATTCCAAGGCGACCAACACCGATGCGGTCGAGAAGGCGCTGACGGCATTTCCCGATGACGACGTGATCTTGCTGCTCGGCGGCCACGATAAGGGCACGCCGCTCACGGACTTCGCGCGCGTTGTTATGGATAACGTACGCTCGGTCGTCTGCTTTGGCGATGCGCGCGAGCGCTTCACCGCCGCTATGGACGAGGCCGATGTCGATGGCGATGTGGATATCGCCCAGGCGGATGACCTACGCGACGCCGTGGACGTTGCCCGTTCGCTTTCGAGCCGTGGTGACGTGATCTTACTTTCACCTGCCTGCTCTTCGTTCGATGAGTTCTCGGGCTATGAGGAGCGCGGCCGCGTGTTTAAGGACTACGTGGCTCAGCTTGCCGCTACAGCGAAATCACAAATGGAATAGGGGTTGCGGTGAGAGAGGAGAGCCCCCGACAAGGTATGAGGAGGCCCGACTCGGACCGTGCTTCCTCACGGCGCATCACATCGTGTTCCAGCCGCGGTGGGCAGTCGTTTAGCGAACGCTATATTGCCGGCGTTCCCGCCCGTATCATGCGCCCCCGTTTGATATTCATGGCCTGCTTGTTTACCTTGGTATGCTTTGGCCTGCTGATGGTGTACTCGGCGTCTTCGGTCGAGGCGCTGCACGAGAATGGCTCGGCGACGTTTTTTCTGGGTCGACAGGCCGCGTTTGCCGTGGTCGGTGTTCTGGCGCTGATTGCCATCGTGCGCGTTTTGCCGGACAGCTGGTTTGGGGAGGATGTGCTCAGGATCTTCCTTATCGGCATGATAGGGCTACTGCTTCTGGTGTTCTTGGTGGGCAGCGGCAGCCGCGGCGCCACGCGCTGGCTCAACATCGCCGGTATTCAGTTCCAGCCTTCCGAGTTTTTAAAGCCATTTGCCATTGCGTATTCGGCCATCATGCTTGATCGCTTCTTTTCGCCCGGTGGCAACATCAACGAATTCCTTCGCAAGATGGGCATCTACCTGGGCATTTCGCTCTTTCTGATCTTTATCCAGCCCGATTTCGGTACTGTCCTGATCATCCTGTTGACCCTCATGTGCATGGCGTTGTTTGCGGGTCTCGACCCCAGATTTATCATCGGCGTGCTAATCTTCGGCATTCTCGTGATCGTGATTGCGCTTGTCGCAGAGCCGTACCGTATGGTGCGTATTCAGGTTGCCTTGAACCCTTGGGCCGACGAGTATGGTGACGGCTATCAGGCCACGCTTGCCATTATGGCCTTTGCCTCGGGCGGTCTGTTCGGCCGTGGCATCGGCAACTCAACCATGAAGTACTCGTATCTACCCGAGGCGCACAACGACTACATCCTGGCCATCATTGGCGAGGAAGTCGGTTTTGTCGGAACCGTGCTGTTCTTCTTGGTGTTTGCGATGCTGATCTACTCGGCGTTTCGCATTGCCGAGCAGGCGACCGATCGCCGGGGCGCGCTTATGGCGTCTGGCTCCGCGGTCATTCTCGCAGTGCAGTTTTTGATTAACGCGCTGGGCATCCTCAACGTGTTTCCCATGACGGGCAAACCGCTGCCGTTTATTAGCTACGGCGGTTCGTCGATTATTGTGTCGCTTATGCTTGCCGGGTTGATTCTGCGCGTTTCGTACGAGAGCGCCCGCCGCGATGAGTATGACCGCCGCCGTGAGAGCTTTGCCGTTATGGATGAGAGCACCGCCGGCGTGGCCCATGTTCGCGGTGAACGACCTTCGCGTAGCGGCTTTACCGTTCTGGATGGTTCTGCATCCGAGCCGGCAGCCCGTCCACGCCCGCGAACGGCTCCGCAAGGTCGTCCGCAGCGCCCCAGCCCTCGCAACGCGGGCGGCGGATATAATCGAATCGATTTGAACTCGGACCCGTCGGCACGTCTGCGCACCGACGACCAGGGACCGCGTGTACGAAGGGACTACCATGACCGATAAAATGACCGTTGCTATTGCAGCCGGCGGCACGGCAGGACACATCAACCCCGCGCTCGCCTTGGCCGAAGAGCTGCGTGACCGTGGCCACCGCGTTGTGTTCGTGGGCCAGTCGCGCAAGCTCGAGGGTCGTCTGGTCCCCGAGGCTGGGTTTGATTTTGTGCCCATTACGGTCACGGGCTTCGACCGCTCCCGCCCTTGGACGGCGCTGACCTCGCTGTGGCGCGTCAACAAGGCCAAGCGTGCGATCGCCAGTCATTTCTCAAAGGTCGGCAAGCCCGATGCCGCCATCGGTTTTGGTGCCTATGTCGAGGTTCCGCTGCTGGGGTGGTGCAAGGACGCAGGCGTGCCGTATCTGCTGCATGAGCAGAACTCTGTTCCGGGCCTGGCCAACAAGATGATGAACTCCCACGCCGCCCGCGTGTGCATCTCGGTGCCGGCAGCGCGCTCGGTCTTTGAGCGCGAAGGTGACCCTGACCACGTGCTCATGACCGGCAATCCCGTACGTCGCTCGGTGATCGAGGGAGATCGCGCTCGCGGCCGCAAGGCACTTGGCGTTCCCGAGGACGCTACGCTGCTGCTCGTCTTTGGCGGTTCACTTGGCGCCCAGCACCTCAACGAGCGCGTGGCTTCGCTCAAAAACGAGCTGCTTTCGCGCAAGAATCTCTATGTGTTGCATTCGACGGGTGCCGACGGCTTTGAGGAGACCGAGCGCGCTTTGGCGCTGACGCCCGAGGAGGCGAAGCGTTACCGCGTCCAGCCTTACATCGACAACATGGGCGATATGCTGGCTGCTGCCGATTTGGTGCTCTCGCGTTCGGGCGCATCGAGCGTGGCCGAGATCGCTGCGCTCGCCGTGCCTTCGGTGCTCGTGCCGTATCCGCATGCGACAGCCGACCACCAAACCACCAATGCTCGTTATCTGGTCGACGCCGGGGCCGGCGTGCTCTGCGCCGATGCCGATATCGACGGTTCTGCCTTTGCCGATGAGCTGCTGCACCTGGTCGATGACGCGGCGGCGCGCGACGCCATGCGTCAGGCGGCGCGTGGTCTGGCTCAGGATAGGGCCGCCGCTCTTCTGGCGGATGCGGTAGAGGGTTTGCGTTAGTTAGACGGGATATCGTCGGTCGCCCTCGCGCTGATGCGGTAGGTGCGGTACAGTTAACGGGTTACAGGCAGTGTTTACGCAAGGAGTACACGAGCACATGGCTGATTCCCAGACTGCAACCTCCGCGCCCGAGTTTAAGAGCGCCCACTTTATCGGTATCGGCGGCGCCGGCATGAGCGGCATCGCTCTCGTTCTGCACGAGCGCGGTTATGCCGTTACCGGCTCCGACCTTAAGACGTCACGTTATATCCGCCAGCTTACCCGCGCTGGTGTGAAGGTGCATGTGGGCCATGAGGCTGCCACGATCGACGAGGTCAAGCCCGACGTGGTTGTTGTCTCCACCGCTATTCCGGAGTCCAACCCTGAACTCGTGCGCGCTCGCGAGCTTGGTATTCCCGTGTGGCCCCGTGCCAAGATGCTCTCTGCTTTGGGCCACGGCTACACCACCGTCGCTGTTGCCGGCACGCATGGCAAGACCACCACGTCTTCGATGTGCGCCACCATGCTCGACCGCATGGGTCTGGATCCGAGCTTCCTGATCGGTGGCATCGTCGAGGGCTATGACACGAACGGCAAGAACGGCTCGGGCGACTACTTTGTCGCCGAAGCCGACGAGTCCGATAGCTCCTTCCTGTTCCTGAACCCCAACGTAGTCATTGTGACCAACGTCGAAGCCGACCACCTCGATCACTACTCGGGTATCGAGGAGATCGAGGCAACTTTCGCCAAATTCATGAGCCTGGTGGGCGAGGACGGCACCGTCATCGTCTGCGGTGAGGACCCGCATCTGGTCGGGCTCGCCAAGTCGACGGGCCGTCACGTGCTTTCCTACGGCTTTGCCGAGAGCAACGACATCGTCTGCATGCACCCGGATGTCAAGGGCATCCAGAGCGACTTTATCGTTCGCTTTGAGGACGGCACTGAACACGCTGTGGAGATCAAGAGCAATCCCGGTCGCCACAACATGCTCAACGCCACGGCGGTGCTCACCGTCGCCCATGTCCTGGGCCTTGACATCGACGCCGCCGCCAAGGCGCTCTCGAGCTTTGAGGGCGTCCGCCGTCGCTTTACCCACGTGGGCGATATCGATGGCATCACCGTGGTCGATGATTACGGCCATCACCCCACCGAGATCAAGGCGACGCTTGCTGCCGCTTCGTCGCTGGGCTACAAGCACGTCGACGTCGTGTTCCAGCCGCACCGCTATTCGCGCCTGCAGGCCCTGTGCGACGACTTTGCCGATGCATTTGCCAATGCCGATAAACTGCTGCTGATTGATGTGTTCTCGGCTGGCGAGATGCCCATTCCGGGTGTCACCTCTAAGATGCTCGCCGATACCGTGCGCGCCAAGCATCCTGGCAAGGAGGTCGTGTACTGCTCCAGCCGTCTTGAGCTCAATCAGGAGCTCGAGCAGATGGTGGGCGAGGGCGACCTGCTGCTCACTATGGGTGCTGGTGACGTTACGACCGTCGGTCCCGAGTTCATTGAGTATCTGACTGCCAAGAAAGACGCTTAAGTCTAATGGGTCTGTTTAACGCCGTCATGGCGCTCTCGGGCATGATCGACACGGATGTGATCGAGGACGAGCGCCTTGCGCGTCATACGAGCTATCGTATCGGCGGCAAGGCCGACCTCTTTGTGACGTGCCATAGCTATCATGCCCTTCGCCGCGCCGTGGCGGTGCTCGATCGCGAGCAGGTGCCGTGGGTCATCATCGGCAAGGGCTCCAATCTGCTGGTTGCCGATGGCGGTTATCGCGGCGCCGTCATTTCGCTCGGACGTGAGTTTCAGTGCACGGTTGTTGCCGATGACGGTTGTACGCTGACGGTCGGTGCGGGCGTGATGTTTGCGCGCCTGGTCAACGATGCCCTGTCGCGTAGCCTCTCGGGCCTTGAGTTTGCCGTTGGCATCCCTGGCTCGGTTGGCGGTGCGATATCTATGAATGCCGGCACACGGACCGAGTGGATTGGCTCGCTGGTTGAGGATGTCGTAACGTTTGACCCGGCATCCGGTATCAAGCATTATGCGGGGTCCGAGATCACTTGGGGCTACCGCGAATGTAGCCTTCCCCGCAATGAGATCATCCTCGAGTGCGTGCTCAAGCTTAAACCGGCGCCCAAGGCCGACATTCGCGAGCGCATGGAGCGGTACCTTACGAGGCGCAAGCGTACACAGCCCATGGGTCGCGCATCCTGCGGGTCGGTCTTTCGCAATCCGCCCGATGCGAGCGTGGGCAAGCTTATCGAGGATTGTGGATTAAAGGGTTTTTCGATTGGCGGCGCGGAAGTTTCGCCCGTTCACGCTAATTTTATCGTTAATAACGGAACTGCCTCGGCCGATGACGTTGCCGCGGTTATCAGACATGTGCACGGAAAGGTGAGGGAGGCGTATGGCATCGAGCTCAGACCGGAAGTTAAATTCCTCGGCTTCTAGAGCATCGAAACCCACCTTCCGCCGCGCCGGAGGGCGTTCCGGCGCGCCTGCCAAACCTCAACGCAATACCGTCGCGCACTCTAAGTCTGTCGGGCATGCTCGACAGACCAGTCGTCCGGTTGTCGGCTCGCAGCTCGGTAATCGTCCGGCCGCAAAAAAGTCCTCGCGTCCCTCGGTGACGTCAAAGCCTGTTATGGGCGCCAAACCTGCCCGTCCCATGGCAACTCCTAAGCCCTCGACGGGAACTAAGGCGGCGCGTCCGGGTCGCACGCTGGGCGCATCGAAACCGCGCTCGCTGACATCGGTGCCGGCTACCGCCAAGAAGCCTTCGGGTAAAAAAGGCGTCAACCCGTTGTCTTCACTTGGGGCGATGGCAAATAAAACGTCAGACGCCGCTTCTCTCGTTACAGGCAAAGGCAAAATCGTGGGCGGCGTTCTGGCCGTCTTGGCCGTGCTCGTCGTCGTTGCCGTCGTGGTGATCAACTCTGGATTGTTTACCGCCACTGATATTCAGATTCAAGGCAGCGAGCATGTGACGAAGCACGATGCTATCCAGCTGATCGATTTGCCCGAGGGAACGTCGCTTTTTAACGTCGATCCTGACCAGATTACCGAGGACCTCAAGCAGAACCCGTGGGTGTCGGGCGTGGATGTCCAGCGTCAGTTCCCGCATACGCTCATCATTACGCCGATGGAGCGCAAGGTCATCGCAATTGCCTATATCAGCTCCGATGACCTTGCCTGGGCCATCGGGGATGATGACACCTGGATCGCCCCGCTGTCGACGTCGGTCGAAGTGGATGACCAGGGCAACGTCATCACGACGGGGCAGGGCTCAAATACCCTGACCGGCATTGATGCCGCGCTGGCGCTCGCTAAGCACTATGGCGCGGTGTTGTTGACCGATGTCTCGGCGGATGTCGCTCCGGTTTCCGGCCAGGCGGTGAGCTCCAAGGCCGTTAAGGCTGGCTTGGATTATGTGCGTGGTTTTTCGAGCGAGTTCTTGGGACAAGTCAAGGATATTTCCACGCCTTCGGTCGAAGCCATCTCGGCAAACCTCAATAACGGCATTGAGGTGTCGCTGGGTGATTCGAACGATATCGTCAAGAAGGAGCGCGTAGTCACCAAGCTGCTTTCGCAGGTAGAGGGCGTAACGTATATCAATGTGCGCTCTCCGGGTAACTATACATTTAGGAACGCTCCGACCTCGTAGCGCTGGTTGATGCTTTGTTGAGGGGCCATACCACGCCGTTTATCTGGTTTGTTTGGTTTTCACGGTCAATTATTTGACTGATACGTTCATAATGTGCAACCATAATACGGTTTACCTTTGCATTTACTTTCAACCTGAAGGTTAATGTGCGCGGGGTCGACCCATGCTATGGCTATAACCTTTGTTCGGAGGACCGACATGCACGAGACAGAGATCAACAACTACCTTGCCGTCATTAAGGTGGTCGGCGTCGGCGGCGGCGGTACCAACGCGGTCAATCGAATGATCGAAGAGGGCATCCGCGGCGTCGAGTTTGTTGCCATCAACACCGATGCTCAGGCACTCGCGATCTCTGATGCCGATATCAAGGTGCACATCGGCACCGACCTTACCCGCGGCCTGGGCGCCGGCGCCAACCCCGAGGTTGGCCGCAAGGCTGCCGATGAGTCCCGCGACGACATTGCCGAGGCGCTCGCTGGCGCTGACATGGTGTTCATCACCTGCGGCGAGGGCGGTGGCACCGGTACCGGCGCTGCTCCCATCGTTGCCGATATCGCGATGAACGAGGTCGGTGCGCTGACCGTCGCCGTCGTGACCAAGCCCTTCACCTTCGAGGGCCGCAAGCGCAAGAAGAGCGCCGAGGAGGGCATTAAGACCCTCTCCGATTGCGTCGACACCATGATCGTCATCCCTAACGATAAGCTGCTCGACATCGCCGAGAAGAAGACCACCATGCTCGAGGCCTTCGCGATTGCCGATGGCGTCCTTTCCCAGGGCACCCAGGGCATCACCGACCTCATCACCGTCCCCGGTATCATCAACCTGGACTTCGCCGATGTTAAGACCATCATGAAGCAGGCCGGTACCGCCATGATGGGTATCGGTACCTCTTCTGGGGACACCCGTGCCGTCGACGCTGCCCAGCAGGCCATCTCCAGCCCGCTGCTCGAGAGCTCCATCGATGGTGCCACGCGCGTGCTGCTCTCCATCGCCGGTTCCAAGGACCTGGGCATCCAGGAGATCAGCGACGCCGCCGACGTTGTCGCCAACGCCGTCGACCCCGAGGCCAACATCATCTTCGGTACCGTTGTCGACGAGTCCCTGGGCGATCAGGTGCGTATCACCGTCATCGCTACGGGCTTCTCCGACTCCAACGTCAACCGTCAGGACGAGCTCTTTGCTGCTCAGCAGTCTCAGAGCAAGGCCGCTGCCTCCGCTGAGCCGCAGCGCACCGCTCCTGCCACGAGCCCGGCTCAGGCCGCTCCGACCCGCAACGTCGGTGGCACCGAGCTTCCTAACTTCGGCAACGATCAGTTCGAGCTTCCCGACTTCCTGAAGCGCGGTAGCTTCTAAGTCGTTCTTTGCATTGTTGTGTACAGGGGCGTGTCCGTATGGACGCGCCCTTTTTATTTCGACTTTGTAAACTAGAACCTCCAATCTCTTTACGTTCCCTTTACGATTGCCTCCAGCGCAGCAGGTATCCTTTTAGAGAAGTATGACAGCCGTATAAACGCGGGCTGTAGCGGCGATGCCGCGGTACTTGTGTTATTAGGAGGCTTTAGTATGGCAGCACGTGCGGACAACGTTTCGCGTGTCGACCATGATGGAGTTACGTTGGTGGAGGGCGCGACATCCGATGTTCGCTTTGCCTTCACCGAGCGCGCCGGTGGCGTTTCCGAAGATGCGTACTCCTCACTCAACTTGGGCTCGCATGTTGGCGATGACCCCTTTGCTGTTCAAGAAAATCGTTGTCGTGCGCTCGAGGCTATGGGTGCCGCCGAGTGCGAGCACAACCTGCTCGTTCCCAATCAGGTCCATGGTGACCATATCGTTGCGGTGACCTCGAACGGCGCCGATGACCTTGAGGACGTTCGCGAGCAGATTGCCGAGGGCTGTGATGCCATCGTCTGCACGGCGCATAACGTGCCCGTGCTGCTCTGCTTTGCCGACTGCGTTCCCGTGGTGCTGGTGGCCCCCGGCGGATTTGCCGTGGTGCACTCCGGTTGGAAGGGCACGATTGCACGTATTTCCGCCAAGGCGTGCCAGGCGCTTTGCGATGCTGCCGGTTGCGATGCGAGCGACGTTTCCGCCTATATCGGCCCCCATATCTTGGGTGACGAATATGAGGTATCCCAGGAACTCATGGATCGCTTTGCCGCCGAGTTCTCTTGCATCGATGCGAATACCTCTCGCATGCTTGATCTTTCCGCTGCCATTCGCGAGGCGCTGGTGGATGTCGGTGTCGACGCGGATAATATCGTGGATACCCAGCTTTCGACCGTGCGTCAGAACGACCGCTTTTATTCCTACCGTAACGAGGACGGCACCTGTGGGCGCCATGCTGCGATCGGCGTGATGCTATGAGAAAGATCGTATCGGTCCTGAGCGCCGCTGTGCTTACGCTTACGCTGTGCGCCTGTTCTTCGGGATCTTCTACCTCTTCCATTACCGTGGCCGGCTCCACGACCTGCCTTCCTATCGCCGAGATTGCGGCCGAGGGCTTTAAGGAGGAGACCGGCATCGACGTGCTCGTTTCCGGTTTGGGTTCTTCCGCTGGGATCGAGGCCGTCAGCGCCGGCACGGCCGATATCGCCAGCTCCTCCCGTGGACTCAATGCCGACGAACAGGATCTGGGCCTGACTCCCATCGTCATTGCCCACGACGGTATTGCGGTCATCGTGAACGACGACAACCCCGTCGATAACCTCTCGACCGAGCAGCTCCGCGATATCTACGCCGGCAAGATTACCAATTGGAAAGAGGTCGGTGGCGAGGACCTGAGGATTCAGGTCATCAACCGAGACGAGGCGTCCGGTACGCGCGAGGCCTTCCGTACCATCGTGATGGATGGCACGCCGTTCGATCGCCGCTCGGCTGTTCTTTCGGGTACGGGCCAGGTGCGCGACGTGGTATCTCGTTCGCGTGGGGCCATCGGCTACATTTCGCTGGGCTTCGTCGATAGCCTCAACGCCAAGACCTCGGTCAAGGCCGTCTCGGTCAATCATGTTGAGGCGTCCGAGAAGACGGTCGCGAGTGGCGGCTATCCCATCTCGCGCGACCTTTACTTCTTTGTGAAGGGTGCGCCTTCGCAGCAGGCGCAGGATTACATCGACTACGTGACGTCCGAAAAGATGGACAAGCAGATTCGCGAGGCGGGCTTTATTCCCGTCACCAACGACGAGAAGGGGAGTGAGTAGCATGGAAGCACAGGAAAACTCCCAGACTGAGCAGAATGCTCAGGCACCCAAGAAGCGCGAGCTGGCGCTCGTATCGCGCAGTACCTATATCAAGGAGAAGGCGCTGCAGTGGATCTTCTTTGCCTGCGCGTTTTTGGCGGTCGTTACCGTCATCCTGATTTTTGTCTTTACCACGTACTCGGCGCTGCCCGTCTTTACCGACATCGGTCTGGCGGACTTCTTTAGCTTTACGTGGGCGCCCTCTGAGGGCCACTACGGCATCATGTCGCTGCTTGCCGGCTCAGGTCTGGTGACCGTCGGTGCGCTCGCCATGGGCGTGCCGCTAGGTGTGGGCACGGCCGTGTACCTGGTTGAGATCGCCGGCAAGCGCGTGCGCAAGCTCATCAGCCCCGCCGTTGACCTGCTGGCGGGCATACCCTCCATCATCTACGGCTTCTTTGGCATGATCATCATCCGCCCGTTTATCGCACAACTGACCGGCGGCCTTGGTTTTGGTGCGCTGACGGCGTGGTTTGTGCTCGCCATCATGATCGTCCCTACCATCACGACGCTTACCATCGATGCTCTCAATTCCATTCCCATGGGCATTCGCGAGGCATCGTATGCCATGGGCGCCACCAAGTGGCAGACCATCTATAAGGTCGTGCTACCTGCCGCGAAGCTGGGTATCGTTGATGCCATCGTGCTGGGTATGGGCCGTGCCATCGGAGAGACCATGGCCGTGCTCATGGTCGTGGGTAACGCCCCGGTTATTCCCGACAGCATTGCGAGCCCTATCTCGACGCTCACGAGCCAGATCGCGCTCGACATGAGCTATTCCTCGGGTCTGCATCGCTCGGCGCTGTTCGGCATGGGTGTGGTCCTGTTTATCATCTCCGCCACGCTGGTGGGCATCGTCCGTCTGATTTCCAAGAAGAAGAGGGGGTAGGCTATGTCCGATTCCGTTGACACGACGGTCGATACGACCTCGTCGCGCGAGCGCATCAAGCGTGCCCTTTCCCACGGCAAGAAGGGCCGCATCAACAAGGACCTGTCCAACAAGATCATGCTTGGCGTGTTTCGTGCCGCTGCCTACATCACCACGCTGGTGCTGGTCGCCATCATCGCCTACGTGGTCATTAACGGCCTGCCACATATCTCGCTCGACTTTATCTTCGGTTGGCCCCAGGGCGTCAACGCCGAGGGCGGCATTTGGCCCACGATCGTCTCGACCGTCTACGTGACGGCGCTCGCTATGCTTATCTGCACGCCGATCGCTGTGCTGGCAGCCGTCTATCTGGCCGAGTACGCCAAGCAGGGCAAGGTCGTCGATCTCATTCGCTACGCTGCTGACGCTTTGGCCTCGGTGCCCTCCATCGTTATGGGCCTGTTTGGCTACGCCTTGTTTGTCGAGGCTATGGGCCTGGGCCTTTCGATGGTCTCTGCCGCTCTGGCACTCGCGCTCTTGATGCTCCCCATCGTCATGCGCACCACCGAAGAGGCCATTCGCGCCGTTCCGCGCTATATCCGTTGGGGCGCGTACGGCCTGGGCGCCACCAAGTGGCAGGTTGTCTCCAAGATCGTGCTTCCTTCTGCCTTTGGCCGTATTGCCACGGGCATCGTCCTCGCCATCGGCCGTGCCATTGGCGAGACCGCGGTGGTGCTCTACACCATGGGCCAGGCCATCAACCTGCCTATTTCGCCGCTCGATTCCGGCCGCCCCATGACGGTTCACCTGTACCTGCTTGCCAACGACGGCATCAACATGAACGCAGCCTACGGCACTGCGCTCTTGCTGATGGTGATCATTTTGGCCTTCAACCTGTTTGCGCGCTTCCTGTCGCGTAAGCGTCGCTAGTTAAGGAGTCCCATGTCCGTTTATCAGTCCGCTCCCGCGTTGGAGCAAGCGGCCATTACGGCCAAGGATTTCAACTTTTGGTACGGTGACTTTCATGCGCTGACGGGGCTTGACCTCAACATCGCCAAAAACGCCATCACCTCCTTCATTGGCCCTTCGGGCTGCGGCAAGTCGACGTTTTTGCGCTGCATCAACCGCATGAATGACCTGATCGAGGGTACGCGCGTCGAGGGCACCATGACGCTCGACGGCAACGATATCTATGCCGAGGGTGTCGACCCGGTCGACCTCCGTCGCCGCGTGGGCATGATCTTTCAGCAGCCCAATCCGTTTCCCAAATCCATCTACGAGAATGTCGCCTTTGGCCCTCGTCTGCAGGGCGTGACTAGCAAAAGTGACCTCGATGACATCGTGGAAGAATCGCTCAAACGCGCCAACCTCTGGAAAGAGGTATCCAATCAGCTCAACAAGGATGGTTTGGCGCTCTCGGGCGGTCAGCAGCAGCGTCTGTGCATCGCGCGCGTGCTTGCGGTGCAACCCGATGTCCTTCTGATGGACGAGCCCTGCTCCGCCATCGACCCCACGTCCGTCTCTAAGGTCGAGGATCTGATGGCCGAGCTGGCGCCCGAGATGACGATCATCATCGTCACGCATTCAATGCAGCAGGCAGCTCGCATTAGCGACTACACCGCATTCTTCTTGCAGGAAGTTGCCGGCGAGCCCGCTACGCTCATCGAGTATGGTCAAACCGACGCGATCTTCACCAGCCCGGTGGACTCGCGGACGGAAGACTATATCACCGGCCGCTTTGGCTGATCGGTGCGACTAGTCCCAAGCCGATCGGATCTGGTCCGGTGCGTATTCACTGTGCGGGCGGCATGACCGCACCCAACTGATTGGAGTGAACCATGCGCAAACTGTTTTCCCGTCAGCTCATCGAGGCCCGTCACGAGATGCTGAGCATCTACGAGGCCGTCGATCTGGCCCTCCACGATGCCGTGAAGGCCTATGTGACCGACGACCGCAAGCTCGCCACCAAGACCAAGAAGCGCACGCTTTCGATTGACGCACGCTGCGCCAACCTGGAGGCCGTCTGCTACAACCTGATTGCCACGCAGTCACCGGTCGCCTCCGACTTCCGCTTGCTGCAGACGATCATCTACGTCGACTTTAACCTGCAGCGCATGACCGATAAGGTTCGCCAGATTTGCCGCGCCACGCGTCATATGATCAAGGCCGACATCTCGCTGCCCAAGGAGCTTGTCGGCACGGTCGAGGCCGAGGCTGAGGCCGTCTACCAGGTACTGGGCTTTTCGCTTTCTGCGCTCGTCACCAACGACATGTCCATCATCTGCAACTTGGGCGTCGAGGACGAGCCAGTGCACGCCGCCTACGAGAAGTTCTTCCGCACCTTTAACCGCATGGACACGGGCGATTTTATGGACGACGACAGCAACTATGACGACCTGCGCCGCGCCATCATGGTATCGCGCTATCTCGATCGCATCGCCTCGATTTCCATCGATGCCGCCTGCCGTCTGACCTTCCTGTTGACCGGACAGCGTATGACTGCCGGTGATATCGCCTGCACTGATGAGGATGAGCTCGAGAGCATGCGCGTGCCTTCGGGCGAGGGTGTTATCATGAGGCCCGCCGTCGATGCACGCTACGTTGCCAAGGTGCCCGTTAACGAGGTCAGCGAGGGTCTTCGCTACCTGCTCGATCATCTTGAGGATGAGGACGATGGCGAGGACGACGAGGAGTAAGTAACCCCGTTCGTCGAAAGATTGTAAATACCTAAGTGAGCGCGGCCTTGCACATGCGGGGCCGCGCTCTTGCGTTAGCATGGGACTACTTGTTTGGCTGTCAGCGGAGGCGATTGGCAATGGATAACTATTTGGACTTGATGCGCGCTCGCCGCGAGCAGATTCTGGAACGTTTTTATGCGGCGCTCGATCGCGCGGGCCGTCCCCACGACGCCGCGAGCCTCATTGCCGTGTCCAAGACCGTTGGTGTCGATGAGACCGTTGCCGCCATCCAGGCGGGGTATCGCCATTTTGCCGAGAACCGCCCGCAGGAGCTGGTTCGCAAGCTCACGGGTCTGGCGGAGCATCCGGAGCTGCCCGAGGTGCGCTTCGATATGATCGGCAACCTGCAGACCAATAAGATCAATGCGGTGCTGGGCTCAGCCGAGCTGATTCACTCGGTGGGTTCGCTGCATCTGGCGCAGGCGATCTCGAGCCGTGCTGTTCGCAAGATTGAGGCAGGCGAGCTCGTCGGCCCCCAGCGTGTGCTCATTGAGGTCAATGTGAGTGGTGAGGAGTCGAAGGGAGGCTTTTCACCCGATGAGATTCGCGCCGCCGCGGGTGAGCTTGCAGAACTTGAGGGAATTTGCGTACAGGGGCTTATGACTATGGCGCCCCGGGGGAATAAGGATGTGGCACGCCGCACCTTTGCGGGGCTTCGTGAGCTGAGGGATGAGCTGGAGGCGGCGCATCCCGATTTGAACCTGCCTGAGCTTTCCTGCGGTATGAGCGAGGACTTTGAGTCTGCCCTTGAGGAGGGCTCTACGCTCGTTCGCCTGGGCAGGGTAGTATTTAGCCCGGAGTTTGCAGTAAAATAAGGCTCTGAAGTGCGCACTGATTATCGGGGCGCCTGCACTAAACCGCGAGAGGACACAACCATGGGCTTCCTTGACGAGATTAAAAATAAGATGCACCTGGGCGGCCAACAGGGTTACGACCAGGGTTATGGCCAGGACGACGACTACGGCTACGATGATGGCTATGACGATGGCTATCAGGGCAACGGCTACAGCGGTGCTTCGGGCGAGGGCTTCTACACCCAAGACGAGCCGAGCAACGGCCTGCTTGGTCAGACGCGCCGTGGTGAAGCTGAGTCGGTTGCCGTGTATACACGCTCCGGACAGCTGGTCGGCGATGACTCTCGCCATGCCACGACGTATAACCCGCCTTCGCGCTCGCAGGACAGTGTTGCGAGCGGTTATCGTCCTGGTGCCTATGACACGCCGTCGAGCTACGCCGAGAACACCCGCGCCCGTGCCGCCGCTGCGCCCGCGCCTGCACCGAGCGATGCCTCGGCCTATGCGAGCAATATCATCAACGCCACACCGCAGCTGCCGGCCTATGTCCTGCGCCCCGAGAGCTATGACGACGTGGAGACCGTGGTGCGCCGCGTTCGCACCAAGCAGCCTGTCGCACTGATTTTTGTGGGCGTACGCACCGAAGTTGCCAAGCGCGTCTTGGACTTCTCTTACGGCTTTGCCTGCGGTCTGGGTGCCACGGTCAAGGAGGTGGGCGACCGCGTGTTCATGGTGCTGCCCGCCGGTTGCGAGGTCAAAGATTCCGATCTCAAGAAGCTTCGTGCCGACGGCTACCTTAAGTAAAGACAAGACGAGGAGATTCCCATCAACATCTACACTGTCGTCCAGCTGGTCAACACGCTGTTCAACTTCTATTCCACGCTCATTGTCGTCTACTGCTTTATGACGTGGATTCCCATGAAGCAGGGTGGTTTGCTTCAGGATATTGCCGCGGTGCTTGATAGCGTGTGCGGTCCGTGGCTCAACCTGTTCCGTCGTTTCATCCCGCCGATGGGCGGTATCGATTTTTCGCCGGTCGTTGCGATTATTGCGTTGCAGTTGGTGCAGAGGCTGGTTCTGCAGCTTCTTATAGGTATACTCGTGTAGAACTGACTTAGTAACTTACGTCGGGCGTGTAGCGCCGAGGCGATGAAAAAGGAGACTTGTTATGGCTATTACCCCTGCAGACATCCAGGCTCAGACTTTCTCTGAGGCCAAGCGTGGCTACGATCCTGCTGAGGTCGACGTCTTCTTGGAGACGCTGTCCTCCGAGGTCGACGCTATGCTCGCTAAGATCGTCGACCTTAAGGGTCGTTTGACTGCTACCGAGCAGCAGCTTGCCGATGCGCAGGCTCAGCTTGCCCAGGCTCAGGATGCCACCGCCCAGGCCGTTCCTGCCGCCCCCGTGGCTGCTCCCGCCCCTGACTTCTCCGCTCAGGAGCGCCAGATTTCCGCTGCCCTGATCGCTGCCCAGCAGACCGCTGAGACCATCGTCAACGATGCCAACGAGAACGCTGAGCGTATCCGCAACGAGGCTGACGCCAAGGCCCGCGAGGTTATCCGCCAGGCTCTGACCGAAAAGCAGGCCGAGCTCGAGGAGATCGATCGTCTCAAAGCTTCCCGTGAGGAGTTCAAGGCCGAGTATCTCAAGCTCATCCAGCACTTTATGGACGATGCCCAGAACTCCTTCCCGGCCGATCTGATGGCCTCTACGCCGGTCGGTTCTGCCGCTTCTCCTGCGGTGACTGTTCCCGCCGAGCCGCTGCCCGTCGCTGACCCGGTTGTCCCCGTGGCCGATCCCTTCGCCCCGATCGACAACTTCGCTGCCGACGACCTGGACTAACATTCGGCCTACAATTTAGTGCCTAGAAAGGACCCGCAGCTTGCGGGTCCTTTTTTATGACTGTACCGGGGCGCGCAACATAAAAAACCGAGCCCTGCACATAGTGGCGCAGAACTCGGGGCTTATAGGACAAAATGTGTGTCTGCTTTAGGGGCATCGGCGCAGGTCGATGCCCCTTTTTCAGCCGTTTAAATTCCGTGCCCGCTTTTAACCGCTCGGACAGAATGTGTGTCCGGTTGCCTATCGTTCCCGCAGGTAGATAACCTTTTCCGGAACCGTTAAATACCCTTTCGGAAGAGGTGCTCATGAAGGCCGTTTATTGCCCCTACTGCGGCGGTCGGACCAAGCGCAACGGCAGGACCTCGTCGGGGTCCCAGCGGTGGAGGTGCACGGCCTGCGGCGCGTCGACGACGGTGAGGTACGACGACACGGCGACAAGGCTCGAGGAGTTCCTCGGGTGGCTCCTCTCGAAGGACTCGCAGGCCACGATGCCGGGCGGCGGGCGGTCCTTCAGGCGCAGGACGGCCGAGTTCTGGGAGGTCTGGCCCATGCCCGTCCCCGACGGCGAGCTGCACCGCGTGCTCTACGTCGACGGGATCTGGGTCGCGCGCGACCTCGTCGTGCTCATATGCTGCAGCGGCGAGAGGGTGGTCTCCTGGTACATGGCCAGGTCGGAGAACTCGAGGGCGTGGTCGGCCCTCATGTCGCCGATCCCGGCGCCCGACGTGGTCGTCACCGACGGCGGGAGCGGGTTCGCCAAGGCCGTGCGCGAGACCTGGCCGCGCACCAGGGTCCAGAGGTGCACCTTCCACGCCTTCTCGCAGGTCAAGCGCTACACGACGACGCGGCCGAAGCTCCAGGCGGGGCGCGAGCTCTACCTCATCGCGCGCGACCTCATGGGCATCGAGGCGCTGCACCAGGCCGAGATCTGGGTCGAGCGCTACCTCGACTGGTGCGGGTTCTGGGCCGACTTCCTGGAGGACAGGACCGTGGTGGACGGCAGGAGGGTCTACACCCACGAGAGGCTGAGGCGGGCGCGCCCGTCGCTGTCGTCGCTGGTGTCGGCGGGGACGCTGTTCACCTACCTCGACCCCGCCCTGGCCAAGGCCGGCCCGCTGCCGTCGACCAACAACATGATCGAGGGAGGGGTGAACTCGCAGCTGAGGGCCGTCCTGCGCAACCACCGGGGGCTGACGTCGGTCAAGCGCGTGAAGGCGGTGTTCTGGTGGTGCCACGCGCACTCGGGGGACGCGAGGACGGCGCGCGAGAAGCTCGCCACGATGCCGACCGACGCGGACATCGACTTCCTGTTCAGCGTCTACTCCGCCTCGCCGTCGCGCGAGGACGGAGGGCCGGAGTGGGGCGACAGGGCCGTGTGGGAGGACCTCCACCACAGGGACCCGTACCCGTTCTGGCTGGATTAATGGATGGAAACGGATGTTCTATCGGGACACACATTTTGTCCTATAAGCCGAACTCGGCGAACCGGTGAGCGGTCAAGGATAGGTTTTAGGGCATGTCCCAAAATCTACTTGAGGAGGAAGTCGGAGAGGGGAATGGTACGGGCCTCGCGATGCTCGGAATCGGCGATGTGGTCGGCAGGATATCCGCAGACGAGCATGTGATAGGGATAGACGCCCTTGGACAGATTGAACTGCTCTTGTGCCACCTCAGGCTTAAAATGGCACACCCAGCACGTTCCCAGGCCTTGCTCGGTGGCCTCCATCATCATCTGATCACACACGATGGACGTATCGATTTCGCTGGAATTCATCTGGTCATAGGGGCGCACCCAAGCGTCATCGGTAACGCTGCAAATAAGGAAGACAAGCGGAGCCCCAAAGATAGACCCATCACGAGCAAACCGAGGCTGACAAGCAGCAGCCTTCTCCAGAAGCTCAGGCGTATCCAACACCATCACACGGGTTGGATGATTATTACAAGCAGAAGGAGCAATACGCCCAGCCTCAACAATGGCATCCACCACAGCCTGCTCCACAGCCCGATCTTCAAACTCACGACAAGAATACCGACCCCGAGCCAGATCCAAATAAGACATACAAGCCCTCCAACAATTAAAAATCAAACAAACCCAAAGTAACCCAAACAGTACCCAAAGCAGCAATCGGCCAAACGCTCATCAAGGGCCAAAGTGTCCGAACGGATACCAAAGGTCCCTTCAGCCAAACCCCCCATTGCGCTAAACCTATCAGCCAAAGTTCCCAATGGTGGTGCATAAGGGAGCGGGCCCGGCCACTAATAACCTTTTGAACGACTCTGCTTGCAGCCGGAGTGAAAAAGGTTATTAGTGGCCGGGCCCGCGACCGGTGGGACATGTACCCCCAATTAACTGTTCTTCATGACAATCGAATCCACAACATCGGCCACATTCTCGCAGCAGTCGGCGCAGTACTCCAGGAAGGCGTAGACGTCACGCCAAGCGATGACCTCGAGCGGATCCTTGCCGTTAACGTGCAGGTTGCGCATGGCGTTGATGTAGAGCTCGTCGGCCTCGGACTCGATGGTGTTGATCTGGATGACCAGCTCGCGCAGCGTTTTGGACTTGCGGTAGTTGGGAAGCTCGACCATCAGGTCTTTCATGGCGCGGCAGGCGTCAGTCACCTTGTGGGCGATGACGATGGCGTCGGGATGGATGCTCTGAATGTTGGTGAAGTAGACGCGCTGCACGACGCCCTCGATGCGGTCGAGCACGGTGTCGAGCGCGCAGCTCATCAGATCCAGATCCTCGCGCTCGAGCGGGGTGATAAAGGCGGTGAGCAGGGCGTCTTCGAGCTCGTGGTGTTTCTTGTCTGCCGCATGCTCAATCGCATGCATCTTATTGAGCATGTCGTGAATCTGCGCGGGATCGAAGTTCTCAAAAATCTTGGTGAGCAGCTCTGCGGCCTGGACGGCGAGGTCGGCGCAAGCGACGTAGTTGTCAAAGTAGAACGAATCGGGTTTCTTTGCCATGGGTGGGTCCTTTCGAGGCGAAGACGGGTGGGCGAAGTGTTGCGGTCCGGATGGACGTTCGGTTTGATTAGAGGAACATCATGAACAGCTTGGCCATGACAAAGCTGATGAGTCCGCAGGCGGGGAAGGTGAAGAACCAGGTGAACATCATGTCCTTGACGACTCCGAAGTTGATGGCCGAGAGGCGCTTGACGGCACCGACGCCCATGATGGCGCAGGTCTTGATGTGTGTGGAGGACACGGGGATGCCGGTAAGGGTGGCAAGCAGCAGATTCGCGGCGCCCGCGAGGTCGGCAGAGAAGCCCTGATACTTCTCGAGCTTAACCATGCTCTGGCCGACGGACTTGATGATGCGCTCGCCGCCCACGCTGGTGCCGATGCCCATAGTGGCCGAGCACAGCAGCATAATCCAGATGGGGATGCCTGCATCGCCGACGCTCGTCTGGCCGCTGGCAAAGGCCACGCCTAAAAAGAGCACGCCGATGAACTTCTGTCCATCCTGCGCGCCGTGCATAAAGCTCATGGCCGCAGCGCTCGCGATCTGAGCGTATTTAAAGAAGACATTGGCACGTCGCCTGTTGGCGGCGACGAAAAGAATCGAGACGAGCTTGCACAGGACCCAGCCCATGACAAAGCCCAGGCCGATGGAGAGCGCCAGGCCGTAGATGACCTTCATCCACTCGTGGACGTTGACGCTGCTCGCACCGCCGAGGGCGATGGCGGCACCGGTCAGGCCGGCGATAAGGCTGTGGCTTTGCGAGGTGGGGATGCCAAAACGCGACGCGGTGGCGCCGTAGACGACGATGGAGAACAGCGCCGCGCATAGGCAGGCGAGCGCCATGGTGCTGTTTCCGCCAAAGTCGACGATATGTGAGATGGTGTTGGCGACGCTCGCGTTAAAGTGCGTCATGATGAGCACGCCGAGGAAGTTGAATGCGGCGCTCATGAGAATGGCGGCGCGGGCGGGCATGCAACGCGTAGTGACGCAGGTCGCGATGGCGTTGGGCGCGTCGGTCCATCCATTGACGAAGATGGCGCCCAACGCGAGGATCACGGTGACGGCAAGGACTGGGTTCGACACAATTTGGCCGAGGAAGGTTGAGAACGTTACGTCCATATATGGGCTTTCTCGAAGTTTGCAGACACGTTACAAAAACATGATAAATCGTATCACCTCCTGCGGGTCTCTTTACCGAGTTCTGATGGGAGAAGTGAACTTTTGGCACTAAAATTGAATATTAGCCCTGTTGACCGCGGGTGTTCTTTTTGCTAACACGCCATGCGGACACGTGCGATTACTACGACACTCCAAAACCACAGTCTGTTCGCTTTACAACATGCAAACATGCGTTCGATAATAGGAGGCATGGAATATCGACAGACAGACGGCAAAACTCGGCGCGTACACAAGCAGTATGTGGACGTCGTGGCTCGCATCCTCGCGGGCGGACAAGTCGTGCCGGTTACCGTCTGCTGGGTCGACGGTCGCTGCTTTACGATTGACGAGATTGTCTCGTCCACGGGCTTTGGCTTAACGGTTCACGGTGTTCGTACGGCGACCTATAAGGTGCGTTTTGGCGGGCACGCGACCGAGTTGTATCTGGAGGACCAGACGCGCGAGCGGGCGGACGGCTCGCAGGCACACGTGATGCGTTGGTGGGTCTGGGCCTTTGATCGCACGCTCGAGGGCGAGCGCCGTAGGTAAGGACGTACGGCATTCGGGTACAATGACAGGAATCTTGTCAGCTACTGCGTTGTCGCGGCGCTTTTGAAAGGACGAAATTATGAACGATATTCAGGGCTATCAGAACGGCCCCATCGAAACCGGCGCAAGCCGTGCCAAGGAGATGTCGCCGCGTGCGTATAATCTTGCCATGTCTGCCCTCATCTTCTTGGGCTTTTGTGCCATGGGCGCTGGTGCTTACTTTACGAGCACCATGGCGTTTGCCCGCATGATGATGAGCGGCGCCGCCCTGCCACTGGTCTTTGGCTCGTTTATTTTGACCATCGTCGGCATGGTCATGATGTTGGCCGCCGCCAGTAAGCAGTCCGTGGGCCTGTCCCTTGTGGGCTACGTAATCTTTGCGAGCACCTTTGGCCTGACCGCGTCGTTTGGCCTTGCCAACTACGACCTGCCCACCATCAACACTGCCTTTATCGCCACGGCCGCCATCACCTTTGTCTTTGGCGCCTTGGGCGTGACGTTCCCCAAGTTTTTCCAGCGCGTATATGGCATCGGTTTTGGCATTCTGCTCGCCACTATTCTGGTTGAGATCGTGCTGATGTTCATGGGCGTCTCGCAGACCATCACCGATCTGATCGTAATCGTGGTGTTCGCCGGCTTTATTGGCTACGACACCTATGTTGCCACGACGGTGCCGCCTACGCTGCCCAACGCCGTGCTCATGGCGTCCAATCTGTTCGTGGACATTATCAACGTGTTCCTGCGCATCCTGAACATCCTTGGCCGTCGCGACTAGTGGCGAATTGCGGCGGTGCTTGCCGTGCGTGTAAATCGATGCGAAAGGCGGTCCTTCGGGGCCGTCTTTTTTGTACTCGGCGGGGTATCATGGATGGGAAAAGCCGATAGCGGCAGCGACAGGAAAGGTGACCACTTATGGCAGACGTCGACAACAGGAACCGTAACCGCAGGTCCAACCGAGCGGGTCAGCCCAATCCCAAGCGCGAGGCCCGTGCCAAGGCCGCCGAGCGTCACGTGGCAACTGTGTCCGAAGCGTGCGCCAAGGATATCGAGCGTTCGCTTGCCGGCGTGTGCGAGTTCGATGGTATGCCTGCCGGCTTTGTCTCGGCGATGAAGGCCAAGGTTCAGAGTGCTGTGGCCACCGAAGAACAGGTTGCCGAGGAGTCTGAGGCCGCCGAGGCCGAGACCGCTGAGGTTGCGTCCGCCGAGACCGAGGTTACGGCCGAGCCTGCACACGCAGAGGAGGCCACGGAGACCGAGTCCGCGCCTGCCGCCGAGGAGCCCGCTCCGGTTCTGCCCGAGGTCACCGTGCTCGATGCCTCCACCACGCAGGCCATCTTGGACAACGGTCGTGGCTATGCGCAGTTCTGCGACATGGCCGTGCTCGCCTTTGCCTCGTTCACCAATCCGGGCGGTGGCTATATTCAGGGTTATCTGGGCCAGGAGGCCACGCTGTGCGCCGATTCGTATCTGTACAACGTTCTCGATAAGCAGCGCAAATGGTACGGCGAGAACCGTCGCCGCAACATCAACTGCGAGCTTTACCGAAACCGTGCGCTGGTGGTGCCTGCGGTGCGCTTCGACCGCAACCACGTGCATGCATACGCCGACGTGATCGTGGCCGCCGCGCCCAACGTTAAGCGCGCCCGCCAGGAGTATCGCGTGAGCGACGATGCTCTGCTGGATGCCCTGCGCGACCGCATTCGCTTTGTGCTTGCCATCTGCGACGAGCTAGGTCGCGAGAAGCTCGTGCTGGGCGCTTGGGGCTGCGACAACAACGGCTTTGACGCCGAGGCCGTGGCCGAGCTCTTCCGCAAGGAGCTCGCGTCGGGCGACTTTAAGGTCAAGCAAGTCTTCTTTGCCGTGCCTTCTACGCGCTGGGATGAGGATTTTGCCAAGTTCGAGCACGTGCTGGCAAACTTCCCCGAGCGCAACGAGGAGTCCTATGCCCAGGTTGCCGCTCGCGCTGCGGCAGCTCGCGCCGCCGAGCAGATCCAGGCTGCTACCGAGGATGATGAGGACGAGGACGACTGGCGCAAGTACCTGTAAACGGTGCGCGCGATGTGATATGCCAAGCCGGCGGAAGGGATTGCCCCCGTCGGCTTTTTACGGAATGGGGAGCTCAAGATGAAAAACGTTCTGTGCTTTGGTGACAGCAACACCTATGGCTATGATCCGGCGGGTATGCGCGACGGCACCGCGGTGCGCTATGCGCAGGATGTGCGCTGGTGCGGCGTGGCCCAACGTGACTTAGGCGAGGGCTGGCATGTAATTGAAGAAGGCCTCAACGGCCGCACGACGGTACGCGACGACATGTGCCATCTGGACACCAATCTTAACGGCATCCGCGCACTTCCGATGCTGCTCGAGGCCCATAAGCCGCTGGACGCCATTGTGATCATGCTGGGCACCAACGACTGCAAGACGGTCTTTAACGTGACGGCTGCCGATATCGCCCGTGGCGCCATGGCGCTGATTCGCGCCGTCCGCGCGTTTCCGTGGACCGACGCTGCGCCTTGTCCGCGCATTCTGCTGATGGCTCCTATCAAGATCAAGCCGCAGATCGCCGATGTGTATATGACCGACTATGACGATCATTCCGTTGAGGCATCTGAGCATTTTGGCGAGTACTATGCGCACGTAGCCGAGCAGTTTGGCTGCGACTTTTTGAATGCAGCGGAGTTTGCCGAGCCGGGCGATATCGACTATCTGCATATGATGCCCGAAAGCCATGAGAGCCTGGGTCACGCCGTGGCAGCCAAGCTCCAAGAGATGCTCGGAGAGTAGCGCGACCCCAAGCCACCGCAAAGGGGACGGGCGCCTTTGCGGTGGTTTTGGACTGCGAATCTTAATACTGCCACATGTGGTTGACAGGGCCGGAGCCTTTGCCCATGTTCAGGCCGGCGGCCAGAGCGCCGGTTAGGTAGGCCTTGCCGGCGTTGACGGCGTCGGCAAGATCCATGCCCTGAGCCAGCGCGCAGGCGATGGCGGACGAGAGCGTGCATCCGGTGCCGTGCGTGTTGTCGGTCTCGATGCGCTTGTGGCGGAACCACGTGGTGAGTGGATCTCCCAGATGGTTGCCCTCGTCATCGAGTGGCGCGGGTTCGGCCAGTACATCGTTGGCCTCGTTGACAAGATGCCCACCCTTAACGAGGGATGCACAACCAAAGCGGCGGGTGAGGAGCATGGCAGCATTTTGCTGCGTGCGCTCGGAGTCGACCTCGTAGTCGAGCAGGGCCATGGCCTCGGGAATATTGGGCGTGATAACCGTCGCTAGCGGGAACAGGCGGCGAGTGAGCGCCTCTGCGGCATCTTCGGCAATCAGCCGTGCGCCCGAGGTGGCTACCATGACGGGGTCGACTACCACGTTTGTCGCCTTCCAGGCGCTCAGGCGGTCGGCGATAACATCGATAATCTCGACAGAAGAAACCATGCCGATCTTGACGGCGCTCGGGCGGATATCGTCAAAAACGGCGTCAATTTGCGCGGCTACGATATCTGGCGAGATATCCTGCACGGCGGTAACGCCCAGTGTGTTTTGCGCTGTGATGGCGGTGATGGCCGTCTGGGCATACAGACGGTGCGCCGTGATGGTCTTGATGTCGGCCTGAATGCCGGCGCCGCCGCTGGAATCGGATCCCGCGATGGACAGGACGGCAGGTACCTTACTACGATCCATGTTCGCTCCCTTGTTCGGTCGGAATCAAATGGGTCTTTAAGCCAGCATTATAAAGATGCCCGGGCCGACTCTATGTCGAACCCGGGCGGGCGATGCAATCTTTACGCAAATGCAAGCAAATGTTCACACGTCAACAATTGACAGGCACCAGCTCGCCGACAGAAGCGGCCACGGCGACAGGCTAGTCCTCCATGCCGAGGTCGATCGTGGTGCCCTCGAAGATCTTGTTGACGGTGCGGACGGCGCACATCTTGCCACACATGGTGCAAGTGCCCTCGGTGGCGGCGGGGGACTCCTCGTAGCGCTTCTTGCCCGTAACCGGGTCGAGCGCGCACTCCCACATGGCGTCCCAGTCAAGCTTGCGGCGTGCCTGGCCCATCTTGTCGTCCATGTCGCGGGCGTGGGGCACCTTTTTGGCGATGTCGGCGGCGTGTGCGGCGATCTTGGTGGCCATGAGGCCGTCGAGCACATCCTGGGCGTTGGGCAGGCATAGGTGCTCTGCCGGTGTCACGTAGCACAGGAAGTCGGCACCGGAACTGGCGGAGATGGCGCCGCCGATGGCGGCGGTGATGTGGTCGTAACCCACGCCGATATCGGTCACCAGCGGCCCGAGCACATAGAACGGAGCATTGTGGCACAGGCGCTTCTGCAGTTTCATGTTGGCGGCGATTTCGTCGAGCGCCATGTGACCCGGGCCCTCGACCATGACCTGGACGCCGGCGGCCCAAGCGCGCTTGCACAGCTTGCCCAGCTCGATCATCTCAGCGGTCTCGGTGGCGTCGTTGGAGTCGTAGAGGCAGCCCGGGCGGCAGGAGTCGCCGAGCGAAATCGTCACGTCGTACTCGTGGCAAATCTCGAGCAACTCATCGTAGAACTCATAGAACGGGTTCTCGTTACCGGTGACCTCCATCCAGCCAAACAGCAGCGAGCCGCCGCGGCTCACGATGTTCATGAGGCGGCCGGTCTCCTTAAAGGTCTTGGTGACCGACTTGTTGATGCCGCAGTGGATGGTCATAAAGTCCACGCCGTCCTCGGCGTGCGCGCGCACGACCTCGAACAGGTCGTCCTTGGTAAGCTTGACCAGCGGCTTTTCCATGTAGCCGATGGCGTCGTACATGGGGACGGTGCCCACCATGAGCGGGGTCTCGTCGATGAGCTGCTGGCGGAACTGGCGCGTCTTGCCCGAGTTGGAGAGGTCCATGATGGCGTCGGCGCCAAAGTCCTCGGCGATCTTGACTTTCTTCCATTCCTCGGCGGCATCGGCCTTGTCGCCCGAGATGCCCAAGTTCACGTTGACCTTGGTGGACAGGCCCTCACCGACACCAAAGGCGCGCATGCCCTTTTTGATATGCACGATGTTGGCGGGAATGGCGATGCGGCCGTCTGCCACGCGCTCACGGATGTACTCGGGGTCACGATGCTCGCGCTCGGCGACCTCCTTCATCTGCGGTGTGATCTGCCCGGCGCGGGCGAAGTCGATTTGCGTGACGAGCTTGGACTCGGTCTGTGTGCTCATTGGCACGGCTCCCTTCGTTGGCATTACCCATATCAGGTTTGCGGGTCAGGGCGGGCGCGCCCAGTCTCAGCCTGCCGTCTTGTCCTGCAAGCTCCCCGTTTATGTGGTGGGCTCAAGTATAGCTCGAATGGGTACGATTGACGCGATGAGCATGCCCGCGGGGAGGCGAACATGGAAGACAAGCATCTATATCGAGAGACACAATGGGACATATCGGCCGAGGAGGGCCGTGCGCACCATGGGTTGGTCGCGATTGGCTTCGCGGTGCTTGCCGTGCTGGTGATTGCCCTTTGTATTTGGACGTTTGGCGGTCGCGGCGGCGCTGCCTGGGAGTTTGAGGCCGATGATAGCCTACCGATTATGACGGTGAGGAGTACTGGCGGTAATGCCAATACGCTCGCCATTCCGGGCGATTATTGGTACCCGCGCGATGAGTTTGTGCAGTTGCAGCTGAGTGGTGGGTCCATTCCAGGCGAAGAAATCGAACGCGTGACGTTTGACGCGGCGCTCAAAACGCTGACGGTGAAGCTCAAAGATCAAGGAGATGTGCCCACGACCATGGATATCGCCCTGACGGAATGGCGTCTGGAGCCTCCGTCGGGCGTCAAGGTGTCCGAGGTGGAGCATGTCAAGATTACCTATCAGGACGGTTCGACAAACGGGATTGCAAAGGCCGACGGTCTAGCAGAATAGGTGTCGAGCCTAGCCAGCCAATTCATAAAAGTTGCGGTGGAATAGTTCCCGATTGTGCGATAAAAGGCTCAAATAGGAACTATTCCACCGCAAGTTATATAGAGAAGGCTGGCGGGTCAGTGTTGGGTGCCGGCTCTAGAGCATCTGTTCGTTGATGAACACGAGGGTGCCTGGGTATGAGAGTTCGGGGGCGTGGCGATAGCCGATGTTGAACCCGGTGAGACGGTCGGCGTCCTCGAGTCCGTTTGCTGCCATCCAGCGCACCATGGAGCCGCGCGCCTTTTTGCTGGCGGTCGAGCGTTGGATGGGCTTGCCGTTGCGGATGCCTTCGCCAAAGAGACAAGTGACGGTCGTGGCGTCGCCTGCGAGATGGGGTAGAACGGCCTTGGCGTACTCCGCGCTGGCAAGGTTGACGACCGTGGTGTTGGAGCCGGTCGGCGCAATGGCGCATACAAGTTTGTCGCCCCAAAACGCATAGAGGTCACGGGCGTTGTCGACGGCGAGCTTGGCCCCCATTTCGAGCCGATAGGGCTCAACGCCATGGAAAGGCCGCACGCATCCGTACAATCCGGAGAGGATCCATAGATGGTCTTGCAGCCATGCGAGCTGTGCGGCATCCATGACCTCGGGCGCCATGCTTTGGTATTGGATACCGTGGTAGGACATGACGGCGGGGGAGATTCGACGCGCGATATCGGAATCGGCGAGGTCGGCATCGCTCAGGACGGGCATAAATTCGTGAAGCGTATCCAGGCACGTTGTAAGCAGCCTGTTGCTCACGTTCCAAAGAGCCTGAAGACCTGCCGCGCCATCCTCGCTCTCGATACTCAGGAGTGTCTGATGGACCCGGGCCGTCTGATGTGCAAAAGGCGGTATGCCCAAAACGTCAAAGGCATCTTGAGCTGTCCGCATCTGTTTGGCGGGCGAAATGACGACCTGCAGCATGGACACTCCTCTGCCAAAAAAGGAAGTTGCGGTGGAATACGGTCTGTTTTGGCCGTTTATGGGCTAGTTTAGTCCGTATTTCACCGCAAGTTAAAAGGAGACTGGCTAGGCGCGCTCGAGGAAGGCCTTGTAGCCGCGGTAGGCCTCGTAGATATCGGCCTTGTTAGCGACCTCCCACAGGGCGTGCATGGACAGGACGGCAACGCCGGAGTCGATGACGTTCATGCCGTACTTGGCCATGATGTAGGCGATGGTGCCGCCGCCGCCCGCATTGACGCGGCCGAGCTCGCAGGTCTGGAAGTCCACGCCCGCCTCGTCCATGATGTCGCGGACGAGGGCCACGTACTCGGCGTCGGCGTCGTTGGAGCCACCCTTGCCGCGGCTGCCCGTGTACTTGTTGAAGCACAGGCCGCGACCCATGAAGGCTGCGTTCTTGGTCTCGAACTTGCCGGCATAGCCTGGGTCGAAGCCGGCGGACACGTCAGAGGAGAGCATGCGGCTGCGGGCGAGCGCGCGGCGAAGGGCCAGCGGGCTGTCCTCGCCGGCGAGCGTCATGATCTCGGCGACGGTGTTCTCGAAGAAGCGGCTCGTCATACCGGTGGCACCCACGGAGCCGATCTCCTCCTTGTCGACGATGAGCGTGATGCTCGTGCGCTCCACGTTGGCGACGTCGATCTGGGCGAGCATGGAGGGGTAGGCGCAGACGCGGTCGTCGTGGCCATAGCCCAGAATCATGGAACGGTCGAGGCCCATGTCGCGGGCGGGGCCGGCGGGCACGACCTCGATCTCGGCGGAGAGGAAGTCCTCCTCCTCGACGTCGTACTGCTCCTTGAGGATGTCCAGGAACATCTGCTTGACGGGCTCCTTGGGGGCGTCCTTGTCGTCCTCATTGAACTTGACGGGGCGGCCGCCCACGATCACGTCGAGGACCTCGGCATCGACGGCGTCCTTGGCAGGCTTGGACATCTGCTCGCTCGAGAGGTGAATCAGCAGGTCGGAGATAGTAAAGACCGGGTCGTCCGCCTTGTCGCCGATGTTGATGTCGACGGTGGTGCCGTCCTTTTTGCAGATGACGCCCACGAGTGCGAGCGGGGAGGCCACCCAGTGGTAGCTTTTGACGCCGCCGTAGTAGTGCGTGTCGAGGTAGGCCATGTCGCCGGCCTCGAAGGCGGGGTTCTGCTTGAGGTCCAGGCGCGGCGAGTCCACGTGGGCGCCCAGGATGTTAAAGCCCTGCTCGAGCGGGGCAGTGCCCAGGTTGACGAGCATAAGGTCCTTGCCGTGATTGGCGGCGTACACCTTGTCGCCTTCCTTGAGCTCGCGGCCTTCGGCGATCACGGTCTCCAGGTCGACGTATCCCGCCTCCTCGGCCATCTTGATGCCGGCCTTGACGCACAGGCGCTCGGTCTTGTTCTCGCTCAAAAACTGCTTATAGCCGCGGCAAAGCTCCTCGAGCTCCTCGATTTGCTGTGACGTGTACTTTTTCCATGCGCAGGGACGCTCCATGACGCAGGCTCCTTTCGGATCGATCGTGCTGGTTGATGTACCGTGAGCCATCGTATCACGCGCGGGCTCACGGAGGCGGGGAAGCTTGATGTGAGGTGGCCGCAGGGCGGGGAGCGTGTAAACTGATGTGAGCAAACCGTGCCCAGCCCAAAGCGAGGTATTCAATATGTCTGACAAGCGCCGCACTTTTGCCGTTATCGACGGCAACTCGCTCATGCATCGCGCCTTCCACGCCGTGCCGCCGACCATGAACGCGCCGGATGGTCGCCCCACCAACGCGATCTTTGGCTTTCTGAACATGTTTCTCAAGATGATCGATGCCTTTAACCCCGACGGTGTGGTCGTGGCGTTTGATAAGGGCAAACCGCGCGTGCGCATGGAGATGCTGCCGCAGTATAAGGCGCAGCGCCCGCCCATGGACCCCGATCTGCACGCGCAGTTCCCTATGATTAAGGAGCTGCTCACCGCGCTCAACGTGCCGATTCTGCAGTCCGAGGGCTGGGAAGGCGACGATATCCTGGGAACCATGGCGCGCCTGGGTGAGGAGGCCGGCTGCGACATGCTGCTGGTGACCGGCGACCGCGACATGTATCAGCTTGTGACCGAGCATGTCAACGTGGTCTCGACTCGTAAGGGCCTGTCCGACGTGGCGATCATGACGCCTGAGAGCGTGGATGACCTGTATCACGGCATTACGCCGGCGCTCGTGCCCGATTTTTACGGTCTGAAGGGCGACACGTCCGATAACATCCCCGGCGTGCCGGGCATCGGCCCCAAAAAGGCGAGCGCGCTCATTGCGCAGTACGGTAGCCTGGACGAGGTTATCGCACACGCCGACGAGGTCAAGGGCAAGATGGGCGAGAACCTGCGTGCACACATCGACGATGCACTGCTGAGCCGTAAGGTGGCGACCATCCGCACCGATGCGCCCGTTGAGCTCGATTTTGAGGCGACGTCCTTCCCGGCGTTTTCTGCCGATGAGGTTTCCGCGGCACTGGGTACGCTCGGCATTACCGCCATGCAGAACCGTTTCTTGGCGCTGATCGGTGACGAGGGCGGGGCTGCTGCCTCCAGTGTGTTTGAGATGCCTGCGATGGTTCGCGCAGCCGCCGGCGATGTTGACGCGCTTGGTGCCGTTGCGGCTGAGGTCTCCCGCGCGATTGATGCCGGCGAGTGGGTCGCCGCCGTGGTGGACGATGACAAGGAGGAGGGCGCGCTCTTTGGCCTGACGCGCACGCTGTGGCTGATGACGTCCAGGGGGCTGCTTGCGCTTGAGGAGGGCGACGGCGGTTCGCCTGCCGTGGTCGATGGCTTCAACTTTGCCCACGGCGTGATTGCCGGCGTGCTCGCGCGTCTGTTTATGGAGGGTCGCGTGGCGAGCCCGGATATGAAGGCGCTGTTGCACGAGCTTTCGCCCATCGATTCTTCTGAGCCCGAGCTCATGGATCCGCTCGCTGCCGATTCCACGCGTATTTTCGATACCGTTGTTGCCGCCTACCTGTTAGATTCCGACCGCTCCGAGTTCGATGAGGCATATCTTGCCGATACGTATCTGCAGATGGAGCTGCCTGCGGCGCGCGGCGCAGAGGGTGCTGGTGAGGACGCTCCAGCGCCTGCTGCCCGTACCGCGGCGTTGACGCTGGCGCTCGTGGCGCCGCTGCGCGATCGCATGGCTCGTGAGAACGCCGCCAACGTGTTCGATGGGATTGAGATGCCACTCGTGCCGGTGCTTGCCAAGATGGAGCGCGCGGGCATGCTCGTGGACCCCGACCGTCTGCATAGTCTGTCCGAGGGACTTGCTACCCAGATTGCCGAGGTCGAGCGCAGCATTCGCGACCTGGCAGGCGACGAGACCTTTAACATCGGCAGCCCTATGCAGCTCTCGCACGTGCTGTTTGACGTTATGGGGCTTCCGACCAAGGGCCTCAAAAAGACCAAGCGCGGCTACTATTCGACCAACGCCAAGGTGCTGAGTGACCTTGCGCGTGACCACGAAATCGTGCGTCTGATCTTGGACTGGCGTGAGAAGTCTAAGATCAAGTCCACCTATCTGGACACGCTGGGCCCGCTACGCCGTGGTGACGGTCGCGTACACACTACGTACAACCAGACCATCACGGCAACGGGGCGTCTGTCCTCGAGCGACCCGAACCTGCAGAACATCCCGACGCGCTCGGAGCTGGGTCGTACCGTCAAGACGGCGTTTTCGGCAGGCGAGGGAAGTGTCTTTTTGGCGGTGGACTACTCGCAGATTGAGCTGCGTCTGCTGGCGCATCTCTCGGGCGATGAGCACCTGGTGCGCGCCTTTAACGAGGGCGAGGACTTCCACGCCGAGACCGCCGCGCGCGTGTTTGGTGTGCCGGTGTCCGAGGTGACGCCCGACTTGCGCAGTCGCGCCAAGGCCGTGAACTTTGGCATCGTGTACGGTCAGCAGGCCTATGGCCTGTCGCAGTCGCTGCATATCTCGATGGCCGAGGCGCGCGACATGATCGACCGCTACTACGAGGCCTACCCGGGCGTGCGCACGTTCCTCGACAACGTGGTGGCACGTGCCAAGCAGACGGGCTACGCCGAGACCATGTACGGCCGCCGTCGCCATATTCCGGAGCTCAAGGCCAAAAACCCGCAACTCCGCGGCTTTGGCGAACGCACGGCCATGAACCACCCCATGCAGGGCACCGCCGCCGACATCATCAAGATCGCGATGGCCCGCGTAAGCCGCCGTCTGGAAGAAGAAGGCTTTGCCGCCCACATGATCCTGCAGGTACACGACGAACTGGACTTTGAGTGCCCGGTCGACGAAGTCGAGCGCCTGACCACCATGGTCCAAGACGTCATGGAACATGTCGTAGACCTACGCGTACCCCTAATCGCCGAAGCCAGTACCGGCATAACCTGGGCCGATGCCAAGTAAAGACGCACCAACAATCCCAAAGTAACCAAAACAGAAGGGGGCTCCTTGCCAACAAGGAGCCCCCTTCATTCCAAAAAATCAGCCAAGTATCTAGACGCCAAGACGCCATTCAGGCGGCAAGCAAGTCAACGTAGCCATGCCCGGGGCCGGCCGTTTGATTTTTGTAGATTCCGCACGAGCCGAAGAGCACTTAATGTGCTCTTCGAGCGAGCCCAGGACCTGACCGAACAAAAATCAAACGGCCGGCCCCGGGCATGGCGGCGAGTTTAACGAGCCGCCAGGATGGCGTCGATGAGCGTCAGTACGCCTCCGTCGTTGTTGCTCGGAATGCGCCACTTGGCATGCGCGTTCATGTGCTCCTCGGCATTGTCCACGATAAAGCTGTGTCCGACGCGCTCCAGCATGGGGATATCGTTGTAGGTGTCGCCCACGGCAGCGGCGTCGGCGATATCAATGCCCAGCTGCTCGCACAGATGCGCGACGCCGGCGCCTTTGTCGACGCCCAGGTTCATAAAGTCGATCCACTCGCGGCCCGCATTGGTGACATAGAGTCGGTCCGAGAACGCCGGGTTGTAGTCCTCGCGAAACGCTGGCTCGGCATCGTAGGCGGGGAAGAAGATCGAAATCTTGTTGGACTCGATATCAATGCCCTCAAAGCTATCGACGTAGTTGATCGTGTTGTAGTACACGCTGATCTCGTCGTGGTACTGATGGTCGCGGGCGAGCACATAGAACTCGTCGTAGCAGCACAGGACGGGAACGGCACGCGGGTCCTCCGAGGCACGAGCGAGCACCTGCTGATACAGCGCCACATCGATATTGCTTTTATAGATATAGTTGCCGCGATATATCACGCACGCTCCGTTATCGGGGCAAAAGGCGATGCGGTTCTTGATGTCCTCGAACATCTCTTCGAGCTTGGGGGCAGGGCGCCCGCTGGCGGGGCAGAATACGATGCCGGCGTCGGCGAGCTTGTCCAGGCGCTCATCAAGACCCTGTGGTAACACGCGCTCGTCGGTTAGTAACGTCTTGTCCATATCGACGGCGAGAATCTTAATGTTTCCGATATTGGCGTCCGATTCGTAAGTTTGCATAAAAGCGAGCCTTTCGTTTCGAGTTTGTTTCAGACGTTATAACCATCAACTCTTAGTCGGCCGTATTTTCGCAGGATTGGCGCGTATTTGCATCACTATTCACAAACTAATGAAAAAACTTTTCAGAAATTTGAATTTGTCGCTTGTGCTGCGGGCACTTTAGCGTAATATAGCGACCATCGAAAACGGAGACGGAAAAACAACCGCTTACCGAGTAAAAGGTACCGTTTACGATATTTGAATTGCGCCCGGCGATACGTGAAAGGAGAGGCAGATGCAGTTCGTAAAGATCATCACCACTGCAGACAATGCCATCCGACGCCAGCGCGCAATTTCCCGACGACGATAACAATCGTCTCTGTCCGCATGGGGCGAATTGCCTCAACAGAGTCATTTTGAGGTCGTTGGGTTTTAGCACGACATTGCTGCATGTTTCTAGGGCATGTATGTGCTGATTTTTGCTATTTAACCTGATATTGCACGGTATATGACCTTGAAATGACTTGCAACTGACCGATGTTCTAACTAGCTACCAAGGGCGAAAGGAAACAGCCATGAGCAAGGAAAAAGTCGTTCTCGCATATTCCGGTGGTCTTGATACATCCGTATGTGTCAAATGGCTCCAGGACGAGAAGAATCTCGATGTCGTTTGCGTCTGCGGCAACGTGGGCCAGGAAGAGACCGGACTGGATGCCAAGAAGCAGAAGGCGCTCGACCTGGGCGTTCTCGATTGCCAGGTGCTCGACCTGCGCGACGAGTTCTCCGATGAGTTCCTGACCACAGCCATCGCAGCAAACTCCATGTACGAGAACAAGTATCCGCTGCTCTCCGCCCTGTCTCGCCCGCTGCTTGCCAAGAAGCTTGTTGAGGTCGCCCACGAGTTTGGCGCGACCTACGTCGCCCACGGCTGCACCGGCAAGGGTAACGACCAGGTTCGTTTTGAGGCTGCCGTCAAGGCCCTCGACCCTGAGCTCAAGGTTATCGCCCCGGTGCGCGAGTGGGATCTGAAGTGCCGTCCCGACGAGGTCGCCTATGCCCACGCCCACAACGTGCCGGTTCCCGAGGGTGCCAACGATAACCCCTACTCCATCGACGACAACCTGTGGGGTCGCGCCATCGAGTGCGGTCACCTGGAGGACCCTTGGAATGAGCCGCTCGATGACGCTTGGGTTATGACCAAGAACCCCGAGGACACGCCTGACGCCCCGACCTATACCGAGATCGAGTTTGAGGCCGGCAAGCCTGTCGCCGTCGACGGCAAGAAGATGAAGCTCTCCGAGATCGTCATCGCCCTCAACAAGATTTCGGGCGACAACGGCTTTGGCCGTCTTGACCTGGTCGAGGATCGTCTGGTGGGCCTCAAGAGCCGCGAGTGCTATGAGGTTCCCGGCGCCCTGACGCTCATCACCGCCCACAAGGCGCTCGAGGACATCTGCGTCGAGGGCGACCTGCTCAAGACCAAGATCAAGCTCGAGCAGGATTGGGCCACCGCCGTGTACAACGGCCAGTGGTACAGCCCGCTCAAGAACGCGCTCGACGCCTTTATGGCCGATACCCAGAAGTTCGTGACCGGCACTGTCCGTCTGAAGTTCTTTAAGGGCAACTGCCATGTCGTCGGCCGCAAGAGTCCCTTCAGCCTCTACGACTACGGCCTGGCTACCTACGACCGCGACACCACGTTTGACGAGAAGGCCAGCGCCGGCTTTATCGAGATCGATACGCTGTCGCTCAAGACGTGGGCAAAGGTCCAGGGCCCCAGCTCTGCTGCCGCCCAGGCCTAGCGCCTCCTTCCCTTGGTATCCGCGCGGCCCATCTGCGTGATACATAACGGGCGCACGGGGTCCCTACCTTTCGTTATGCTTGCTGACACTTCTTAACATCGGTGGCCCCTACGTTCCGCCCGCATATATGATGCCGCGACTGTGGCTGAGTCCGAGCCCCGCCGGGGTTGTCCGGCGGGGCTCCTTCTATCAATTTGGCGGCTCTGCGCCTATATATGAGGAGTATCCATTATGTTCAATGCTATCGCGCATGCTTTACTTGCCCTCGCGCCCGAGTTCGATGCTGCAAGGGTCAAGGACGTCCCTATGAGCCTGATGGCCTGGATCGATGGTTCGCAGGGCAACATCCGGAGGGAGACGTTGGGCGCCAAGTGCATGGCGCGTCACTTCTTTGCAAATTAGCTACATGGCACCGCACACGGTGGGGAATGTGTAAAACTAGCGGTTGAAAAATCGCTTTAGCGATATGGCGCATTGCTTTGGGCGCTTGTTTTGGTATTTGGAGAAAGGGGACGGTTCCATGGCTCTTTGGGGCGGTCGTTTTGAGGCAGGCGTGGCCGAGGTCACGCAGGAGTTTGGCGCGTCGCTGCCGGTCGACAAACATCTCTATAAGCAGGATATCGCCGGCTCTAAGGCGCATGCCAAAATGCTGGCGGCCCAGGGCATCATCAGTGCCGAGGACGAGCAGGCGATTGCCAAGGGCCTGACCGGAATCGAACAGGATATCGATGCCGGCAACTTTACCTTCGATATCAACGATGAGGACATTCATATGTCCATCGAGAGCGAGTTGACGCGCCGCATCGGCGAGGCCGGTAAGCGCTTGCATACCGGCCGTTCGCGCAACGACCAGGTGGCGACCGATACGCGCCTGGGCGTCAAGGCGCTGGCCAAGGAGCTCATGGAGGCCAATCTTGAGCTGCGCCATGTGCTGGTGGATGCGGCTAAGAAGTACGACAAGGTGATTCTGCCGGGCTACACGCATATGCAGCACGCTCAGCCCGTGCTGCTCTCGCATCATCTGCTGGCGTATTCCTGGATGTTCGCGCGCGACTTTACGCGCCTGAAGGCCGCCTTTGATGCCGCCGACAACTGCCCGCTGGGTGCTGCCGCGCTTGCCGGTACGAGCTATCCGCTCGATCGCCAGATGACGGCTGCCGAACTTGGCTTTGCGGGCGTGATTCCCAACTCGCTCGATGCGGTTTCCGACCGTGATTTCCTGCTCGATCTGCATTACGCCGGATCCGTCATGGCGATGCACCTGTCGCGTCTTTCCGAGGAGATCGTGCTGTGGTCGAGCTCCGAATTTGGCTTTATCACGCTTTCAGACTCCTACTCCACCGGCTCGTCTATCATGCCGCAGAAGAAGAATCCCGACTTTGCCGAGCTTATTCGCGGCAAGAGCGGCCGTGTGTATGGCAACCTGGTGCAGCTGCTCGTGACCATGAAAGGCCTGCCGCTTGCTTATAACAAGGATTTGCAGGAGGACAAGGAGGGCGCGCTCGATACCGCCCATACGCTCATGCAGTGCCTGTCGGTTATGGCCGGTATGATTTCGACTTGGGCCGTCAACGAGGATGTCATGGCGCGCGAGTGCGGCGTGGGTCACCTTGCCGCCACCGATGTTGCCGATTACCTGGCTAAGCGTGGTCTGCCGTTCCGCGAGGCTCATGCCGTGGTGGGGCATCTGGTTCTGATGTGTGAGAAGCGCGGCTGCAATCTTGAGGACCTGCCGTTTGAGGTGTTCCATGAGGCAAGCCCGCTCTTTGAGCGCGACATTACCGAGGCGCTCGACATCCCGTCGATTGTCGCCGCGCGCACGACCGAGGGCGGCACCGCCCCTGCCGCCGTTGCCGTGCAGCTGCAGCGCGCCGAGGCACAGCTCGTGGCCGACGAGGGCGTGTTTGGATCGCTGACTAAGGTCGTCGAGATGGGCCACGGGGTAAAGTAGGGATTTGGCTGAAGCCGTTTTGGCCATTTATTGATAAATCGTTTTCACTTTACGGGCGCCTGCTGATGTGGGCGCCCGTATTTTGTTGCTATGGGGGAGGGGCTTGTCGAGAACTTCTGTAGGACCTTTGGGCGGGTTGTGAAGGGGTTACGTTCGCGGGCGGCAACCGACCGCCTGCTCTGTTCGATGCGGTTGATGGGCGGTCGGATGGTACTCTAATCGGGCTTCGAAACAGAAGTGACACATATGGAGCGCTTTAATAAATTGCAACGTTTCAATAAACAGCTTTTTGTTTAACTGCAGCTAAAACTCTGTTACGATGCAGTCCAGGCGGGTGCCGGAATGGGACTTGGGCACGCGCGAACCTACTTGAAAGGCTACTTTTATGGCTATCGAGAAGACCTTCATCATGATTAAGCCCGACGCCGTGCGCGACCGCAAGATCGGCGAGATCGTTGCTCGCATTGAGCGCAGCGGCCTTGTCATCGAGCGCATGGAGATGACCACGCTCGAGCGCGCTACCGTCGAGGAGCACTACGCCCATCTGGCCGACAAGCCCTTCTTTGGCGGTCTCTGCGACTTTATGACGAGTGGTCCGGTCGTCAAGATGGTCGTTTCCGGTCTCTCCGCTGTTGCTAAGATGCGCACCCTCATGGGCGCTACTAATCCGCTTGACGCTGCTCCTGGTACCATCCGCGGCGACTTTGCCGTCGATGTCAACGCCAACGTGATCCACGGCTCCGACTGCCTGGAGAACGCCGAGATTGAGATCAAGCGCTTCTTTGGCTAAACCAGCTTTGACTCCTTAAAGCTGTTAGCGTGTGGCCTGGGCGCCGCGGAACTCCATCTGCGGTGCCCTTTTATTCCAAAATCTATGCAGGGGCCCGCTCGGACATGTGTTCCGAGCGGGCCCCTGCTGTTAGCTTGTGGCACTGAATAGTTTAGGCTTCGTCGACGATCTTAAGGCCGCGCGTGTGATCGATCTCGTTGAGGAGGTTAACGCGACGCTCGTGACGACCGCCCTCAAACTCGGCGTCGAGCCACTCGTCGACAATCATCTTGGCGAGCTCGGAGCCCACGACGCGGGCGCCAAAGGCGAGCACGTTGGTATTGTTGTGCATGCGGGAGAGCTTGGCGCTGAAGGGCTCGGAGCACACAACGGCGCGTACGCCCTCGACCTTGTTGGCAGCCAGGCTGATCCCGACACCGGTGCCACAGATGAGGATGCCCAGGTCGACGTCGCCGTTGGCAACGGCCTTACCCACCTTGTAGCCGGCGATGGGGTAGTCAAAGCTCTCGGAGGTGTCGGTGCCAAAGTTCACGACCTCGCAGCCGCGCTCCTTCAGGTGCTCGGAAATGATGTTCTTGAGCTCGACGGCGGCGTGGTCGTTACCGATACCGATCTTCATGGATGGTTCCTCTCTGGTCTGTGCGGCGCAAATGCTAAAGGTGTTTACCGCGTTCGACTGCATGATAGCGCGACTTTTGCGTAAACGCTCGAGCGTTTTTTGGTCAAACGCTTTAGCAGGCAACAAGACTGGCTTCTCGTGAATGAATGTCGTCAGTTTGCGCTTGAGCGCCGTCTGCCGGAACCATGGTTGCGGTTTTTGATGCATTGTTATCAAATAAAGGAGGTAACTTTTTTGAGAGCCCAGCCCGTTATGCAAGCAGGAGATACCTATGCCTACCGATTCCATCCGTGATGCCGCGTTTTGCGATGTTTTGAACCGCGAACTTGTCTGTGCACTCGGCTGCACCGAGCCCATTGCCGTTGCCTATGCAGCGGCGCTGGCGAGCCAGACGCTCGGTTGCGAGCCCGATCATATGGATGTTGCCTGCTCGGGCAACATCATCAAGAACGTTAAGAGCGTGACCGTGCCCAACTCGGGTGGTATGCACGGTATTGAGGCGGCAGCCGTGCTGGGTGCCGTGGGTGGCGACGCTAAGAGCGCTCTCGAGGTGTTCGAGAGCGTTAACGATGAAGACCGTGCACGCGTGGCCGAGCTCCTCGCCGACGCCGGCTACTGCGATGTGTCGCTTGTCGAGGGTGTGCCCAACCTCTACATCAAGGTGACTGCCACGGCCGGGGGCCATACCGCGGTCGTCGAGATTACCGATCATCACACCAATGTCACGTGCCATACGCTCGACGGTATTCCGGTATGCGGCAAGTCGGCGGGGGAGTGTGCCGCCTGCGCCGAGCGTGTGGTGGCCGAGCGGGCGGCGGATAAGGCCGACACGCCCATGTCGATTGAGTCCATCATCGACTTTATTGAGGACGGCGACATTGAGGACGCCCGCGCTGCCGTTGAGCGTCAGATTGAGCTGAATGGCGCGATCAGTGCCGAGGGCCTTGCGCACGCTTGGGGCGCCGAGGTGGGCCGCACGCTGCTGGGTGCTCGTGCCGATGACGTCGCCTGCCGTGCCCGTGCCCGTGCGGCCGCCGGGTCCGACGCCCGCATGAACGGCTGCGCGCTGCCGGTCGCCATTGTGTGCGGCTCGGGCAATCAGGGCATTACCTGCGCATTGCCCGTCATGGAGTATGCCGAGTACCTGCGTTGCGACCACGAGCGCCTGGTGCGCGCCGTGATGCTGTCCGATCTTATCGCCGTGCATATCAAGAGCTATATTGGTGCGCTCTCGGCGTTTTGCGGTGCTATTTGCGCCGCGTGCGGCGCCGGCGCTGCGATTACCTGGCTGTGCGGTGGCACGCGCGAGCAGATTGGCGCGACGGTCTCGAATACGCTCGGTAACGTGGGCGGCATCGTGTGCGACGGCGCCAAGGCGAGCTGTGCCGCCAAGATCTCGGCTGCCGTCGATGCGGCGATTCTGGGCCACGATATGGCTATGCAAGGTCGCGGCTTCCGCGCCGGCGAGGGCCTGATCCAGGATACCGTTGAGCAGACAATCGCCAGCATGGGCTACGTGGGCCGCGTGGGCATGAAGGACACCGACGTCGAGATCCTCAACATCATGATCGGCAAAACCCAGGTCTGTTAAGACAGTTCGTGGGCTACTTGGTGCTCGTAGAAGGCCTCGATTACGGCGTTAAAGTCGCGGGCGAAGTCTTCCATGGTTCCGCGCCAGGTGGCTCGGCTGGGCTTGCCTTGGCCCACAAAGGCGGTTTGGATGCCGCAATCGGGGGACGGGAAGTCGCGCTTGGGATCGTTGCCCACCATAAGGACCTCGTGCGGCTCGAGCCCCATCACCTGAAGCTGCTCTAGATAGTAGGTGGTATCGGGCTTGCAGCGGGTGGCGTTTCCCATGTGCGTCACGAGTTCAAAGGGGGCGTCGGCCAGGTCGCCCCAGCCCATGCGGCACTCGATGGCCCCCTGGGGAAAGCTGGGGTTGGTAAAGAGCGCGCAACGCAGTCCAGCGTCCTGTACGGCCTGGAGCGCGGCGTGCGCGCCCGGCATGGCGTGGGCGTTAATGACCTCGTCGTTCTTGTACGGAAGAACTTCGCGGTCATAGTAGGTAAACGCCTCGTAGATGAGGGGATCGGAGAGGCAGATCCCGCATCGGCGCTCGACCTCTTCTTGGTAAAACTCAAGATTGGTGCGGTTGTCCGTGCCGCTGCGGCGATTGGCGTTGAGGTCGACCAGGATGGTGCCGAGGCGCGCCATCGTGCCACCGCGGCTGCGGCGCCCGATATCCGTGAGCATCGAAGAGACATCCTTAAAATAGCGAAGGATGAACGCGTTGAGGTTGATGCTAAGAAGCGTTTCGTCCATATCGAAAACGACTGCTTTGAGCACGCGGGCACCTTTCTCGATAAATCGTTCCAGAATCGTTGGCTCCGGATACTTTACCCCAAAGCCAAATGCCTGGCTGGTTATCGTCAAGTTGTGGAGACGTGTGTTCATAAGATTACGAAAAAGTCTCCACACGAGTAAAAAATCGCAGTTCACGCTTGAAATCGAACCCATTTCCCCGTAACCTATACGAACGTGATTGCATAAGCGTCACATTAGTATCTGTCGGCTCCCGAGTGTTCCTAAACGTTGTGTGCTTGTCGCACCCTTCTGTAGGTCCTAGCAATCGGGGCCCCGTAGTTCGAAAGGGGTCCACCTTTGAGTGAGATTCAGAACTCGTCCATTTTCTCTCTTGACGATGTCAACGAGGAGGAGATGAACAACCTCATCGACGGTACGATTACCGACTTTGATGAGGGCGATCTCGTTAACGGCACTGTCGTTAAGATCGAGCATGACGAGGTGCTCGTTGACATCGGATTCAAGTCCGAGGGCGTTATCCCGGTCCGCGAGCTGTCCATCCGCAAGGACGCTAACCCTGCAGACATCGTTGCACTCGGTGATCCCATCGAGGCTCTGGTACTCCAGAAGGAGGACAAGGACGGTCGTCTGGTCCTGTCCAAGAAGCGTGCCGAGTACGAGCGTGCTTGGAACCGCATCGAGGAGAAGTTCAACTCCGGCGAGAACGTCGAGGGCGAGGTTATCGAGGTTGTCAAGGGCGGCCTGATCCTCGACATCGGCCTGCGTGGCTTCCTGCCCGCTTCCCTCGTCGACCTCCGTCGCGTCAAGGACCTCACCTCCTACATGGGCACCCGCATCGAGGCCCGCGTTATCGAGATGGACCGCAACCGCAACAACGTCGTCCTCTCCCGTCGCGTCGTGCTCGAGGAGTCCCGTAAGGCCGAGCGCTCCGAGATCCTGTCCAAGCTCAAGTCTGGCATGCGTCTCCAGGGCACCGTTTCCTCCATCGTCGACTTCGGCGCCTTCGTCGACCTCGGCGGTATCGACGGCCTCATCCACATCTCCGAGCTCTCCTGGAACCACGTCAACCATCCTTCCGAGGTTGTCAAGGTCGGCCAGGAGGTCGAGGTCGAGGTTCTCGACGTCGATCTCAACCGCGAGCGCATCTCCCTGGGTCTCAAGCAGACCACCGAGGATCCGTGGCGCGCACTGGTCAAGAAGTACCCCGTCGGCGCTATCGTCGAGGGCACTGTGACCAAGCTTGTCCCGTTCGGCGCTTTCGTCGACCTGGGCGAGGGCATCGAGGGCCTGGTGCACATCTCCGAGATGGCCAACAAGCACGTCGACCAGCCTTCTCAGGTCACCCACGTGGGCGACAAGGTTCAGGTCAAGGTCATGGAGATCGACCTCGACCGTCGTCGCATCTCCCTGTCCATGAAGTCTGCTGCTGAGACTCTGGGCGTCGAGATCGAGGTTACCCCGCTTCCTTCCGAGAAGAAGGACGAGGAGACCGACGCCGAGTAAATCGGTTTGACGATCACCTGTTTTAAGGGATCCGTCCGCAATGGACGGGTCCCTTTTTGCATTTGGTGTCGAAATGCGTAATACTGCCCGGGCTGTCCACAGGCTATCGGGTTGTCGGTGCATGAAAAATACCGACATCCCGCCTCGGGGAGGAGGCGGGAACGCACCGAGTAGACGGAGGGGTGCGGAGCGCGGTCGCGTCTCGACTGACGACGTTGCCCATCGACAACCCTATTGTACTGCATGGCGTGGTTCTTAGTTTATCGTGTCGAACGCTTGTGTTGTGCCATTGCCTGCGGCAACGGTGTGCTACACTCTTGCACTGCTGAGTGGGCCAGACGGTCGCGCGATGTGCTGTTTACAGCACGCGTGAGGAAAGTCCGGGCTCCAGAGGGCGGGATGCCGGCTAACGGCCGGGCGGAGTGATCCGACGGAAAGCGCCGCAGAAAAGAAGACTCCCACCTGCGCCGCAAGGCGTAAAGGGAAAAGCTGAAACGGTGGTGTAAGAGACCACCAGCGTCGTGGTAACACGGCGGCTTGGCAAGCCCCATCCGGAGCAAGCGCGAATAGGAACGCTATGGGCCGGCCCGGTCCGCGTTCGGGTAGCGTGCGTGGAGCTGCACGGTAACGTGCAGACAAGATAAATGACCGTTCACGACAGAACCCGGCTTATAGGCCCACTTGGCATTTTTGTTACCCTGACAATCGGTACGGCCTTTGCCGTATTATTGAGGCTGTTTGTTGCTTTGCTTGTTGTTGAGGGGCTTTGTTGGACAGCTATTTTACTCTGCAATTGAATATTGAGGCTTCGGGCGAGTTTGTGGACCGCAAGAGCCGGTTTATTGCCCAGCTGGTCCATATTGAGTCCGAGGATGAGGCGAATGCCTTTATCGAGATGGTTCGCAAGCGCCATTACGACGCTCGACACAATGTTCCCGCGTGGATTTTGGTCGATGGACGCGAGCGCCAGAGCGATGACGGCGAGCCGAGCCGCACGAGCGGTATGCCGACGCTCGAGGTGTTGCGCGGCGCAGGGCTCAAAAATGTTTGCTGCGTAGTGACGCGCTATTTTGGCGGCACGCTATTGGGGCCTGGTGGATTAGTGCGCGCCTATACCGCGGTGACGCAGGCGGCGGTGGCGGCCGCTCGGGAGGCTGGGCAGATCGTTGAGATGACGAGTGTCGTACCGGTTGACGTGCATGTGGCCTATCCGCAGTATGAGCAGGTGCTTCGTTTGGCGCAGGGTTCGGGTGCCAAGGTTTCGGATACCGATTACGCGGATGCCGTGACACTTCATTTGGTGTTTAAAGCGGGGGAGCAGGAGCCGTTTTGCGCTAAGATGCGCGAGCTTATGGCGGGGCGCGAGGAGATCGAGGTCGGCGCTCCCGAATTTGCCGAGTTCTAACGACGACGGCCGGCGTGCTTTTGGATGAATCCCAAGCGCGCCGGCCGTTGTTTTTATGTTGCTGCCGTTTACTCGGCGAGCTGCTTTAGCACATCGCAGGCGATCTCGATGGCATCGTCGATGCAACCGGGGCAGCTGCGGAGCGGACCCTTATCCGATCCGATGCCCTTGAGCGTGCCGCAGACGGTCGTCGTGTTCTTCTCGCCAAAACGCTTGGCGATCTCGCGCGACAGCTTGTAGGTCTGGCCCTTAGTCTTGGGATTTTCCATGCCGTCGCTCATTACAAAGCCCATGATGGCCACGGCGCCCGAGATGGCGCCGCAGGTTTCGGTCATGCCGCCCATGCCGGCGCCAAAGCCCTCGGTGAGGGTAAAGGCGACCTGGGGGTCGAGCCCGACGGCGGGCGCGAGCGTGCAGGCGACGGCCTGGGCGCAGTTAAAGCCGCGGGCGTGGTATTCGGCAGCCTGAGCCTGACAGGCGGTGATGTCGAGCTGGGCCGTATCGATTTGCTTCATCGTTGTCTCCTTGGTCACGGTGTACCCGCCTATGGTACCCGTGACGGGGCATGTAATCATCGAGAGCTTCTTGTATGCCTCGTTTTTATCTATCGAGCAAATGCCCAAGGCTTGAGATAAATACCCCTGATCAATTTGTCCCATAACCTACCTTGGGGATGGGTTGAGAGGGGTGCAGGGTAGCGGTATCGTGAACCGAATAAAACTAAAACCCAGGCAAGGGAGCTAGATATGAGCGAGCAGACCATCGGTACGACGTGTGTTCAGGGCGGTTATCGCCCGGGTGATGCAGAGCCGCGTCAGGTGCCTATCTACCAGTCAACCACGTGGAAGTACGATACGTCCGAGCACATGGGCAAGCTGTTCGACTTGGAGGAGTCGGGCTACTTCTATAGTCGTCTGCAGAATCCCACGTGCGATTTGGTTGCCGCCAAAATTTGCGAGATGGAGGGCGGTACCGCTGCGATGCTCACGAGCTCGGGCATGGCTGCGAACTTCCTTGCGATCTTTAACGTTGCCGGTGCCGGCGATCACGTGGTCGCGAGCTCTGCCATCTACGGCGGTACCTATAACCTGCTCGCCCATACCATGGAGCGCATGGGTCTGACCTGCACGTTCGTTGCCCCCGACTGCACCGATGAGGAGTTGGAGGCAGCCTTCCAACCCAACACCAAGCTCGTCTTTGGCGAGACGATCGCCAATCCCGCCCTCGCCGTGCTCGATATTGAGCGCTTTGCCAAGGCCGCGCACGACCACGGCGTGCCGCTGATGGTCGACAACACCTTCCCGACGCCCGTGATGTGCCGTCCCTTTGAGTGGGGCGCCGACATCGTTACGCACTCCACCACTAAGTACATGGATGGCCATGCGGCCTATCTGGGTGGCGTGATCGTCGACCACGGCCAGTTTGACTGGATGGCCCATGCGGACAAGTTCCCGGGTCTCACCACGCCCGACGAGAGCTACCACGGCGTGACGTATGCCGAGAAGTTCGGTCGCGAGGGCGCCTTCATTACCAAGGCCACCGCGCAGCTCATGCGCGACCTTGGTCCCATGCAGAACCCGCAAGCGGCGTTCTTCCTGAATAGCTCGCTCGAGAGCCTGCATGTGCGCATGCCGCGTCATTGCGAGAACGGCCTGGCCGTTGCCAAGTTCCTGCAGAGCCATCCCAAGGTACGCTTCGTGAGCTATCCGGGCCTGGAGGGCGACAAGTACTATGACCTGGCTCAGAAGTACATGCCCAACGGCACCTGCGGCGTTGTGAGCTTTGGCTTTAACGGTGGTCGCGCGGCGGCCGAGACCTTTATGAAGAGCCTCAAGCTCGCCCAGATCGCCACGCACGTGGCCGACGCCCGCACTTGTTGCCTGCATCCTGCTAACGCTACGCATCGCCAGATGAACGATGAAGAGCTCATCGCCTGTGGCATTTCCGCCGACATGGTACGCCTGTCGTGCGGCCTCGAGGACACGGCCGATCTGATTGCCGACCTTGAGCAGGCGCTCGAGCAGTGCTAGGCTAGCGTTCGCACAAGGCGCCGATGCTGGCAGAAAGCTTCGGCGACCTTTCGTTCCGATTCCGTAGGCGGGACCCCAATCGCGGCTGTTCGCAGGCGATTGGGGCCCCGTTTTTGCGTTGTGCCACTCGAAAGGATGGATATGGAGAAAACCGCTGAGCAGCTGCGCCGCGAACACATTGCCCTAGAGGGCGACACTCATGGCAAGAACAAATGGGCGATTCTGTTTACCGTGCTTATCATGACGTTTATGGTGTGTCTGGATTCGACCGTCGTGACCGTGGCGCTGCCCGTGATGCAAAAGGAGCTGGGCGTGGGCCTCGATCGCATTCAGCTGGTAAGCTCGGTGTATCTGCTTGCGACTTGCGTGGCTATGTTGCCGTTTGGCCGTCTGGGCGACGTGCGCGGCAAGGTGAATGTGTTCCAGCTGGGCGTCATCGTCTTTTCGGTCGGTTCGCTGCTGTGCGGCCTTTCGGCCTCGCTCGAGGTTCTTATCCTGGCACGTATTGTTCAGGGCGTCGGTTGCGCGGCGGCCATGGCTAACAACATGGGCATCATCACCGAGTCGTTTCCGGCGCGCGAACGAGGTCGTGCCATGGGTATTCTCGCGACCTTCGTGGCCCTCGGCATGATGTGTGGCCCCGTCCTCGGTGGCATGCTGGTGGCAAGCTTTCCCTGGGAGAGTATCTTCCTCATCAACCTGCCCATTGGCGTCATCTCGTTTATCGTGGGGCTCTACACGCTGCCGCATGTTAAGCCGGAGGCCGGCGAGCGCCCCATGTCCTTGATCGAGGCCGCTCGTCGCTGCTTTGCAAATTCGGCCTTCACCATCAACCTTGCCTGCATGCTCATCGTGTTCGTTGGTATCGGCGCATCCGAGTTTATTCTGCCGTTCTATTTTCAGGACGCCCACGGCTTTGGTTCTGACATTTCCGGACTGCTCTTTTTGGCGCTGCCGATGGTGAATGCCTTTATCGGTCCGCTTTCGGGTACGGTTTCGGACCGTGTTGGCTGTGAGGGTCCCACGGCGGTCGGCCTGGGCGTGTACGTGTGCGGCCTCTTTGCGGTAAGCACGCTCGACGAGCACTCTTCTATCCCTGTAATCGTGTGTTGCGTCGCGTTTATGTCGTGCGGCACGTCGATTTTCTAGAGCCCCAATAACTCGCTGTATATGGGCTCGGCTCCGCGCGAAGCGCTCGGTTTTGCGGGCAGCTTGGGCAGTTTGGCGCGCTACGCCGGCATGGCACTCGGCATTACGGTGGCGTCGAATATCCTGTATGGACAGATGAGCGTGGCGATGGGCGAGGCCGTGACCAGTTTTGTTGCGGGCCGTCCGGATGTGTTTTTGTTTGGTTTCCGTTCGGTGTTCTATGTGTTGATGGCTGTGGCCGCTGTGGGCTTTGCGCTCGCCATGGTGCGTTTGGTGAGGGTGCGCGCCCGCCATTAGCTTGTGGAGGTAGGCTTGCCACGAATCGGGCCTATCTACTTGTCTTGCGGCTTTATGGTGCGATGCGGCTTGTGGGACGGGCGGGGGTCGGTCCGTGGTAGACTATCGAACAACGTTTATTAATCGCGCGGTATCGTTGCCGCGAGAAGGGGTTGCGCCATGCAGGAGCTTGAGGATCGTATTCGCCATGACGGCATCGTAAAGGCCGGTAACGTCCTTAAGGTTGATGCCTTCCTCAACCACCAGTGCGACGTTGAACTGTTCGACCACATGGGCGCCGAGTGGGCCCGTCTGTTCGAGGGTGTCGAGATCAACAAGATCCTGACGATCGAGGCTTCGGGCATTGGCATGGCTTGCATCGCGGCCCAGCATTTTGGCGGCGTGCCGGTTGTCTTTGCCAAGAAGGCGCAGTCCATCAACCTCGACGGCGAGCAGTATGCCACGACCATCTACTCCTTTACCAAGCAGAAGGAGTACCCGGTCATCGTTGGCAAGCGCTTCCTGTCCGAGGGCGACAAGGTCCTGATTATCGACGACTTCCTGGCCAACGGCTGCGCGCTCGAGGGTCTTATCAAGATCTGCGAGGCTGCGGGTGCCGAGGTATCCGGTATTGGCATTGCGGTGGAGAAGGGCTTCCAGGGCGGTGGCGATAAGCTCCGCGAGCGCGGCTTCCGCGTCGAGAGCCTGGCCCGTATCGCCGATATGGACTGCGAGACCGGCGAGATCACCTTCGCCTAAGTGCGCAACACAAGCGATTGGTATGCGATGTGACAAAGGGACTGTCCCTTTGTCACATTTTTTGTATGAGGGGAGGTGTTGATATGGATGAGAACAAGATGGGATGGCGTGAGTATGCGCACTATGCCGAGATGTCGGTCGAGGAGTTGGCACGCGATTGCGAGGTTCAGGTGTTTCGCGCGACGGGCCCGGGCGGACAGGGCGTCAACACGACGGACTCGGCGGTGCGCATGAAGCATGGGCCCACGGGGATTACCGTGACGGCGCGCGAGAGCCGCAGTCAGTTCCAAAACCGTAGCAGCTGCCTGCGTAAGCTGCGCGCTGAGCTTGAGCGTCGCGGGCGTCCACCGCGCCGACGCGTAAAGACCAAGGTGCCTCAGCGCTCTCGCCAGCGCAGGCTCAATGACAAGCACTTCAACGCCATTAAAAAGGCCAACCGTCGCAAGCCGGGCAGCGACGAATAGCTTCCCCATAAGTTGCGGTGAAATAGGGACTGTTTTGCGGCTTTAACTGCATAAACAGTCCCTATTTCACCGCAACTTATGGGGGGTTAGCGGGTTGGGTGCCAGACTTCGAGAGCGGCGGGAAGGATGTCGACCTCGATGCGCGAGGCGACGATGGGCTCGCCGTCGGCTTGGATGGGGTAGTCTGGCTCCTCAAAAGTGAGCTCGGCATGGCGGCAGTGGCGCATGCGAACCGGTGGCAGCTTGGTGTGGTGGCCGTCTTTGGCCGAAAGGAACATGGGCAGGGCAACCGCGCGAGGGACGGGGCCGCAGGCGTAGCAGACGTCGAGTGTGCCGTCACAGGGGTCGGCATCGGGGCAGATGCGATAGCCCGAGCCATACGTAGGACCCAGCTGAATCGCCATGATGATCGCCCTCACGCGTTCGGCGGGCGCCTCGTCAAAGCTGACTGACATGGGGTAGTTGCGATAGCGTAGGCCAAACTGCTCAAGTCCCGAGAGAGTGTAGAGCGGCGCGCCCGTCAAGCCCGTCTTTTTGCGCAGCTCGGTGGTGCCAAGGCCGATGGCGGCATCGATGCCGACCGAAAGCGTCTGGTCGTAGTACTCAACGGAAGCCTCGCCGCTACCGCTTGCGGGGTTCCATGAGCGAATCTGCCCGATATCCTGACGCTGCAGCTCACAGGTGAGCAGCGCGCCAAAATCCTTGCCGGAGAAATCATCGATACCGAGCGTTTGGGCAAAATCGTTGCCGGAGCCCACGGGCAGGACGGCAAGGGCGGGCCGGACCGCCTCATCCTGCGTCATAAGCCCGTTGACGACCTCGTGGATCACGCCATCGCCGCCAAGGGTGATAACGGTGCGATAGCCCGTTGCCTGGGCGGCCAGTTCCTTGGCGTGTCCCATGCGCTCGGTTAGCACAAGGTCAAACTGGGATGCGCGCGCGGTCATATCCAAAAAGCGTTGCAGGCGCTCGGCAACCTCGTGCGCGGCGCCCGACTGGGCGGCTGGGTTGGCGATGATGAGCGTGCGACCAAAATCAGTTGCGTGCATGGGGCGACTCCCGGCGTGTGGCATGACAGTGCGGTCGCGCTCAGGTCGAATTGCCCCCGATTGTGGCTGCACGGCGATTATTACATCTACTCTATCAGGTCGTTGTGGCGCTCGATAGCATCCGCTACCGTACCGCCCTCATCCACAATAAGCGAACGGCGCTTGGGTGAGATGATGCGTTGGGCGGGGTACACGCCGCGGTGTCCGCCGGTTAGGTAGCTGATAAAGGCCACGATGACAAAGAACCCGGCGGCCGTGCCGTGGAACAGGTCGATGGCCATCATGCAGGTGGTGATGGGTACGTTGAGGCCGGCGCAGAACACGCCGAGCATGCCGAGAGCCGCCAGAAAACTGGGGTCGAGCCCGGTAAGGCAACCGATCCAGCCACCGAGTGCCGCACCGATGCCAAACAGGGGCGTGACCTCGCCGCCTTGGAAGCCGGCGCCCAGGGTGAGCGCCGTGACGACCAGCTTGATGGCTGCGTCCGCCAGGGTGGTGTTGCCGGCAAATCCGGCGCCGGAAAGCCATGTGGAAAGCCCGGCATACTTCCAGGCGTCGAGCATCGCGTAGGCCACGAGCACCACGAGTGCGCCTATGAGTGCGCGAACGAGGTAATTGGTGATAAAGCGACCGTACAGGCTCTTGACGGTTCGAACTGACCAGGCAAAGAGGCGTGCCGTCAGACCGAAGATAATGGCGCTGATAACAACGATGACAACCGTCCGTGGTGTCATGTTGGGAACGCTGGCGATAACATTCGCCTCGTACTCGGTACCCAGGGCGAGTGATGTAAAGTAGCCGGTAAACGAGGCGACCAGGCAGTAGATGCCCGCGGTGTAGTCGATCTTGCCGATAAAGCACATCTCCATGCCAAAGAAAGCTCCGGCAAGGGGCGAACCGAATACGGCGCCAAAGGCCGACGAGATGCCGGCGAGCATGAGGTCGTGGTGGTCATGCTTTTTGAGGTGGGCGAGGCTCGAGATGTTGCTGGCGATGGTGCCGCCAATCTGCACCGCAGCTCCCTCGCGACCGGCCGATCCGCCCGTTAGGTGCGTGAGCGTGGAGCAGACGAAGGTGAGGACGGCCATGCGCATATGGATGAGGCGTGTGCCCAGAGCGGAGTCGATGACCAGGTTGTTGCCACGCTTGGCGGCAAGACCGTGATTTTTGTACACCCATGCGGTGGCAACGCCCACAACGGGAAGCAAGGCGTAGACCCACACATGGTGCTCGCGATAGTCGGTCGCGATATTCAACGAGGCCAAAAACGCCCAAGCGGCAACGCCCATGGCGAGCGAGACGATGACGACGAGTACGAGCAACTTAGCGCTCGCAAGTAGGTTGCGGGCGTTGCGGCGCGTGTCGGCAGCCAAGAGATGCTCGGAGCGGGTAAGTTGATGCCTGCCTGCCATGATGACGTCATTAAGGGAGAAAAAGCCGCCGTCGTCGAGCGGCTGGGAATGATCCTGCGCTTTGTTTGCGCTTTCGGGTTTGTCGTTATGAGCCATACGTTCCTCTTTTAGGTTGCAACGCAAGCATTATAAAACGCGGTAAACGCGACGAGCCGGTGGGTTGGTTTCCATTCTGTTTCGCGGCCTGCAACCGACAGGTGTATTTGCGGGTACAGGCCGAGTCGCGGTCGTGCGTTGGGGGATTATACTGAGACAAGCATAAAGAATTGGCGCCCCTGTTGTGCGCTGTGGCATTAAGAGGTGCATATGGCAGAGAAACTCATTCCACTGGAGGACGCACAGTCGATTGTCCTGTCGCACGTTGCTCCGACCGATCTCGTCGAGATTCCCGTGTGGCAGGCGGCTGGTTTTCCCTTGGCCGAGGACGCGGTGGCCGATATCGATATCTCGCCGTTTGCCAACAGCGCTATGGACGGATATGCCGTGCGCTCGGCGGACTTGGTGCAGGCATCTGGCGAGGCGCCGGTGACGCTCGACGTTATCGGACACGAGGCCGCGGGCCATGTGTTTGAGGGCGCAATCGGTGCGGGCGAGGCGGTCCGCATCATGACAGGCGCGCCGGTGCCCGAGGGTGCCGATGCCGTGGTGAAGTACGAGATCGTCGATGTGCTCGACGGTGACGGCAACGAGGGCTCGCACGTTCGCTTTTCGGCGCCGGCCAAGGTAGGGGAGAACGTTCGCTCTGCTGCCGAGGAGGCCCATTCCGGCGATGTTGTGATGCGTGCTGGAGAGGTTGTGGCCCCGGCGGGCGCGGGTCTGCTGGCAAGCGCCGGGTATGCAAGCGTGAAGGTGCACGCCGCGCCGCGCGTGGGCATTATCTCGCTGGGGACGGAACTGGTCGCACCGAGTAAGGTACCGGCGCGCGGTCAGATTCGCGACTCCAACTCGTCGGCGTTGATGGCCGAGGCGCTCGATGCAGGAGCCGAGCCCGTGTTCTACGGCATTGCGCCCGACGATGAGCAGGCGATCGCCGAACTGGTGCATCGTGCCGTGCAGGAGTGCGATTTTGTCATTACGAGCGGTGGCGCCTCGGCGGGCGATTACGACTATGTGACGGCGCTCGTCCGGCGCGAGGGCGAGGTGCTGTTTGACCGCATCTCGATGCGTCCGGGCAAGGCCATCACGTTTGGCTTGCTCGGGGGTAAGCCCTACCTGGGGCTTTCAGGCAATCCGGCCGCGGCGTATGTGGGCTTTGAGATGCTCGCCCGCCCGGCGATTCGCAAGATGCGCGGCTTTGCCGAGGGTGCGCGTCCCGTGCAGCAGGCGACGCTCACACACGGCGTAAAAAAGCGACAGCATCGCCGCTTTTTCGATCGCGCCACGGTTTTGCGCGACCCCGAGACCGGTGAGTTGTTGGTGACCGAGGCTAAGACACAGAATTCGGCGCTGCTTGGAACTATGCAGCGTGCGAACAGCCTGTTGCGTATTGACGAAGGACCGTGCGACCTTGCGGCGGGCGACGTCGTGGATGTCGTGCGTGTCGACCTGCCTGAGGGCACGGTGCTATAGGAGGAATGCTATGGAGCTGAAGATTTCGATTGTGACGTGCTCGGATACGCGTGATCTTGCTCAGGACGAGGCCGGAGCCGCACTCGAGGAACTTATCGAGGCGCAGGGCTGGACGGTCGCCTCACATGTGGTCGTGCGCGACGACGTCAGCGAGATCGGTGATGCCATCGTGGAGGCCGCCGATGAGTGCCACGCCAATGTCGTGCTCACCTGCGGCGGCACGGGGCTTTCGATGCGCGATGTAACGCCCGAGGCGACGCGTTCCGTCTGCGACCGCGATGTGCCGGGTATTGCTGAGGCAATTCGTGCCTACTCCATGACCAAGACACGCCGCGCTATGCTCTCGCGCGCTATTTGCATGCAACGAGGTCATACGCTTGTCGTAAACTTTCCCGGTTCTACGAAGGCCGCCCGCGAAAGCTGGGAGGCCATAGCGGACCAGCTGGAGCATGCGGCTCAGATGACAGCGGGCGGCGGACATACCAACTAAGCGGTTTACCTGCGGCGGGGCGACCTGAACGGCTGCTCCGCTTTTGTTTTCCGCCGAAGCGACGCCGAGGTGCACGGTAACTTGAAACTATATTCTCTGGCGAGAATAATTTCTCACTATCATTATTCGCGCAGAAGTATAATCTGATTGCAGATTAAAGCCCGCGGTGGGGTACCCGGGCACAAGATCCGAAAGGGTTGAATATGTTCGATATGGTTTCACGCCGCGGTTTCGTCTCGCTTTCTGCTGTTGCCGCTGCCGTCCTTGGCCTTGCCGGTTGCTCGGGCAACAAGACGTCCGAGCCCGCTGGTTCCGATGCCGGCTCCGCCAAGTCTTCCTCTAAGAAGAAGGCTGTCGAGCTGCAGGTTTTCGCTGCTAACTCCCTCGAGAAGGCCCTTCCCGAGGTCCAAGAGCTCTACACCGACCAGACCGGCACCACGTTTGCCGACACGCAGTTTAAGGCGTCCGGCGACCTCGTCGAGCAGATGCGTGCCGGCGCCACGGTCGACGTGCTCATCACCGCTTCCAAGGGCACCATGGATGACGCCGAGGCCGCCGAGCTCATCGACACCGACACGCGTGAGGACATGTTCGTCAACGACCTTGTGATCATTCGCGCCGAGGGCTCCGACACCAAGATCGAGGCCATCGCCGACGTCGCGAACCTGGACGGCAAGATCGCCATTGGCGACGCCAAGACCGTCCCCGCCGGCAAGTACGCCAACCAGGCCCTGGCTTCCGTGGGCCTCTACACCGGCACCGAGGGCGACGACGGCGAGTATGCGCCCGAGATCGCCGACAAGGTCGCACTGGCCGATAAGGTGGGCACCGCCGCCGCCTATGTGTCCACAGGCGACTGCGTGGCCGGTTTTGTCTACAGCTCCGATATCTTCCGCTACGACGGCATCGAGGAGGCCTTCGTGTGCCCCGAGGATTCGCACAAGCCCATCGTGTACCCGGGTGCCGTTGCCGATGGCTCCGAGCACGCCGACGAGGCCAAGGCGTTCATCGACTTCTGCCTGACCAACAAGAAGGCCCAGAAGATTTGGGCCAAATACGGCTTTGAGCTTTCCGCGTAGTGCGGCTTGGCGCGATAATTCCATCGTTTTGTGTTTCACTCCGTCCTTGTATTCGCTTGGAGCTTTTCGTGCTTAATAGATTCCGCATGCTTGTCGCCTGTGCTTTGATCTTCGCGCTTTGCTGGGTGCCGGGATTTGCGTTTGCTGGGGACGCTGAGGACGGGGCCCAGGTTGCTGCGACCGCTCATGGGCTTTCCTATGGGATCGAGGGTTTTGAGCGGTTGGCCAGGGGGACCGCTCGTGCCATGGAGGGCCAGCCTGAGGGCTACCGGTTTCCCGTTGACGAGGACGTGGATCTTGTAGTGGCGCCTGCTGCCGATCGCGTTGTGGTGTGGATATCGCCCAAGGCGGTCGAGAAGTATGGATTGGATCCGCAGGACAACGAGTGCGTATCGGGTCTCAAGGCCCTCGTCTGTAAGCTCGACAGCGCAAACTGCATGGGAGGTGCGCAGCTGGGGGACGTGGATCTTCCTTGGTATGTCACGGCGGAAACAACGTTTGATGCCGGCGGGTATACCTATAGCTTTGACGAGCGCGGTGCGGATGGGGACCGTTATGTGGTGATTGCATCAGCCTCGGGTGATGCCAAGGGCGGCGCGCGTTGGCTTGATAGCACTCACATGGTAGAAGCATCGTCTGTCGTATTGCGGGATGAGCAGGGGCCCTTGACCTCTCTGGCCTCCTTATTGGGCGACATCGACTATCGCCCATTTTGGGTGTCCATAAAAACGAGCGGACTTGCCCTGGTAATCGCGTTTGCGCTGGGCCTGTTTGCCGCATGGAAGACCATGGGTACCTCGAGCCGCGTGAAGGGTTTGCTTGATTCGGTCTTTACGATTCCTATGGTGCTGCCGCCCACGGTGTGCGGCTTTTTGCTGCTTATGCTGTTTGGACGTTCGACCGGGGTCGGCCAGTGGCTTATCGCTCACGGCATCTCGATCGTCTTTACGTGGCCCGCAGCGGTGATATCTGCCGTGGTGGTGTCGTTCCCGCTCGTCTATCGTACGGCACTCGGAGCCTTCGAGAGCCTCGACACGCAGATGCTCGACGCCGCGCGAACCCTGGGATGGTCCGAACGTCGCATCTTTGCCAAGCTTATGATGCCGCTTGGCTGGCCCTCGATTGCCGCCGGCACGGTGCTCGCCTTCGCGCGTGCCATGGGCGAGTTTGGCTGCACCCTGTTCTTTGCGGGCAACTACGCCGGCATTACGCAGACCATTCCCATCGCCATCTACTTTGAGTGGATGGGCGGCAACACGTCGGTGGCCCTCTTTTGGGTCGTCGTCGTGATCGTGTTTAGTTTCCTAGTCATCCTGTTCATCAACATGTACACCGCTTATTCGCAAAAGTATCGCGAGCGGGGCCTTTCCCGTGCGGAGCGCAAGCGGATCAAAGATCTTGCCGGACAGGGCGATTCGCTCGACCCGGCGGGCGGCGATGCGCTGCGTATCGATCGCGAGGCGCTGACCGAGCTCATGCGCGATGATGCCGCTTTGCAGGGAGGTCGATAGGCCATGTCGCTCGTTCTGGATATCAAAAAGCGCTATCCCGGCTTTATCCTCGACATGCAGCTCGAGGCCGGCGAGGAGCGTGTGGCGCTGCTCGGTGCCTCGGGTTGCGGCAAGAGCTGCACCTTGCGCTGCATTGCCGGTGTGGAGACGCCCGACGAGGGCAAGATCGTCGTCAACGGCGTGACCTTTTTTGACTCTGCGGCGGGCATCAACCTGTCGCCCCAGGAGCGAAAATGCGCCCTGCTGTTCCAAAACTATCAGCTGTTTCCCAACATGACGGTGGCCGATAACGTATGCGCCGGCGTAAAGGACACGGGCGACGCCGCCGCGCGCAAGCAGCTTGCCGAGCGCTACCTGGGCATTTTTGGCCTGGCCGATTTTGCCGACCGCTATCCCGCGCGCCTCTCGGGCGGCCAGCAGCAGCGCGTGGCGCTTGCCCGCATGGTAGCGGCACACCCGGGCATCTTTATGTTCGACGAGCCCATGAGCGCACTCGATTCCTATCTTAAGAGCGCGCTCGAGCAAAACATGCTCGACCTCTTTGATGTGTGCAACCGCACCGTGCTCTACGTGAGCCACGACATCGACGAAGCGTGCCGCCTGTGCCAGCGTATCTGTGTGATGCACGACGGGCATGTTGAGGAGATCGGCTCCGTCGAGGACGTGGTCCGCCGTCCGCAGACGCTGGCGGCACTGCGCCTGACGGGCTGCAAGAACACAAGCCGGGCGCGCAAGATCGGCGACGAAGAAGTTGAGGCCCTCGACTGGGGCATGACTTTTAACGTGGGTCGCGAGGTTCCCGATAATGTGGCGTACCTGGGCGTTCGCGCAAGCTATTTCCATGTTGATAATCGCGTTGAGCGGGGCCGTAACAGCTACGATTTGCATGTGGCCCGTGTGAGCGATTCGCGCTTTGAGCGGCTGGTATTGCTGGACGTGCCGCGCGCTGATGCGCCCACGCGTCTGCAGTGGAAGGTCAACAAAGTGGGCGTGCCTGTCGACGAGCTGCCGCAAGCAGGCGAGAACCTGCGCATGCACTTCGATGCGAGTAGGATCCATTTGGTTTGTCGATAGCGCCGGGTAATGCCGTCGGGGATATAGGCCTCGGCGGCTTTGTCTTGCCGTTCGCCGAATGAAGGATGACAAACTCTTATCAATCAAGATAATTATTTATTAAACGACGGCATACGAGGCTGTCGTACGAATGTCAACGGTGTTCGCATGGTCGACGACCGTTGATATAGTTGACCTTATCTTGTAAAGGAGGGTGCGCACATGCCGCAGACGACATACATTCGCCGCGTTGCTGCGCGTGCCCTATACATGGCTCGGAGTCGCATATGAGCAGGTATGTTTACGGCTCCGGGAGAGACGACGCACAACTAAATAATCGACCGCAAAGCAGGTTCCCTAAAATTCCGGGTTTGAGCACGGCCGGGCAATCGCCGTCCGTCGTGCATCGATACCGCTGTTATCCGTTTTTGGTTCGAGAGGGGAACCGTCATGGCTGAAGAATTTGATTTCCATCCGATGTGGGAGAGCCTCGGCATGAATCTTGCCGATCACGACATGCTGCTGGGCGCCGTGGGCCAGATGTACGGCGATATGTTCCTGACGCAGAACAATCGCCCCAAGTCCACGTCCTACCTGGATTTTGTCGCCACCAACATCCACAGCGGCCGTATTAAGGAGATGCTCGACAAGAAAGACGCCGGCGAGGCCACCAAGATCGTCGGTTCGTTCTGTGTGTACGTGCCCGAGGAGATCGTGCTTGCCTGCGATGGCATCCCCGTGGGCCTGTGCTCGGGTGCCGATTGGGCAACCGATAAGGTCGAGGAGCACCTGCCGCGCAACACCTGTCCGCTTATCAAGAGCTTTGCCGGCTTTAAGCTGGGCGAGGTCTGCCCCTACATTGAGTCGAGTGACCTGGTGGTGGGTGAGAACACCTGCGACGGCAAGAAAAAGGCCTACGAGTTCTTTGCCACGCAAAAGAACATGTACGTCATGGATATTCCCAACGTACACGACGAGTCGACGCTCGTGACCTGGAAGGCCGAGGTCAAGAAGCTCGCCGCCAAGATCGAGGAAGAGTGCGGCGTCAAGATCACGCCCGAGCGTCTGAAGGCCGCCATCCACGCCGTCAATGAGAAGCGTCGCGCCCTGCAGCGCCTCGCTGCCACGCGCGCTGCCGACCCGGCGCCCATCAGCGGTCTCGACAGCCTGCTGACCGTTCAGGCCGCCTTTATGGACGACACGCCGCGTCTGACCGGAGCCATCAACGAGATGGCGGCTGAGTGCGAGCAGCGTGTCGAGGCCGGCGAGGGCGTGGCGCCCAAGGGGACCAAGCGCATCCTGTATACCGGCACGCCCATGGCCGTGCCCAACTGGAAGCTGTTCAACCTCATCGAGAAGGCCGGCGGCGTCGTGGTGGGCGAGGAGTCCTGCACGGGCTCGCGCTACTACAAGGACCTGGTCGACGAGTCCGGCGAGACGGTCGACGAGATGCTCGACGCCATCGCCGAGCGCTACTTCAAGATCAACTGCGCCGTTTTTACGCCCAACGATCAGCGTATGAAGGACATTGTCCAGATGGCCAAGGACCTGCATGCCGATGGCATCGTCGACGTGGCCCTGCAGTTCTGCACGCTCTACGAGATGGAGTCCTTCGCCGTGGAGAAGGCCGCCGAGGAGGCAGGCATTCCGTTTATGCACATCACGACCGACTACGCTGGCGAGGATGCAGGTCAGTTACAAACCAGGATCGAAGCTTTCTTGGAGACCATTTAGGACTATCCGCCCCGGCGGCTTTCCCGGGCACCCGGTCTTGCCGTTCAAACCGTCGCTTGTGTACCAAAGTACGCGGCGCTTCTCTTTTACGGCAACCTCGGGCACCTGGGAAAGCAGTTTCCTTGGTTGGTTAAAAGGTTTAGGAGTTATATGTCGGAAAATATTGAGCAGCCGTTGCCGTCCACGTTTGAGGAGTTCAACGAACAGCGCAAGACGGCGTTTATTCGCGTTAAGGATTACAAACAGGCAGGCAATCGCCTGGTCGGCTTCTTGTGCAGCTATACGCCACTCGAGATTATCGATGCCGCGGGGGCTGCGAGCGTGGCGCTGTGCGGCACGTCCGATGAGGTGATTCCCGAGGCCGAGAAGGTGCTGCCGGCAAACCTGTGTCCGCTCATCAAATCGACGTACGGCTTTGCCTATTCGCAAAAGTGCCCGTTTACGTACTTTAGCGACATGATCATCGGCGAGACCACCTGCGACGGCAAGAAGAAGATGTACGAGCTGCTCAACGAGCTCAAGCGCACGCACATTCTGCATCTTCCGCAGGGTCGCGACCGTGCCTACGAGCGCGAGGGCTGGTACGAGGAGTGCCGTCTGCTCAAGGAGGAGCTCGAGAACTTCTACGGCATCACGATTACCGACGATGACCTGCGCGCTGCCGTCCGTCGTCGCAACCGCTTGCGTGCCGCCCAGCTCGAGATGTTTGCGCTGCAGGCTAACCAACCGGCGGCCATGAGCGGCGTCGACCTGATGAGCACCATGTTCGCCGGTACGTTTAGCTTTGATATCGAGGCCTATACGCAGCAGCTGGAGCAAAAGGTTGCCAAGCTGCGCGAGGCCTACGACGCGGGCGAGCGCCCGGTTGCGGCAGACGCCAAGCGCATTCTGATCACCGGCTGCCCGGTGGGCGGCGTAATCAACAAGATCGGTCGCACCATCGAGTCCAACGGCGGCGTGGTCGTGTGCATGGACGACTGCTCGGGCGAGCGCACGGCGGCCATGATGATTGACCCGGAGGCTCCCGACATCCTGCGCGCCATCGCCGACCGCTACCTCGACATCAACTGCTCGGTCATGACGCCCAACGACGGTCGTATGGAAAACACGCAGGCCATGTGCGAGAAGTACCACGTCGATGGCGTGGTAGAGAGCGTGCTACAGGCCTGCCACACCTTTAACGTGGAGAGTGCGCGCATGCAGGAGGCCGTCGAGGGTGCGGGTATTCCGTACATGAAGATCGAGACCGACTACAGCAACGGCGACATGGGCCAGATCGAGACCCGTATCGCCGCCTTCATCGAAACCCTCTAGCTTCCTCAGGCACCGGATCTTGCTCCTCAAACCGTCGCTTGCGTACCCAAAGTACGCTGCGCTCCTCTTTCGGGGCAATCTCCGGCACCTAAGAAACCTAGAGCTAAGGCGCCTGAACGCGCCGCTACCTTTGATGTTTAGATTGGAAGAGAGCCATGATAGGGATCGGGATCGATATCGGGTCTACGGCGGCTAAGGCTGCTGTGGTCGACGGGGAGGGTTCGGTGGCGTGGACGTGCGTGCAGCCAACCGGGTTCTCCTCGGTCGATGCTTCCGAGCGGCTGCGCGAGGCGCTGGCAGCGGCCGGCTATGACGTGGCTGCCGACGACGTGCGCGTGATCGCGACCGGCTACGGTCGTGTCGCCGTGCCCTATGCGCACAAGGTCGTGACCGAGATCACCTGCCACGGTGCCGGTGCCGTGCGCCTGTTTGGCGACCACGGCACCGTGATCGACGTGGGCGGTCAGGACACCAAGGTCATCCAACTTAAGGGTGGCCGCGTGGCCAAGTTTGCCATGAACGACAAGTGCGCCGCCGGTACGGGGCGCTTTTTGGAGATCATGGCCGATCGCCTGGGCATTTCCCAGCAGCAGATGGCCGACCTGGCGCGTACCGGCGAGCCCACCAAAATCAGCAGCATGTGCACGGTGTTTGCCGAAAGCGAGGTCATCAGCCTGATCGGTCGCGGTGAGCCGCGCGAGAACATCGCCCGCGGTGTGATTGAGAGTGTCGTGTCGCGCGTGGCGACCATGGCCGGGCAGGCCGCGGGCGCCCCGTACTACCTGACCGGCGGCCTGTGCGAGAACGCCTTCGTGGTGGAGCGGTTGGGCGAGCTACTGGGGTCGCCGGTGACCACCTCGCCCCAGGCTCGCTTTGCCGGAGCGATCGGCGCGGCTGTCCGCGCCTCCGCCTTGGCCTAGGGGTGTACCGCGACATGCGCATCCTCAACATCTCGGCCCAAAAACCAGATAGCACCGGCAGCGGCACCTACCTTGCCGCGCTTGTGCGCGAGCAGATCGAGACGGGGCATCGCGCCGCCGTGCTTTGCGGCGCGGCACCGGGTGATACCCAAGGCGAGCTGGACCGGCGTGCTGCCGTGTTTACCGTGCCGTTCGAGTCGCCCGAGCTGCCGTTTCCCATCTGCGGTATGTCCGATGTCATGCCCTATCCCTCCACACGCTATCGTGACCTGACGCCTTCGATGCTCAAGGCATTTGAGCGGGCATTTGCTGCTGCAATCGATCGGGCTGTGGCTGAGTTTCGGCCCGATCTGGTGCTCTGCCATCACCTGTATCTGGTGACCGCATTGGCGCGCGAGTGCGTCCGGGGCGTGCCGGTTGTTGCCGTGTGCCATTCGACCGACCTGCGCCAGCTGCGTTCGCATGCGCTCGAACGCGATCGCATCGTAAGTGCGGTTCGTCGGCTCGATGCCGTCTTTGCGCTCCATGCTGAGCAGGCTGAGCAGATTGGCCTGGTGTGCGGCGTCGATGCCGATCGTATCCACGTGATTGGGACGGGCTACGACCATCGCGTCTTCTGCCGCGACGCAAGCGTGGCGAGGCAGCCGGGATCGCTTGTGTACGTGGGCAAGATTTGCTTTAAAAAGGGCGTCGAGTCGCTGGTTCGAGCTGTGTCATTGCCGAGTGACGATGACGTCCGCCCATCTGGCTTGGTACTTGTGGGCGGCCGCGGGGACGATGCCGAGTACGCGCGTATCGAGCGCTTGACCGCGGCCTCGGATGTGCCGGTGACGCTGGCGGGGCGCCTGGATAGCGATGGGCTCGTGCGTGCCTACCGCAGTTCCGACGTCTTTGTGCTGCCTTCGTTTTACGAGGGTCTGCCGCTTGTGACGATCGAGGCCCTCGCGTGTGGCTGCAAAGTTGTGGCGACCGATTTGCCCGGCGTTCGTCCCTGGATGGAGGCGATGCTTCCCGGTGCTCCCGTGACGTGGGTGGCGTCGCCGCGTATGACGGATGTCGACACGCCCGTGGCGACCGACCTTCCGTTGTTTGAGCGCGCACTGGCAGATGCTATCGCGCAGGCGCTTGCGGCGCCGCCTTCGACGTTCGAGCCGTCGGCGGTCTCTTGGGAAGCGTGCCTGGGGCGTATACTTAAAGTCGTTGATTTGATGGAAGGGGGTTCGTATGGCTAAGGACACCATGAGGCTCACGTCCATGACGGCCGCGAGCGGTTGAGCCGCTAAGTTGGGCCCCGGAGCCCTCGCCCAGGTCCTGGGCGATTTACCCAATGTGCATAACGACAACTTGCTCGTGGGGTTCGATACCTCCGACGATGCGAGCGTCTTCCGCGTAGGGGAGAACCTGGGGCTCGTGCAGTCCATTGACTTCTTCCCACCGATGGTCGATGACCCGTTCCTGTTTGGCCAGATCGCTGCGGCCAACTCGCTGTCGGACATCTACGCCATGGGCGGGCGGCCGAGCCATGCCATGAACCTGCTTTGCATACCCAGTTGCCTGGGCGTTGAGGTTGCCGGTCAGATTCTGGCGGGCGGCGCCGATAAGTGCGTCGAGGCGGGTTGCTCCATCGCGGGCGGCCACACCATCAACGACGACGAGCCCAAGTACGGCCTGTCCGTGAGCGGGTTTGTCGCTCTTGACCGTATGCTCGCCAACAGCGGCGCGCGCGTGGGCGATGCGTTGCTGCTGACCAAGGCGATCGGCTCGGGCATCATCACCACGGCCATTAAGGGCGAGCTCATCGAGCAGGACGAGGCCGCAGCCATGTTTGACTCGATGCGCACCCTCAACGAGGCCCCGATTCGTCTGGCCGAGGGACTCGAGCTTCACGGCTGTACCGACATCACGGGCTTTGGCCTGATCGGGCACGCGTGTGAGATGGCTGAGGGCTCGGGCGTGCAGGTTGAGCTTGCGTCGGGGTCGGTGCCGCTCTTTGACCAGGTGCTCGACATGGCGCGTCTGGGCATTATCCCCGCGGGCTCCTACCGCAACCAGGACTTCTTTGGCCCGCGCGTGACGGCTGACGATGAGCTGGAGCCGGGCATGTTGGATGCGCTGTACGATCCGCAGACTTCGGGTGGTTTGCTTATTGCGGCGCCTGCTGCCGATGTGGATGAGCTTGCGCGCCGTTTACGTGCCGAGGGGCGCATCGCGGCCGTTGTCGGGCGCGTGTGCGAGGCGGTGCCGGGCGGTCCTGCCGTCCGCGTTGTTCGCTAGCCCGCACGTTTATGTAACTGTTTGCCGTTCTCTAGAACGGTTCTTTCGAAAGGAATTTGCTATGTCTACCAAAATTGAAGTCAATGCCATGGGCGATGCCTGCCCGCTGCCCGTCGTCAAGACGCTCAAAGCCCTGAAGCAGCTCGATGGCGAGGGTGCCGTGGTGACCTCGGTCGACAACGAGACCGCCGTCAAGAACATCTCCAAGATGGCGCAGGAGAAGGGCTGCACGGCCTCGGTCGAGAAGGTTTCTGACGCCGAGTGGCACGTGACCGTGGCGACCTCTGGCGCCGTTGCCGTGGCCGATCCCGAGCAGGATGGCGCTGCCTTCTGTGATGCCAGCGCCGGCAAGGGCAAGCTCGTCATTTCCGTCTACACCGACTGCATGGGTCGCGGCGACGACGAGCTGGGCCACAAGCTCATGAAGGCGTTTATCTTTGCCGTGACGCAGCAGGAGGAGCTGCCCGCGACCATGCTGTTCTATAACGGCGGCGCCAAGCTCACCGTCGAGGGCTCGCCGGTGCTCGATGACCTGAAGGGCCTGGCCGAGCAGGGCGTCGAGATTCTCACCTGCGGTACCTGCCTCGACCACTATGGCATTAAAGACCAGCTTGCGGTGGGCGAGGTCACCAACATGTACGTGATCGTGGAGAAGATGGAGCAGGCTGTGCGCGTCGTGCGCCCGTAGCGTATTGGTTGGAGTTGCCATGAGGGAGAAGCGCCCGGCGCTTGTCATCACGTTTCCCACCACGGCGGCCGCCATGGGTTGCGAGTCCCTGTGCATCGAGCGCGGCCTTCCCGGGCGAACGATTCCCGTGCCCGGGGAGGTCGCTGCCGGCTGCGGTTTGGCGTGGAAGGCGTTGCCTGCCGATGAGGAACTGCTGCGTAGTGAGCTTACCGCGGCGGGCGTTCCCACCGAGGGCTATACCGTGATCGATATGTGGGAGGTCGTGCGATGATCTATCTGGATAACGCGGCGACAACCATGCACAAGCCGCAGGCGGTCATCGATGCCGTGACGCAAGCGATGTGCTCGCTCGGCAATGCTGGGCGCGGTGCCACCTCGGGTGCGCTCGATGCGGCACGTACCATCCACGGCTGCCGCGCCAAGCTTGCGCGCTTGCTGGGCTGCCCGCGTGCTGGCCATGTTTGTTTTACGCCCAACTCCACCGCGGCGCTCAACACCGTTATCAATGGCGTGGTGCGCCCCGGCGACCGCGTGGTCACGACGGTGCTTGAGCACAACTCGGTGCTACGTCCGCTCAACCGCTTGGCGGCAGAGCAGGGCGTGACCGTTGAGCATGCGGGCTGCGACGCGAACGGCCTGCTCGACTACGACGAGCTCGAGCGGCTGGTCACGCCCGATACGCGTGCCGTGGTGGTGACGCACGCCTCTAATGTGACCGGCAACGCGGTCGACGTTTCGCGCGTGGCCGCCATAGCCCATGCGGCCGGCGCGCTTGTGATTGTCGATGCCTCGCAGTCTGCCGGCACGGCGCATATCGATATGCAGGCCATGGGGCTCGACGTGGTGTGCTTTACCGGCCACAAGGGGCTCATGGGTCCGCAAGGGACCGGCGGCCTGGCCGTGGCGGAGGGCATTGACGTGGCGCCGTGGGCCATGGGCGGCACGGGCGTGCACAGCTTCGATGCGCTGCAGCCGCTTGAGTGGCCCACGCGCCTTGAGGCGGGCACGCTCAACGGTCACGGCATTGCGGGACTTTCTGCGGGTCTCGACTTTATTGAGGCCCGGGGCGGGGTCGAGGCGATTGCGGCGCATGAGCACTCGCTTGCCGAGCGCTTCCTCGCCGGTGTTCGCGAACTCCCCGGCATTGCGCTCTACGGTGCGTTTGACCAGTCCGTGCGCTCGGCGATCGTATCACTCAACGTGGGTGATATCGACTCTGCCGAGATTTCGGACGCGCTCATGCAAGGGTGGGGGATTGCGACGCGCCCCGGTGCTCATTGCGCTCCGCTCATGCACCGCGCGCTGGGGACCGAGCGCCAGGGCGTCGTCCGCTTCTCGTTTGGGTATTTCAACACGGACGAGGAAGTTGACACCGCGATTGATGCTTTGCGCGATTTAGCCTGCTAGAGCGTATATACTTGCGGGACGGGTCTTTTGCCCGTCCCGTTTTTGTTTCGACCCGAAAGGTGTGCATATGGCCTCATCCGCTCCGCGCGGTTTGCGCTCCGACCATGTCGTTACCGTCGGCATCGCCCTGTTCTCGATGCTCTTTGGCGCCGGCAACCTCATCATTCCGCCGTTGCTGGCGCTCCAGGCCGGCGCGGCCACACCGCTTGCCATGGTTGGCTTTTTGATTGCCGCCATCGGCCTGCCCGTCATGGGCTTTATCGCCGTGGCGCTTGCCGGCACGGCGCGTGAGCTTGCCGGCCGCGTGCATCCCAAGTTTGGCGAGTTCTTTGTCGCGGCAGTATATCTGGCCATCGGCCCTTGCCTTGCCATTCCGCGTACGAGCTCCACGGCGTTTGAGATGCTGGTACCGTTGCTGCCCGAGGGTGTTTCGCTCGGCACGGCACGTCTGGTTTTTGCCATCGGGTTCTTCGTAGTCGCGTTTGCGCTCACGCTGCGTCCAGGCGTCATCACGCGCGTGCTCGGCCGCATTACGGGCCCCGCGCTCATTGCGCTCATCGTGCTGGTCGTGGGTGCTGCCGTGATCTCGCCGCTGGGACCGGCTGCCGCGCCGCAGGCTCCCTACAATGCCGGTGCTACCGTGCAGGGCTTTTTGACCGGCTATCAGACCATGGACCTGCTTGCGTCGCTCGCCTTCGGCATTATCATCGCCGAGACCATCCACGAGCTGGGTGTTACCGATGACAAGCGCGTGGCCTTTGAGATTTCGCGTTCCGGCGTGATCGCCGGCGTGCTCATGGCCATCATCTACTGTGGCTTGGGCCTTGCCGGAATGCAGCTCGGCACCGTGATGCCCGACGCCACCAACGGCGCCGCCATCCTTGCCCGTTCTGCCTCTATGCATTTTGGCCTTGCCGGCACGGTCGTGGTCTTCGCCATCTTCTTCCTCGCCTGCATGAACGTGTGCATCGGCCTCATCAGCTGCTGCTCGCGCTACTTCTGCGAGACGTATGTGGTCGAAGGGGGAGCAGAGGCCTCCGAGGAGGCCATGCGCCGTCCCTTTGCGATTCTCGCCTTTGTGTTCGCGGCGTTTTCGTGTGTGCTCTCCAACGTGGGCCTCGACGTGATTCTTATGCTCTCGGTGCCCATGCTCAACGCCTTGTATCCCGTTGCCATCGTGCTGGTACTGATGGGCCTGGTGCACGGCTTTTGCGACGCTCATCCGCAGGTGTGGGTCTGGGTCGGCGGTGTGGTCGCGGTGCAGAGCGTGATCACCTCGGTCCGCGATGCGTTCTTTGCGGGCGCGTGGCTGCCGTTCGATGCGTTGCCGCTGGCAGATATCGGTGCTGCGTGGGCACCGGTTGCTGTGGTGGCATTTGTGATCGGTCTGCTCCATAGTCGTTTTGTCGCACATTCGAGGAGCTAAGGCATCAATGCTTGCACAGGCGGGGAGTCTCCCCTATAATTTCCTTCGCTTTGGGACACGCAAGGTTTAGACCTTAGCTGCTCAACACCTTCGGGACGTGGCGCAGTTTGGTAGCGCGCCTGCTTTGGGAGCAGGATGTCGCAGGTTCAAATCCTGTCGTCCCGACCATATCTTGCGGGCGTAGTTCAATGGTAGAACCCCAGCCTTCCAAGCTGATGACGCGGGTTCGATTCCCGTCGCCCGCTCCATAGGATAGATGAATGGCTCTGGTTCCTTTTGGGAATCAGAGCCATTTTCATATACATGCCGGGGACCCCACATCTCCTCCTAAGTTGCGGTGAAATACGGACTGTTTTTCGGCTTTTATGGCCCATGTAGTCCGTATTTCACCGCAACTATTTGTAAGGTTGGATTTTGATGCCGTTGGGAGGGTCGTAGCGACCGTCTACCGAGAGTGGAAATATTTTTTGAAGCTCTGACCTGCGACGTCAAGCTTTTGGTCAGCTTTTGGCAAGGCCTGCGGACGGAAGCATGCGATAGCGTAATGGTATTCTCTCCGCCGTGATGGTTATGGGGTTGGCCATGCTCGATAAAGGCAAACATTTTCCGCAGTCATATGCAAGAATGCTATTCTCGGCCGTTGGAATTCATCAAGATGGACAGCTGCTTATAACAATTGATCCTTGGGATGAACGCCGTGCGCGTGAGCTTATGCAGGAAGAGCTCATGCTTCGTCTTTACAACCACGTGTATGCGGATCCGGTCTATTGGAATAATCTTGGGGTTGAAGATCGCATCTTTCAGCTGGCATCCGCTATTGCGGTCGTTGAACCGGATGCTGTGTTTTGCGGATCGACAGCAGCGCTGCTCTACGGCATCGGCTCGGCGTATACGCTTCTGGATAAAGTGCAAGTACTGCTGCCACGGTCTACAAGGCGTGATACGTATGAGTTCGTTGAATACAAGCGCTGGCGGGTGGGCGAAGTGTGGCGTCTCGGTCTGTTTACGCTGACGGATCCGTATCGAACGGTTGTTGATATCGCTCGAACGAGCGCCTTTCGTTATGCGCTGGGCTATGTCGATGGCTTGGCCCGTGAGTACGATGTCGAACGCGAAGAGCTGCGGGCATATGCGCAGGCAAATTGCCGAGGGTTGCATGGCATCGCGCGTGCTTTTGACGTTTTTGAGCATATGGATGGCAGGTCAGACAATGGCGGCGAGTCCGAGGCGAGAGCAGCGATGATTCTCGCTGGGGTTGCCGCGCCTGAGCTTCAAGTTGAGATACCGCGACCAGGAAACGCTGGCTATTATCTAGCAGATTATGGCTGGCAGATGCCAGACGGCTCATGGACGCTGGCAGAGCTGCATGGGCTGGGTAAGTTTGAAGACGAAGCTCAAAATGATCCGGAGCAAGCGGCGGCAAAAACCTATCGAGCGGCCCTCATGCGCGATGCGAACCTTCGCGCCATGGGCCACAACGTCATTCATTTCAAACTCTCGGACACCTACGAAGTAGAATCGTTCGGTGCCATGATGTGCGGTTACGGTATTCCGACAACAAAACCCTACGCCGACTCCCGATAGAGAAATCGTTCGCAGCCAACCTTCAATAAGTTGCGGTGAAATACGGACTATCGAGGCCTTTAAAGGCATGAAACAGTCCGTATTTCACCGCAACTTAGGAGGGGATGGGGCTGAGGGGCGGGCGATGCCGTTGCCTGCCGGTTAGTGGCGACCGTGGTGGCGGAGCTTGTCGATGGTGGAGTCGGTGCTTCGGCTGTGGGCTTCGGCGGCGCGGTCGCGAGCATCGGCGGCGGTTTGGCGCTTGCGGCGGTAGTCGATCATGCCTTGGATGATGGGCTTGCCAAAGCTCACGACATCATCGTTGTAGATGGCGGTTCGGGCTGCGAGGAGGCAGTCGGTAAAGTCCATATGGGTCTTGCCAAAGAGTTTGACGGCAAGGGCGACAACGGTGGGCTCGTCGACCATGACGTCATCGAGCAGCCTTCTCATGGCCGTAGCAATCTCAACGCGGGGAACCTTATAGACGTCGCGCAGCGTGACCACGACGCGCGTGATAATCTCGGGGTAGACGCGAGCGGTGCGCGTGGCGATGACCTTGGCGGCGCGCGGTGACAGGACCTCGTCGTCGTCAAGCAGGTAGCGTAGGATGACGGTCTCGTCGATGATGGTGCTACTCATGGATATCTACTTCCTCGGGACCCAAAATCGAATCGTCGCATTCTGTAGCAAGGTGCTCAATCCAGGCATTGCGCTCCTCGGAGCGGCGATTGGGGTCCCCATATGCTTTGAGCGATCCATAGGCGGCGGTGCCGTCCTTTGAGCGCACGGCGACCGGCTGAAAGGGAAGCTTGCGCATCAAAATGCTCTGCGCGACAAAAAGGCGAACGGCCTCGGCAAGCGATGTGCCCATGGCGTCGTAGAGGCGCTCGGCATGCTGTTTGTCCTCTTCGCGAATGCGCACCTGCAGGATGGCTCGTTTTTGCGTCGATGACATCACTGGCCCCCTTAATGAGCGTGCAATATGAATGGTCAAATACAACATTGGCTAATAATAACCAATCTTATAACCACTGCTTTATTGCACTCGAGTTAATGAGCGCGAAATATATATCAAACGTATTACATCCTTTATAAACGAGTGTGAAATCTCCCCAGGATGTACGCATGTAATACACTCACCTTTATAGCTTCTAGAGAATAATTCCAACCTGCCAAAACCCCTGCAATACACCCGTATTGCAGGGCCTATGCTCAAGTTTGCCCCCTGCAACTGCGTATATTTAACCTGTATATCGTTGGAGAAACTCTACCGAGTGCATGTTTCGCCGCATGCATTCGATTCGTCGATGCCAGGCCACGGGCGGCTTGGGTCAATGTCGACAGGGTCTCTCCGGCAAGGGATTCAGGAGGGAGTGAACAACATGGGTAATAAGCGAGTCGTAGCCGATTCTTCGCGCTGCATTGGGTGTCAAACCTGCATGGCGGCGTGTATCGAGGCGCACGACATCCCCGGTAACATCGCCGCGCCGCGCCTGCGCGTGACGCGTACGTACGAGATCTCCGCACCGGTGGCTTGCCATCACTGCGAGGATGCCCCGTGCGCGAAGGCCTGTCCTACGGGCGCCTTGTTCTTTGATCCAAAGAACCATCGCATCGGCGTCAACGAGGACAACTGCATCGGCTGCAAGAGCTGCGTCATGGCATGCCCCTTTGGCGCCGTGAGCGTGGCGACCACGCAGGTCCCCGTCTTGATGGGCGACGTTCGCGTGGGTTCGCAGACCAAGAGCTTCGTGCTCAAGTGCGACCTGTGCGTGGACCGTCCCGGCGGTCCGGCGTGTGCCGAGGCGTGCCCGACCAAGGGCCTCACCCTGGTAGACGAGGAACGTTTGGCAGAACTGACTGCCGAGCGTGCCCGCGCCACCATCGAAAACGAGGCGTAAGCGTTGGGGCGACAGGCCCAATGATTGTCAAATAAGTACCGAGCATTCGGTAGCAGAAAAAGGAAGGAGGGTGTCATGGAGAAGCATAAAGTGATCTGCCCGTATTGCGGCGCCGGTTGCCAGTTTAACCTCCTGGTCCAAAACGGCCAGGTCGTGGGCACCGAGCCGCTCAACGGCATCACCAACCAGAGCGAGCTGTGCCTTAAGGGCATGAGCGGCTATGACTTCATCAACGACACTAAGATCTTGACTCCTCGCGTACTGCACCCGATGATCCGCCGCACCAAGGGCGCGGATCTTGAGCGCGTAAGCTGGGACGAGGCACTGGATTTCACCGCATCTAAGATGCAGGCCATAATTGACGAATATGGTCCTAACGCTGTCATGACCACCGGCTCTTCGCGAGGCGGCGGCAATGAGGCGAACTACGTCATGCAGAAGTTTACGCGTGCGTGCATCGGCACCCACAGCGTAGACAACTGCGCCCGTACTTGACACGGCCCTACTGTCCTCGGTCTGATGGACACGGTTGGTTCAGGTTGCATGTCATGCTCCATCCCCGGTATGGAGGATGCGGGCTGCATTTTCCTCTTCGGCTATAACCCTGCCGATTCGCACCCCATCGTCGCAAGGCGTATCGTGCGAGCCAAAGAAAAGGGTTGCAAGATCATCGTCGCCGACCCGCGCCATATCGAAACCGCGCGTATCGCCGATCTCTACCTTCCGATCAAGAACGGTTGCAATGTTGCGTTCCTCAACGCCTTTGCCAACTGCTTGGTCAACGATGGCCTCTACGACAAGGAATTCGTCGCCGAGCACACGAACGGCTTTGACGAGTGGTGGGAGACCATCAAGAACTACACTCCCGAATCCGTACAGGACATCACGGGTGTCGAGCCCGCGTTGATCCACCAAGCTGCCGAGATGTACGCCACGGCGAAGCCCTCCGCCATCATTGGCTGGGGCATGGGCGTATGCCAGCAGAAGCAGAACCTGAAGACGGTGCACACCATCGCCTCCATCGCCTGCGTTGCCGGCCAGATCGGCAAACCCAATTCCGGCCTCGCGCCCGTGCGTGGTCAGAACAACGTCCAGGGCTCCTGCGATATGGGCATGCTGCCCAACCTGTACCCTGGCTACCAGAAGGTCACCGACCCGGCAGTGCGCGCCAAGTTTGCCAAGGCTTGGGGCGTGCCCGAGGAAAAGCTCCCGCTCGAGGAGGGCTACAAGCTCACCGACCTGGGCCACCTGGTCGACGAGGGCAAGGTGCACTGCTTCTACAACTACGGCGAGGACCCGGTGCAGACCGAGCCCGATTCGGCCGGTATGCGCAAGACGCTCTCCGAGCTGGACCTGTTCATTTGCCAGGACATCTTTATGACGCAGACGACCATGCTCGCCGACGTCATCCTGCCTGCCACCTCTTGGGGCGAGCACGAGGGTGTCTTTACTGCATCCGACCGTAGCTTCCAGCACTTTGACGCAGCCGTTCCGCCCAAGGGCGAGTGCCGTCACGACTGGGAGATCTTCGCGGACCTGTCCACGCGCATGGGCTATCCCATGCACTATGACAACACCGAGCAGATCTGGAACGAGTGCATTAGCCTGTGCCCCAACTTTGTGGGCGCGACCTACGAGAAGATGGCTCCCGAGGGCGGTTACGCCCAGTGGCCGGTCAAGAGCACCGATGTGAACGACCACGGTACGCCCGACATGTTCGCTGGTGGCAAGTTCACCACCAAGGACGGCCGCGCCAACCTGATGGCGCACGACTGGGAGGCGCCCTCTGAGCTTCCCGACGATGAGTACCCGCTCATCCTGTGTACCGTCCGCGAGGTCGGCCACTACAGTTGCCGCTCGATGACCGGCAACTGCAAGACGCTGGCGCTGCTTGCCGACGAGCCCGGCTTTGTCCGCATGAATCCCGCGGACGCCCAGGCGCGCGGCATCAAGAACGGCGACATCGTCTCGATTCACAGCCGCCGCGGCCAGGTATACAGCCGCGCCGACGTGAGTGACCGCATCAATAAGGGCACGGTCTATATGACCTACCAGTGGTGGATCGGCAAGTGCAACGAGCTGACCATTCACAAGGTCGACCCGGTCTCGCATACGCCTGAGGACAAGTTCTCCGCCTGCCAGGTCGACGCTATCGCCGACCAGGTCTGGGCCGAGGGCGAGGTGGAGCGTCAGTACACCGAGCTCAAGCAGGCTCTGGTCGACGCCGCCGCTCCCCAGGACGTTGAGCCCGGCGCCGCCAAGTTCGACGACGAGACACACGTGAATCAAATCGTGTAGTCCCGTTCTCGTTGGCTTTTTGGGCCGGGCGTCCCGTACGTTCGGGAGCCCGGCCCGTTATTTTGAAAGGAAGTGGGGATGAACCGCTTCATCGACATCAACCCGGAGAGGTGCATCGGCTGCGGAACATGCCAGTCCGCCTGTGCCGACGCCCACCGGATGCAGGGTCTTCAGGATACGCCGCGCCTGGCGCTCGTGAAGACCGGCGGTATTTCGGCCGCCCTTGCCTGCCACCATTGCGAGGGTGCCCCCTGCGCCGAGGTCTGCCCGGTGAATGCCATCGAGCACGATGGCGACCGCATCCACGTCAAGGAGCAGGAGTGCATCGGGTGCAGGCTGTGCGCCATCGCGTGCCCCTTCGGAGCCATCCATCCCGATGGCACGTCTATCGCCGGTGTCGCAGGCATGTGCGACCCGACGCCTTCGTATCCTAAGTCCCTGAGCAGCCTGCTTACGTGGGCTCCCGGCCAGTACACCTGCGCTGTCAAGTGCGACCTGTGCGCCTTCGATCCGGACGGCCCGCATTGTGTGGCGGCGTGCCCCACCAAGGCGCTGACCGTCATGGGCGGCGCGGCCGATCGCGAGCTCGACGAGGCCAAGCGCCTGCGCTCGATTGAAAACGGTCCGTCCGTTGACGTTACCGCTGTGGCCCAGGGCCTGTCCGAGAAAGCAGAAGGGAGCGTAAACAATGGATAGCATGACGCTGTTTATCGCATCGCTTGCCGTCTCGTGCATCGGTGCGCTCGCCTCGGTTCTGCTGATCAAGGCCGACAACGCCGCCAAGACCGCCGGCTGCCTGATCGGCGCCGTCGCGGCCGTGCTGTCGTTCATCGCGGGCCTCGAGGCCGTGCTTGGCGACGTTTCGTCCCTCAACACGGTCTTCTTCTTCCCGTTCGCCCGTCTCGAGCTCTTGCTCAACGGCCTTGCGGGCCTGATCGTGGTCCTCATCTCGATTCTCGCCTTTGCGGGCTTCATCTACGGTCTGTCCTACTTCGACGAGTACCCGGGCAAGGTCGGGCGCGCCGGCTTCTTTATGAACACCTTCGTCGCCTCGATGATGCTCGTCATCACCGCCGACAACGTGTTCTGGTTCCTGGTCGCCTTTGAGCTCATGTCCCTTACGAGCTACTTCCTTGTCGTTATCGAGGAGAACAAGAACTCCATTAGGGGCGGTTGGCTCTACTTCGTCATCGCGCACGTGGGCTTCGTTCTCATCATGGCGAGCTTCCTGCTCATGACCAACGGCGTGGGCGGTTCCTTCAGCTTCAGTGATTTCCGTACGCATGACTTTGGACCCGCCGTCTCCTCCGCGTGCTTCGTCCTCGCGTTCTTCGGATTTGGCGCGAAGGCCGGTATCATTCCGCTGCACTCCTGGCTGCCCCAGGCGCACCCCGAGGCGCCGTCCAACGTGTCCGCCCTCATGTCCGGCGGCATGATCAAGATCGGCATCCTGGGAATCCTCAAGGTCGGTCTCGACCTGCTCGCGGGTTCGGGCGTCCAGCTCTGGTGGGGCCTCATGGTCCTGGTCTTCGGATCCATCTCGTCGGTCCTGGGTGTCGTCTACGCCCTCCACGAGCACGACATCAAGCGCCTGCTTGCCTATCACTCCGTCGAGAACATCGGCATCATCTTGCTCGGTGTCGGCGCGTCCATGACGGCGCACGCCCTGGGCAACGACGTCATCGCGACGATCGCGCTCATGGCCGCCCTCTACCACACGCTCAACCACGCCATGTTCAAGGGTGAGCTGTTCCTCGGCGCGGGCTCCCTGCTCTATGCCACGGGTACGCGCAACATGGAGAAGATGGGCGGTCTGTTCCGCCGCATGCCGGTCACGGCCGTCTGCTTCCTCATCGGTGCCCTTGCCATCTCGGCCATCCCGCCGCTCAACGGCTTCGTTTCCGAGTGGTTCACCTACCAGTCCCTGTTCAACATCTCGACGCTCTCCGACCCGGTCGTCATGGTGTTCGCCGTCGCCTCCGCGGCCGCCCTCGCCATCACCGGTGCCCTGGCCGTCACGTGCTTCGTGAAGGCCTACGGCGTCTCGTTCGCGAGCAGCCCTCGTTCCCAGGAGGCCGCGAACGCCAAGGAGTCCCCGGCTCCGATGTTGTTCTCGCAGATGCTCCTCGCGGCCATCTGCGTGGTACTGGGAATCGGCTCCCCGGTCATCGCCCCGGTTCTGGGCGACGTCGCCCAGAGCGTGCTTGCCGGCTCCGCCGTCACAGCCACCTCGGGCGTGTCTCTCGTGAACGAGATTTCCGGTGCCGCCACCTCCACCCCCGCGATCGCCATCGCGCTCGTGGTCCTCACCGGCCTCGCGTTCGCGTTGAGGTCCTGCCTCGGCGCCAAGGCCCCCGCTAAGAAGACCGACCCTTGGGCGTGCGGCTACGAGCCCAACGAGCACATGCCCGTCGTCGCCACGAGCTTCGCGTCCGACGTCGAACTCTTCATGGGCCCGCTCTACACCCTGCGCGAGGTATGCACCAAGATCTGCTGGTCCATCGCGCACGTGTTCCAGAAGCTCACCGGTGTCGCCCAGGGCGTCGAGCCCCTGCCCGACCGTTTCCTGGTCGATGCACCGAGCGAGGGTGCCGACAAGCTGGCCGGCCTCGCCTCCAAGATCGAGGGCGGCAACTACTCCGTATACATCTGCTACATCGTCGCGGCGCTCGTGGTCTTCCTCGTGCTCGCCGTGGTCATGGTCTAGAGAGGGGAGAGGATATTATGAACATCGTTCTTGCGATGGCGCAGGGCCTCGTGGTCATGCTGGTCGCGCCCTTCTTCTCCGGCCTCGCCCGTGTGATTCGCGCGAAGATGCACAATCGCCGCGGTCCGTCCATCCTTCAGGATTACCGGGACCTCGCGAAGCTCATGGCGCGTCCCGAGTCCGTGAGTTCCGACTCGAGCTTCGTGCTGCGCATCATGCCGCCGCTGTTCCTCGCGGTGTCGTTTATGCTCGCCATGGGCCTGCCCATGTTCACGCTCCAGAGCCCCATGCCCGTCTTTGGTGACGCCATCACCATCATGTACGCGCTCGCGCTGTCCCGCTTCTTCTTCGCGCTGTCCGGCGTGGATTCCTCCAACGCCTACGCGGGCTTCGGCGGTATCCGCGAGCTCCTCATGAGCGTGCTCATCGAGCCGTCCATGCTCATCGCGCTGTTCACCGTCGCCATCGTGTGCGGCTCCACGGACATTGCGACCATGGGTCAGCACATCGTTACGGGCAACGTCTCGAGCGTCGTCGCCGTTATCCTCGCCGGCGTCGCCTTCGCGGCCGCCTGTTACATGGAGCTCGGCAAGCTTCCGTTCGATCAGGCCGAAGCCGAGCAGGAGCTCCAGGAGGGCCCGCTCGCCGAGCTCTCCGGCCCGTCCCTGGCCATGATGAAGCTCGCCATGGGCATGAAGCAGGTCGTGGTCGTCGCTTGGTTCACCTCCATCTTCATCCCCTGGGGAGAGCCCGCGACCATCGGCGTCACCGCTCTCGTGGGCGCCGTCGTCTTCCTCGTCAAGTGCCTGGTCGATTTCGTCGTCTGCGGCGTGCTCGAGAACTCCGTTTCCCGTTCGCGCTTCAAGGTGCTCGGTAACCAGACCTGGGCCGTCGTCGGCATCGCGGTCCTCGCGTTCGTCTTCGTCGTCGTAGGCGTGTAGGGAGAAGGGAGAAACTATGTCAATCGAATCGAGCTTGTCCCTCTTTGCCATGGTGGCGATCGCCGTCCCCATGCTGGGCTCCCTGCTCATCGTCATGCTGCCGCGTCCCTACGCTAAATGGATCTGCGCCTTTGCCGGCGGCATCGCCACGGTCGCTTCCGTTGGCTTGGCCGCGACGTTTGCCGGAAGCGGCATGAACGCGGTCGATGTAACCTGGGCGAGTATGGGCCAGACCTTGGTCATGGGCTTCATATTCGACCGGATGAGCACGCTGCTCGCACCCGCGTTCGTCGCTATCGGCCTGCTCGTCGTCATCTATTCGTTCCCGTACATGAGCGATAAGAATAAGGAGCATCCCGACGCGCCCCGTCGTCGCTTCTACGTGTACTTCTCCACATTCATCGGCGCCATGGCCGGTCTCGCCTACAGCTCCACCATCGTCGGCCAGCTCGTTTTCTTCGAGATCACCGGTGTGTGCTCCTGGGGCCTCATCAGCTACTACATGACGCCCACGGCCAAGAAGGCCGGTATGAAGGCGCTCATCATCACCCATATCGGCGCTCTGGGACTCTACATCGGCGCGGCCTTCCTGTTCGCCGGAACCGGCACGTTCGCGCTGAGCGCGATCTCCCAGCTCGATTCCGGTATGAAGACCGTCGTGCTGCTGCTCATCCTGTTCGCTGCTTGGGCCAAGTCCGCCCAGTTCCCGCTCTACATGTGGCTGCCCTCCGCAATGGAGGCCCCCACGCCCGTTTCCGCCTACCTTCATGGCGCGTCCATGGTTAAGGTCGGCGTGTGCGTGTTCGCCCGCGCTCTTGCGAGCGCCGGCGATATCCCCGAGATCGTCGGTTGGGTCGCCATCATCGACGCCGTCGTGACCATGCTCTTCGGCTTCCTCATGTACCTGCCCCAGAAGGATATGAAGCGCCTGCTCGCCTTCTCGACGATCGCGCAGCTCGCCTACGTGTTCTTTGGCCTGGGCCTCTCCGTGTTCGGAAGCCAGATGGCGTTTAACGGCGCCGTCGAGCACATCTTCAACCACGCGTTCACCAAGACCCTGTTCTTCCTCATCGCTGGCTCTCTCAGCTTCACGCTGGGAACCCGTATGCTGCCCAAGATCCAGGGCCTCATGAAGAAGTACCCGGTCACGGGCGTGGGCTTTGCGGTCGCCGCGACCGCTATCGCCGGCGTGCCCCCCATGAGCACGTTCTTTTCCAAGTTCCAGATCATTTCCGGTGGCTTCGCGGTTGGTGCTACCAACACGGTCATCTTTGTCCTCGTGTGCGTCATGGTCGTCGAGACCGTCGCCACCTTCGCATGGTTCCTGCGTTGGATGGGTAAGGTCCTGCCCGGTGAGCCGAGCGAGACCGTGGCCGCCGGCCAGCCCCTTCCGCGCGTCATGGCGTTCGTGTTCGTCGTCCTCATGATCATGGTCGTCGTCGCCGGTCCTCTGTCCTCTAGTTGGATGGGTTAGGAGGTAGGACATGGGTTATTCGTTAGTCAATATCCTGGGCGGTCTTCTGATCGTGACCTCCACCATGGTGGTCGTCTCGAAGACCATCCCGTCCGCCATTAAGTGGTACGCGATCCAGTCGGTTGTCCTGGTGGGCGTGCTGCTCACCCTGGGCCTCACCACCGGTGCCACCGAGCTTCTCATGTGGGCCGCGTCGGCCTTCGTCACCAAGGTGATCCTCGTTCCGTTCATTCTCAACCGTGCCTACAAAAAGATGGGTTCGCCTGCCGATAGCACGCTGACCTCCTCCATCAAGCCGTCCTGGACCATCATCCTCACCGGTCTGGAGGTGGCCATCTGCTTCGCGGTGGTCACGCGCCTGAGCCTGCCCACCGCTGAGGTGGCTACTCCGGCCCTCGCCATCAGCTTCGCGCACTTCTTCGTCGGCCTCACGTGCATCATCTCCCAGCGCAACATCCTCAAGCAAATCTTCGGGTACTGCCTTATGGAGAACGGTAGCCACGTGACGCTCGCTCTGCTCGCGCCCACGGCCCCCGAGATCATCGAGATCGGCATCGCCACCGACGCCATCTTCGCCGTCATCATCATGTCCGCCGTCGTCGTGAGGATTTGGAACGACACCAAGTCGCTCGACTCCCACGACCTGACCGAATTGAAGGGGTAGGCCATGGATGTTTCAATGCTGACGGTCGCCCTGCTCGCTTGTCCTCTCGTGTTCTCCCTGATTATGGCTGCGCTCCCCAAGACGACGTCCTACAACGTCTTCGCGGGGCTCAACACCATCTCCGTCGCGGCGACCCTTGTCCTTTCGGTCGTCACCGCGGGAACCATGCTCTCGAGCGGGCAGAATATCGACGCTTTGGGCCTGTGGCTCCATCTCGATTCGCTCTCGTCGATCTTCGTCCTTCTGGTAGGCATCATCGGGTTCATCACCGGCGTGTACTCCATCTCCTATATCAAGATCGATATCGAGGAGAAGACCATGCCGGCCGAGCGCACCAAGCAGTACTACGCGCTGTTCAGCCTGTTCGTCTTCACGATGCTGCTCGCCTGCCTGTCCAACAACATCATCCTCACCTGGGCGGCGGTCGAGGCCACTACGCTGTCGACCGTGTTCCTCGTGGGCATCTACAAGAACAAGCAGGCGCTCGAGGCGTCTTGGAAGTACGCGATGGTCTGCACCGCCGGTGTGGCCTTCGGCCTGTTCGGTACGCTGCTCATCTACGCGAACGCCGCCGATATCATGCCCAACGCGCATGAGGCCGCCTTCCTCACCTCCATCATGCCCTACGCCGACCAGTTCGACCCGATGCTCGTGCGCCTCGCGTTCGCGTTCATCGTTATCGGCTTCGGCACCAAGGCGGGCCTGTTCCCCATGCACACCTGGCTGCCCGACGCGCACTCCCAGGCTCCGAGCCCGGTCTCCGCGCTGCTCTCGGGCGTGCTGCTCAAGTGCGCCATGCTGGTGATCATCCGCTTCTACTCCCTGTCCATCATCACGGTGGGCGACACCTATCCGCGAACGCTCCTGCTCATCCTGGGCACGCTGTCCATCCTGGTGGCTGCCCTGTGCATCTTCAAGCAGGACGATATCAAGCGCCGCTTCGCGTACTCCTCCGTCGACAACGTCGGCGTGGTCGCGCTGTGCCTGGGTATCGGTGGTCCGCTCGGTATCGCCGCCTGCCTGCTGCACTGCATCTTCCACGGCTTCACGAAGGCGCTCGCCTTCTGCATGGCCGGTAACATCCAGCACATCTACCACACCCGCGACCTGAACAAGATCAAGGGCGTCGTCGAGATCGCTCCTGTCACGGCAGCGCTCACCATCATCGCCCTGCTCGCGCTCGCCGCCTTCCCGCCGTTCGCCCTGTTCATCTCCGAGTTCCTCACCTTCGTGGCCGGCATCCAGTCCGGTCCCATCTGGGTGGTCGTGCTCGTGGCCATCGGCCTCACCGGCGTGTACTTTGCCCTTACCGGCATTGCGCTCAAGTCCATCTTCGGCAAGGCGCCCGAGGGCATGAAGCGCCACGAGGTGCCCGCCCTCATGATCATCCCCGAGATCGCCCTCGCGATCGTGGTCATATGGTTCGGTATCGCCACCCCGGTCGCCATTACGAGCGGCGTCGAGGATGCAACGTCCGTCGTTTTGAACCAGAGCGTCGAAGAGCTCCACGAGGCTCCTCTCTACCGCATGGTGTTCAGTTCCCAGACCAAGACAAGCGAGGTGAATTAGCACCATGGCAGAACCTGAAAAGAAGGACTACGCTCGTCGTTGCGAAAGCCACGTCGAGGCCCTGCGCGCCGCAGTGCCGGGCGCTATCGAGAAGGTTGAGTGGCAGTGCGAGGACCAGCTGACGATCACCGTCAAGCTGGACCGTCTGCCTGAGGCCGTCCACTACCTGTACTACGAGCGCTACGGCTGGATTCCCGTGATTGTCGGCAACGACGAGCGCTCCCTGTGCGGCCGTTACGCCGTGTACTACGTCATCTCCATGGAGGGGGAGGATCCCGGCTGGGTGACCGTGCGTGCCGAGGTCGATCCCGCCAAGATGACGTTCCCGTCCGTGACGCCGTTCGTCCCCGCCTGCGTGTGGGGCGAGCGCGAGCTGCGCGATATGTTCGGCCTGATCCCCGAGGGTCTGCCCGATCGTCGCCGCCTGGTGCTGCCCGATGACTGGCCCAGCGGCCTGTACCCGCTGCGCAAGGACTCCATGGATTACCGCTTCCGTCCCGCTCCCGCGAGCGACATGGAAAACTACGAGTTCTTGGCCGACACCAAGGGCAAGGAGACCACGCTCGTCCCCATGGGCCCGTTGCACATTACCTCCGACGAGCCCGGCCACTTCCGCCTGTTCGTCGAGGGCGAGACGATCGTCGACGCCGACTACCGTCTGTTCTACGTGCACCGCGGCATGGAGAAGGTCGCCGAGACGCGCCTGAACTATGACGCCGTGACGTTCCTCGCCGACCGCATCTGCGGCATCTGCGGCTGCGCCCACTCGGTGGCCTATGCCGAGGCCGTCGAGCGCGCCCAGGGCATTCATGTCCCGCCGCGCGCCCAGTACATCCGCGCTATCATGCTCGAGGTTGAGCGCCTGCACTCGCATCTGCTCAACATTGGCCTGGCATCGCACTACACGGGCTTCGACTCCGGCTTCCAGCAGTTCTTCCGCGTCCGCGAGAAGTCCATGGACCTGGCCGAGAAGCTTTCCGGTCACCGCAAGACCTACGGCCTCAACGTGATCGGCGGCGTGCGTCGCGACATTTTGGCCGAGCAGAAGCTCTCCACGCTCACGACCATCCACCAGCTGCGCTCCGAGGTTCAGGAGCTCGTCGACATGCTGCTCTCCACGCCCAACTTTATCGAGCGTACGAGCGGTATCGGCATTCTGGACCGCAAGATCGCTCGCGACTTCTCGCCGGTCGGCCCGCTCATGCGTGGCTCTGGCTATGCCCGCGACGTGCGCTTTGACCATCCCTTCGATGGCTACGCCGATCCGGATGTCCAAAAGATGCACGCCGCCACGGCAGACACCTGCGATGCCTTCGGCCGTACCGCCGTTCGCATCCAGGAGGTCTACGATTCGATCGACATGATCGAGACCATGCTCGAGAACTGCCCGTCGGGCCCCATCCTCACTACGGATTGGGAGTACACCCCGCACAAGTACGCCATCGGCGCCACCGAGGCACCGCGCGGCGAGGACGTGCACTGGGCCATGCTCGGCAACAACCAGAAGTGCTACCGCTGGCGCGCCAAGGCCGCCACGTACAGCAACTGGCCGGTCCTGCGCTACATGTTCCGCGGCAACACCGTGGGCGACGCGGCGCTGATCGTCGGCTCGCTCGACCCGTGCTACTCCTGCACCGACCGCGTGACGGTGACCGATGTCGCCGCCAAGCGCGACCACGTGCTCGACAAGGAGCAGTTCGAGAACGTCTGGCGCGACAAGTCGCCGCTCGCGGGCGAGGGCACCATGGCCGCTCCGCTCGATGAGGAGGCGCTCTAATATGCTGAAGCTTTGGAAGGTTAACGCCAAGGCCGGCGACGCGACGGTCAAGTACCCGTTTGCGCCGTTCCCCACCAACAAGGACATGCGCGGTAAGCCCGAGCACAATGCCGAGCTCTGCATCGCCTGCGGTGCCTGCGGCGTGGCGTGCCCGGCCGATGCCATTCGCATGGACACCGACCTTGCGGCCGATACCATTACCTGGTCGATCGACTACGGCCGCTGCATCTTCTGCGGTCGCTGTGAGGAAGCCTGCCCCATGGAGGCCATCAAGCTTACCGAGGAGTTTGAGCTGGCCGTCATGAGCAAGGACGACCTCACCAGCAAGAGCGTCTATACGCTCGAGCACTGCTCGCGTTGCGGCAAGCCGTTTGCCCCGCACAAGGAGATCGACTACGCCAAGCGCCTGCTGCAAAAGGCCGGCGGCATGGAGGCCGAGCAGGCCGCCCGTACCGTCGGTATGTGCCAGGAGTGCAAGCGCGAGCTCGACGCCCTGCGCGCCGCCTCGGCCGTAAAGACCGGCAACGCGCACGGCATGGCTGCCAACGAGACGCTTGCGTCCGGTGAGCCCCAGGGCCCCGGCATGGAGTATCTGGGCGGCCACGGCGTGAACCCGGAGTATATCGACCGCGAGCTCAACCCCGATGCGCCCGAGATTCCCGCCGGTCCGGCACCGGTCGAGGGCATCATCATGGATTTTGAAACGAAGGAGGAGTAACCATGGCCGAACCCACGCTTTTGCCCGAGCGGCTCCAGTACCGCCCGACCAAGATCGAGCTCGACGAGAGCATCGAGAAGGCCAAGGCGACCCTTCTTAAGAAGATCAAACGCTCGGTGTACGTCTACCGTGTCGACTGCGGCGGCTGCAACGGCTGCGAGATCGAGATCTTCGGTTCCATCACGCCCGTCTTCGACGTCGAGCGCTTTGGCATCAAGGTCGTGCCCTCGCCCCGTCACGCCGATGTGCTGCTGTACACCGGCGCCGTGACGCGTGCCATGCGCATGCCGGCCCTGCGCGCCTTTGAGGCCGCACCCGATCCCAAGATCGTGGTGTCCTATGGCGCGTGCGGCTGCACCGGCGGCATCTTCTACGATAACTACTGCGTCTGGGGCGGCACGGACAAGATCTTGCCGGTCGATGTCTACATCCCCGGCTGCCCGCCCAGCCCCGCGCAGACCATCTACGGCTTTGCCATGGCGCTCGGTCTGCTGGACCAAAAGCTCCATGCCGAGACCACGGTGGAGGCCGCCGGCGAGCAGGCCGATATCCTGCACCCCGGCGTGCCGTACAAGCTGCGCGTTGCCATCGAGCGCGAGGCTCGCGCCATGAGCGGCTACCGTTACGGCCGCGACCTGGCCAACGAGTTTATGGATACGCTCGAGGGCGCGCCCAAGGGCGATATCCGCGGTGCCATGGCGCTGCTCATCGACAAGCAGGATGATCCTCGCCGCGTTGAGGTCTACTCGGCGCTGCAGGATCTGGTGCTGGCCGGAGGTCGCTAGATGGAGCTCACGGACCGCTCTGGTTACTTTGCGGGCCCCGGCATGCTCGGCGGCTCTTTTGGCGATGCCTCGCGCGCAAGCGACGAGGCCGCCGAGGGCGTCGCCGACCCCTGCCTGGGCCATACGCCCGACCAGGTGGTCTTCTATGAGCTCACGCGTAAGTTTGTGGAGACCGAGGAAGACGTTCCCCAGGAGGCCTGCGACGTGCTGTACTACACGCTCGCCGTGGGCCACCACACCGGCGTGCTCGACTGCTTTGAGCCGCGCCTGTCGGTGTCGGTGAACGTGTTCTATTCGCTCCTCGACGCGCTGCCGGAGGGGGAGGCCAAAACCAAGTTCGAGGCCATCCGCTCCTTTGGTGAGTGCCAGCTCGACAAGGCGGCGGTGCCGTCGCTGCTCGAGGCCTGCGACACGCTGCTCGACGATCGCGGTTTTCGCGGTTCGGCCAAGGCCGGCATCTCGGTGTTCGATGACGACTTTGGCCTGCATGCCCAGCAGGTCGCGTTCTTAATGAAGTTTCGCGATCTGATTGAACGCGTGCGCGATGTGTCGGGCGTGTATCTGACGGGGAGGTTGCAGTAATGGGTCGCGTTGTGGATGGTCGTGTGAACGGCGCCCCGTTTGCGGGCATTGTGCTCACGGCGGGAAGCGTGCTGCGTGCTGACGATGCCGCCGGCCCCGTGCTCTCCAAAAAGATGGAGGACGCGCCGCTTGCCGGCTGGTACACCATCGATGGCGGTCAGACGCCCGAGGATGACATCATCGAGGTCAAGCGTGAGCGTCCGCCGCGTTTGGTTTTGGTCGATGCCGCCGATATGGCGCTGCCCGTCGGCGCCATCCGCTTGCTCGACAAACGTGATGTGGCCCGTAAGTCGATGTTCACCACGCATTCGCTCCCTTTGTCGATTCTGATCGAAGAGATTGAGCGATCGTGCGAAGATATCGTCTTCATAGGGATTCAGCCGGGCGATACGGAGTTCTATAACCCCATGTCCCCGGAGGTCTTTGAGGCCGTCGACGCCGTGTACGACGCCGTGGCCGCCAACGACTTTTCCCACTTTGTCCGCTTGGGGCAGGAGCAATAGGAGTGCTTGTCCCTGCTGATTAGGAAAGAAGTGATTGACATGGCAGATTCCAAGGTGGAGTACCCCGCTCCCGATTGCCTGGCGCCCGCCGCGATCGAGGCCAAGACCGAGACCACCGGCGTGACCAAGGCTAACCTGCCGGTCGCTAAGGCCTTTCTGTTGGCAATGTTCGCCGGTGCGTTTATCGCCTTCGGCGGCCTGTTCTTTACGGTGTTTTTGAGCGACAGCACGCTGGGCTGGGGTGCCCAGCGCGTCGTGGGCGGCCTGTGCTTTTGCCTGGGCCTGGTGCTGGTGCTGGTGTGCGGCGCCGAGCTGTTTACTGGCAATTCGCTTATGGTCTGCGCACTCAAGAGCAAAAAGATCACCCTGGTCCAGATGCTCAAGGCTTGGGTCGTCGTATGGGTCGGTAACTTTGTCGGTGCCCTGTTCATCGTCTTTTTGGTGTACATGGCCGGCATTTACAAGCTCAACGGCGAGGCGGTCGCCAATTCCATGGTGAGCGTCGCCGCCGGCAAGGTGACGATCGACTGGGTGACGATCTTCTTCCGCGGCATCCTGTGCAACATCTTTGTGTGCCTGGCCGTGTGGATCGGTACCGCCGGCAAGACCGTGGTCGATAAGGTTGTGGGCATTCTGCTGCCCATCGCCGCCTTTGTGGCCTGCGGTTTTGAGCACTGCGTCGCCAACATGTACTTTTTGCCCATGGGCGCCGTGATGCACGCGTGCGGCTATGGTGCCGACGTCGCCGGCGCCGATTCGCTCAACGCTGCGGGCATTGCGTTTAACCTGTCCGCCGCCACGCTGGGCAACATCGTGGGCGGCGCGGTTCTGATCGCGCTCGGCTACTGGTTTATCTACGCTAAGAAGTCCGAGGCGTAAGGTACCGTCTGTTTGACGTTGGGCCTCCCGCGGGGCGTTGCCGTGCGGGAGGCTTTTTGGGTCTGGGGCTCGTTGCCGGGCTTTTGGCCTGTTGTGTTTGGCTGATGAAAGGGGTAATCGAGATGGCATCTGCTGTGAAGCGTGACGGTCGCGCCGTGGTGACCACATGCGGGGGATGCTATGCCGATTGCGCCTTTGCGGCACGCGTTGAGGACGGTCGCGCGGTGGCCGAGCTGCCGGTGCCGGGGCATCCGTGCGCGGCGCGTGCCCTCTGCGCCCGCGGACGGCATCGCCTGGCAATGCCGTTTGACGAGCGCGACCGGATTTTGCATCCCATGCGCCGACGAGCTGATGGCTCGGGGTTCGATCCGATTTCGTGGGACGAGGCGTTCGCTCAGATTGCCAAGCGTCTTTTGGGGATTATTGACGAGCGCGGACCTCGTGCGCTGGGCATGACGCTCGGCGTGCCCTCGTTCGACCGCTACTGGGCCTATCGCCTTATGCATGCGTTGGGTTCGCCCAACGTGTACGGTGCCGACGGTGCTTGCGAGGTAAGCCGACTTACCGGTTGGGAGCACAGCCTGGGTTATAGTCCCGCCTCCGACCTGGCACATACCGATTGCATCATGTATTTGGGGCGTTCCATTGTCGATTCGTCGACGATGGGGGCCGTTGATGCGCTCAACGATGCGCGCCGGCGCGGGGCGAAGGTCATCGTGGTTGACCCCCGGCGCAGCGGTTCGGCTGCTATTGCCGATCGCTGGCTCCGCGTGCGCCCGGGCTGCGACTTGGCGCTACTGTTGGGTATTGCCCACGTGCTGATTGTCGAGGACCTGTACGATCACGAGTTCGTTGCCCGCTACGCCACAGGCTTTGACGAGCTGGCACAGGCAGCCGCTGCTTGGACGCCCGAGTGGGCCGAGTCGATGTGCGACGTGCCGGCCGCAGAGATTGTCGCCACGGCGCGCGATCTCGCTGCCGCCGCGCCTGCCGCTGTGGTGGATGCGGGTTTTCATGGTGGCATCGGAATCGCGTATGCCAATAGCACCCAGACCGCGCGCGCTATTTGCTTGGTCGACGTGCTGCTGGGCTGCATCGGACACGCGGGCGGTGCCCTCAACCCGCCCACGCCGCTTGTGTTGGGCGACCTCGATCCCGCATGCTTTGCGACGCCGCCGGTGCCGCGCGGGCCCAAGCTGGGGTCCGAGCGCTATCCGCTGGTCGATCCGGTGCGCGGCCTGTGCACGACTATCGGTCAGTCGATTCTTGCCGGCGATTTGCGTGGGCTCATCGTCTATGCCAGTAACCCCGGTGCGGGCTATGGCAATGCACAGGCTTGGTTGAGTATTTTGCAGCAGCTCGACTTGCTCGTGACGATTGATATTCGCTGGTCCGAGACGGCGCGTGCTTCTGACTTCGTGCTGCCCGACGTAACGTATCTGGAGGCTGACCGCGGCGTGGGAACGGTGACGGGCGCCAACGATGCGCGCGTGTTCTACCGCAACGCCGTGCTGCCCGTGCAGCATGACGACACACGTCCCGGTCGGGAGATTTTTGCCGGTCTGGCGCAGGCGTGTGGCGTGGGCGAGTACTTCCAGTTTACGTCTGACGATCTGGCGGCTGCCCAGGTGGCGCCTTTTGGGATCGATCTGGACGAGCTCATGGAGCGCGGCTGGGCCGATACGGGCATGGCGCTGCCGACGCGCACGGGTGAGCCGGTGATTCCGCTTGCCGGCGGCAAGATTGCGCTGGCAAGCGACATATGGGAGCGAGCCGGCATGGGTCGTGTGCCCGACTGGATCGCGCCCATGGTGGAGCCCAGCCCGGGGATGTTTCGCCTCATTAGCGGCAATCGACCCTTTGAGTCGCATACCTCGCGCAGGCTCGCGGCAGCAGGTGCCGCCGAGGCGGGTTCCGACTTGGACGCCGTGCAGATGAATGCCGGTGTTGCCACACGCATGGGTATCGCCAATGGCGAGGTCGTCGAGCTGGTGAGCGATATGGGCCGCGACCGCGTGCGCGTGGAGACGACGCCGTATCTGCATCCGGCGTGCATCTTCACCTCGGCCGCTCCCGGCGGGCGTTCGTTTGGTGCCGATGCCGGCGGCGCTCAAGCCTTGGGCGTGGGCCCGCTCGACCATACACCGTTGCGTTGGGACCCGTTGACGGGCGCCGCGCTCACCCAGGAAAACGCCGTTCGCGTGGAAAAGATCGCGGCACGCGAGGATAATAGCGATTGATTGACTCAGCCGATCGAATTGGCTGATAGTTTGACGTTCGAACGATTGATTCACCTTTGGTTTTGAAAGGTCGCACATGAGCGATAGCCAGAACATGTCCGATGAGGTGCGCGCCCGCCTGCGCGCCATTCCCTCCGTCAACGAGCTGCTCGCAGAGTGGCCGGTTGTGAAGGCGGCGGGGGAGACCTGCGACGCGGTGGTGCATGCCGCCGTCACGGCCGAGCTCGACGAGGAGCGCGCCGCCATTCGTGCCGGCGCCGCCCCGCGTTCCAAGCGCGAGCTGGCCTCGGCCATCGAGTGGCGTGCGCATCGCTCCGCGCTGCCGAGCCTGCGTCCCGCCGTCAACGCCACGGGTGTGGTTATCCATACCAACTTGGGGCGCGCCCCGCTCGCGGAATCAGCTGCCAAAGCCGTGGCCGATGTCGCGCGCGGGTATAGCACGCTCGAGTACAGCGTCGACACCTGTTCGCGCGGGTCGCGCAAGGAGCATGCCGCTCAGCTCATCCGCTCGCTTACCGGTGCCGAGGACGCGCTGGTCGTTAACAACAACGCCGCCGCGGTGCTGCTGGTGCTTGCCACCCATGCCGCGGGTAAAGAGGTCATCGTCAGCCGCGGCGAGCTTGTCGAGATTGGCGGCAGCTTCCGCATCCCCGATGTCATGGCGGCTTCGGGCGCCAAACTCGTCGAGGTCGGCGCCACCAACCGCACGCACCTGGCAGATTATGAGCAAGCCATCACACCCGATACGGCCATGATCCTCAAGGTCCATCCTTCCAACTATCGCATCGAGGGCTTTCACGAGGAGGTAGGCTCTCGGGAGCTTGCTGCTCTGGCCCACAAGCATGGCCTGCTGTTCTACGAGGACCAGGGGTCGGGCGCGCTGTTGCCCGACGACATCTTGGTGCGCGGAGGCGAAGAAACCACGCCGGCTTCGGTCGCGGCGGGGCTCGATATCGTGTCATGCTCGGGCGATAAGCTGCTCGGTGCCGCACAGGCGGGCATTATCATGGGCCGTTGCGATCTGGTCCAGGCCTGCGGGTCGCATCCGCTTATGCGCGCCCTGCGCCCGGGCAAGCTCGCGCTGGCGGCGCTCGAGGCTACGCTGCGCATCTACATGGACGGCGCCGATGTTGCCCATCGCGAGGTACCGGTGCTCAACATGCTCACGCTTCCGCAGGCTCATCTGGAGCGTCGCGCACGCAAGCTGCGCGAGCTGATGGTGGCAGGCCTCGATAAGGCTGGCTGCCCGTGCGCCGTGCAGGTGGAAATCGTCGAGGAGTCGTCGACTCCCGGCGGCGGCTCGCTGCCTACCGTGGAGTTGCCCACGATGTGCGTGGCCGTCTGCCCGGTTGACGGGCGCCTGTCCGTCGATGCGCTCAAGCGCTCGCTCGTCCAAGACTTCGATACGCCGGTCGTCACGCGCGCCTCGCACGACCGCATTCTGTTTGATGTGCGCACGCTCGTGGGCGACCGCGATATCGAGACGGCGGCATCGACGCTCGTCGCGTGCGTTGAGAAGGCGGTCGCATGATGAGTGAGGTTCAAGCGCTGGTGGAGTGTCCCGTTATCGTTGGCACGGCGGGCCACGTTGACCACGGTAAGTCCGCACTGATCGAGGCGTTGACCGGCAAGAATCCCGATCGCCTGGAGGTCGAGCGTCGTCGCGGCATGACGGTGGAGTTGGGTTTTGGCGAGCTGGCACTGCCGAGTGGCAAGATCGTCGGCCTGGTCGACGTGCCGGGGCATGCGCATTACTTGCGCGCCATGGTGCAGGGCGCCACGGGTATCGATGTTGCCGTGCTGGTGGTCTCTGCCGTTGAGGGCGTGATGCCGCAGACGCGTGAGCACGTGCATGTACTGGAGTTGCTGGGTGTCACGCACATGGTGGTGGCGCTGACCATGCGCGATCTGGCCGATGCCGAGATGACCGAGCTTGCCGAGCTCGATGTCGATGACTTTTTGTCGGGTACCGTGTTTGCGGGCGCGCCGATTGTGCCCGTGTCGTCTAAGACGGGCGAGGGGATCGACGGGCTCCTTGCGGTGCTCGACGAGCAGGTAAGTGCCTGCTGGGATTCCTGTCGCGAGCGTGCCGATCGTGGCGATGCCGCGCCGCGCCTGCCGATTGACCGCTGCTTTACGATCAAGGGCGTCGGTACTGTCGTAACGGGAACGCTGCACGACGCGCCGGTTGCGGTGGGCGACGAGCTGATGGCCTTGCCGTCGCGTACGGTCTGTCGCGTGCGCGGGATTCAGGTGCATGGCGATACGCCGCGCGCGCTGCCTGGTCAGCGTGTGGCGCTCAACCTAGTTGGTGACGGTGCCGCGGCGCTTGACCGTGGCGAGATGCTGGGCGTTGCGGACCGCTTTGGCCAGACGTTGCGCTTTATGATGACGTTCACCTACCTCGGCCGCGAGGGCGCCAAGCCGCGCGTGCTCGAGTCGGGCGCGCGTGTGCATGTGATGGCCGGCACGGCCGAGGTCGTCGGCCGCATCATGCTATTGGAGGGCGAGGCCCCCATGGCGGTGGGCGAGACCCGTACCGTGCAGGTGCGCCTGGATGATCCGCTGCCGCTGCGTGCCGGAGACCATGCCGTGGTGCTGTCCTATTCGCCCGTGATGCTTATCGGCGGCGGGCGCGTGCTGCTTTCTCGCTGCCGCCGCTCTCGCGAGCTTGCCGAAGGGGAGCGTGCGCTGTATGCGGCGCTCGAGGCCGGAGATATTGAGGGCGCTGTGGATGCGTGGCTGGCGCTGCAAGCGCTGCCGGTTGCGGCTGCCGATGTTACCGCGGCGCTCGATCTTGTTGCCGGTGAGGCTGAGGCGGCGCTGCGCGGGCTGGTGGCGCAGGGCGCTGCTTGCGCGCTTGCTGGCTCGGGTGGCTCGCTGTATGCAGATTCTTCCGCGCTCGACGCCGCGATGGATGCACTGGCGACGACCCTGTCAGCCATGCATGCGGCGTCTCCCAAGGAGACGGGCTTTACGCCCGGCGCCGTTGCCCATGCTGCGTGGCCTGCCGCTGATGAAGGCGTTGCCGCGGCTCTGATTGCCGAGGGCTGCTCGCGCGGCGTGTGCGCCGCTGAGGGCGCCGAGGTATTCGATCCGCATTCGGCCGCCGCGGCGGCACGCGTGGTGCGCGAGGCCTGCGAACGTATCGTTGCCTTGCTGGACGAAGCCGGCCTCGATGCACCGATATTGCCCGAGGTGGGCGAGCAGTTGCAGCTCGATCGCGACACCATGACGCGTGCCCTGCGCGAGCTTTCGCTCAATCGCTCGATCGTTAAGGTCGAGCGCGACGTTGCCCTGTCCGCTGCCGCCGAGGCCCATGCGCGCGAGCTTGTTGCCGCCGCCATTGAGGCAGCCGGCGGTGCAGCCACCACGAGCGTGCTGCGCGAGGCCCTGGGTGTGTCGCGCAAACGTGCAATCAGCATCTTGGAGCACCTAGATGCCGTGCGCTTTACGGTGCTCGACAAGGATTCTGGCGGCCTGCGCTCCCTGCGCTAGATTGGCTGCTCGGTTTGGTAAAATACCGCCGCACTTGGGAACGGATGGGCTCCGGTGGGCTCCGCGGTCCTCAAAACCGTTGCGAGGCGTGCAAAACGTCTTGGATGTGTTCGATTCACATACGTTCCCGCCATACGCTACCAGCGCTTTTGTGCTCGCGGTCTTGCTGCGTGCCGCAAAGGCGCTGTTTTGTTTTTGCACGAGCTTTTCGTAGCGCTGCTATTTCTGCGGCGGTATTTGGCTTCGTGTGTCGGGTTTCGAGCATGCCGATGGAGGTGTTTTGCCGTATGACTACCGTAAGACGGGTCGATCTTTCTTGCGTCGTCCAAGCGGGCGGGCTGTCCTCACGCATGGGCCGCGATAAGGCGCGCATGACGTTTTGCGGCGAACCGCTCATCGAGCGCGTGCTGGGTCGGCTGGCGCCAGTTGCCGGCGAGTTGATCGTGACGACTTCGCGTCCCAGCGAGCTTGCCTATCTTGAGGAGCGCGCGTTTGGCGGCCTTGCGCCGCGAATAGTTCCGGACCTTGAGGGGCCGGCGGGCGCTATGCGCGGCATCGCGAGCTCGTTGGCCGCGGCGCGATTGCCGCTCGTGGCGATCGTCGCCTGCGATATGCCGTTTGTCTCGCCGGAACTCATCGGCGTGCTTGCCGATCGTGTTGAGGCCGAGGTGCTCGACGTGTGCGTGCCGCGCGAGGAGCGGGGAATTGAGCCGCTTTGCGCCGTCTGGCGCCGTGACGCGTGTGCGCCGGTTGCCCAAGAGCTGCTCTCCTGCGACCGACAGCGCATTCGCTGCCTGATCAATCGCGTTCAGGCCGGTTATATGGATGAGCCGCAGATCGTTAAGGCCGCGGGCTCGACGCTCTGCTTCGAGAACGTCAATACGCCCGAGGAGTTTGCGGCGGCCGAGTTACTCGCCTAGACGATTGGAGTTGCCATGTCTCACGATATTTGTCCCGACACGGGAGAACCTTGCACTTGCGACGGGTCCGAACCCTGTACCTGCGGTTGCGGTGGCTGTGGACATACTGCGGAAGAGGAAGCGGCCGCCGCGGCGTATCGCGATTCACACCGCGAAGGCCCATCCGGTGATGCTCTCGACCATGAACGCAAGATCATCGTTTCGTTCGATAGCACCTTCGATGTGATGGAATGCGAGCAGCTGTGCCTGGATGCCGGCGTGCCCGGGCGCATCATGCCATTGCCCGGCTCCATTACCGAAGGTTGCGGCCTGTGCTGGGCCATGCCGTTCTCGGGCGATGCGCTCGCCGCCTTCCGCGCCGCCACCGAGGGCCGCATAACCCCCGCCGACTACCATCAGCTCGTCCTCTAACCACCACACCACCACATTGGGGACAGGCACCTTTGTTGTGGTTTGGAACACGTGGACGAAACAGGTTTGAAACACAGGTTTTGCACGTCAGGCACTCAAAAACGCTTCTACCTGCATCGTAATCAAAACGAAACATCTGCTCGTCGGCTTATGCGTAACTTTGCTGCAACAGTGCGATATTATCCATAATCGATAAAGCTCGCGGCGCATGGGGCGCCTCGAACGATACTTTTCTTTTCCATCAATTGGAGGAAGCATGAGCTACACGCAGAAAGTTCTCGACGAGCTCAAGGCCCGCTATCCCGAGCAGCCTGAGTTCATCCAGGCCGCGACCGAGATTCTCGGCACCATCCAGCCGGCGCTCGACGCCCATCCCGAGTACGAGGAGGCCGCCCTGCTTGAGCGCCTTGTCGAGCCCGAGCGCATCGTTATGTTCCGTGTCCCCTGGGTCGACGATCAGGGCAAGGTCCAGGTCAACCGCGGCTACCGCGTCGAGTTCAACTCTGCCATTGGACCCTACAAGGGCGGCCTGCGCTTTAACCCGACGGTCACCCTGGGCATGCTCAAGTTCCTGGGTCTGGAGCAGATCCTCAAGAACAGCCTGACCACCCTTCCCATGGGCGGCGGCAAGGGCGGCTCCGACTTTGACCCCAAGGGCAAGTCCAACAACGAGATCATGCACTTCTGCCAGTCCTTCATGACCGAGCTCTATCGCCACATTGGTCCCAACACCGACGTTCCCGCCGGCGACCTGGGCGTTGGCGGCCGCGAGGTTGCCTACCTGTTCGGTCAGTACAAGCGCCTGACCAACGAGTGGACCGGCGTCCTTACCGGCAAGGGCCTCTCCTTTGGCGGCTCGCTCGCCCGTACCGAGGCCACCGGCTACGGCCTGGCCTACTTTGTGGACGAGTACCTCAAGAGCCGCGGCGACTCCTTCGAGGGCAAGAACGTCGTCGTTCACGGCTCCGGTAACGTCGCCATCTACGCGGTCCAGAAGGTCTCCCAGCTCGGCGGCAAGGTGCTGGCCTGCTCCGACACCCATGGCTGGGTCGAGGATCCCGACGGCATCGACTACACCGTGCTCGAGCATGTCTACAACAAGAAGCGCTCCGGCCACGACAAGGGCGTTACGCTCGCTATGTACGTCGACGAGAAGCCCAATGCCACGTGGCATGAGGGTGACGGCCGTGGCGTGTGGCAGCTTCCCTGCGATATCGCGCTGCCCTGCGCTCGCGAGAACACGCTGCTGCTCGAGGACGCCCAGGCACTCGTCGCCAACGGCTGCAAGGTGGTCGGCGAGGGCGCGAACATGCCCACGACCATCGAGGCCACGACCTACTTCCAGGAGCACGGCGTCGCCTTTATGCCCGGTAAGGCTGCCAACGCCGGTGGCGTGCTCGTGTCCGGCCTGGAGATGAGCCAGAACGCCGAGCACCTGTCCTGGACCTTCGAGGAGGTCGACGGCAAGCTCGAGCAGCTCATGCGCGGCATGTTCCACAACGTGGACGACACCGCCAAGGAGTACGGCCAGGAGGGCAACTTTGTCATGGGCGCCAACATCGCCGGCTTCCTTAAGGTCGCCGATGCCATGCTCGCTCAGGGCGTCTGCTAAATCTTCGCTTGATATAGCATCGCAGAAGGCTCCCAGTCATCTTGGCTGGGAGCTTTTTCTATCCCGGAGGACTCCTCATAACTTGCGGTGATATACGGACTGTTTTGCGTCCCAGAACGGCTAATCAGTCCGTATATCACCGCAAGTTATGGATGGGTGGGTGGATTTTGTCCTAAAACGGTGTGCGGCCCCTCGTTTGGTACACTTAAAAGTACTGGACAAGTGAAGAGATGGGGGAGAACGTGCTCAAGTTCGGTACCTACGTCCGTGTTGGAAACGCGGCCGAAGCCTATGAGCTCTTACAGAAGAACCGCAACAACAAGATTGTGGGCGGCGGCATCTGGATGCGCCTGGGTTCGCGTCGCGTGGCGACGGCGATTGACCTTTCGGCCTGCGGACTCGATCAGATCGAGGAGACCGAGACCGAGTTTCGCATCGGTGCCATGTGCACCCTGCGCCAGCTCGAGCGTCATGCCGGGCTCAACGCGCTTGTCAACAATGTCTTTGAGTTTGCTGTCCACGACATTGTGGGCGTGCAGCTGCGCAATACCGCCACGGTGGGCGGCAGCATCTACGGTCGCTTTGGCTTCTCGGACGTTCTCTCCGCCTTTCTCGCGTTCGATTCCTATGTTGAGCTGACGGGCGCCGGTCGCGTGCCGCTCGCCGAGTTCGTGGACATGGGCTACGTGCGCGACGTGATCGAGCACGTGGTGGTCGTTAAGCACGATTACCGTGCGAGCTACGAGGCCGTGCGCAAGGCCGCGACCGACTTCCCCTCGCTCAACGTCACCGTCGCCTGGTGGGACAACAGCTGGCATGTCACCGTGGGTGCCCGCCCGTTGCGCGCGACCCTGCTGCAGGGCGAGGCGTGCGGCCTGTTGAGCGAGCAGCCTTCCGAGGACGAGCTGCGCGCCCTGGCCGCTTCCGTACGCACGCTGAGCTACGGCACCAACCTGTGGGGCTCAGCCGACTACCGTCGCCGCATCTCGGCCCCGCTCGCCATCCAGGCCGTGCGCCGCGCCGCCGGCATCGAGCTTTCGGCCGCGCTTGCCCGCGAGCTCGAGACCGTGCAAGTGCCTAAGTTTGCCACGGACGAGTATTCCTGCCGCCGCGTGCCCGGCGTCGATTCTAGCGAGGTGCGCTAATGGCTGCCAAACTCATCGATCTTTCCTTTACGCTCAACGGCCGTAAGGTCAAGGTTCAGATTGCCCCCGATACCATGCTCTTTGCGCTGCTGCGCGAGCAGGGCTGCGCGTCGGTGCGCTGCGCCTGCGAGACCACCAACTGCGGCCTGTGCACGGTGTGGCTCGACGGCGACCCGGTGCTGAGCTGCTCGGTTCCCGCCGCGCGCGTCGAGGGTCGCTCCATCACTACGCTCGAGGGCCTCAAGGCCGAGTCTGAGGCGCTCGCCCGTGCGATGGCTGCCGAAGGCGCCGAGCAGTGCGGTTTTTGCGCCCCCGGCCTTATCATGAACGTGCTGGCGCTTGCCCGCGCCGCCAAGGAGGACCCGAGCCTCGTCGCCACGCGCGAGGAGCTCTCGCGCCAGCTCGCCGGCAACCTGTGCCGCTGCAGCGGCTACGAGAGCCAGCTGCGTGCTATCGTGCGCTTCCTCAACGAGTCCGGCGTGCAGGTGGGCTTCGAGATGCCCGAGCTGCCCGTCAACGACACGAGCTGCGACGGTGTCGCGTACAAGCAGATCACCCACAAGCAGCCCAAGAAGGATTCGAAGGCCTTGCTCGAGGGCCGTCCCGTCTACACGGGCGACATGGTGCCCGCCGGCGCGCTTATCGTTAAGCTCAAGCGCAGCCCGTATGCCCGCGCCAAGATCCGCTCCATCGATACGTCGCGCGCCCTGAGGGTGCCCGGCGTCGTGGGCGTCTACACCTACGAGGATGTGCCCAAGCGCCGCTTTACCATTGCCGGCCAGAGCTATCCGCAGCCGAGTCCCTACGACCGCCTGATTCTCGAGAACCTCGTCCGTTACCAAAACGAGGAGGTGGCGATCGTCGCTGCCGAGACCGAGGAGGCCGCCGACAAGGCGCTCAAGCTCATCAAGGTCGACTACGAGGTACTCGAGCCGCTGCTCGACTTTACCCAGGCGCTCGATAACGACATCGTGGTTCACCCCGAGGGCGACGTGACCTTTATGTTCCCGCAGGGCGGCGACGTGCCCCGCAACCTGGTGTGCAGCGGTACCAGCGATTTTGGCAACCTCGACGAGGCATTCGCCCAGAGTGACATCGTCTTCACCCGCACCTACACCAGCCAGGCCACGCAGACCGCGCCCATGGAGACCTTCCGCGCCTTCGCGACGACCGACGCGTTTGGGCGCATCTCGGTGACCACCTCTACGCAGGTGCCCTTCCACGTGCGCCGCATGGTCGCGCAGTCGCTCGACATTCCGCAGTCGCAGGTGCAGGTCATCAAGCCGCGCATCGGCGGCGGTTTTGGCTCCAAGCAGACGGGCTGCTGCGAGATCTTCGTGGCGTTCGTGACCCAGCAGACCGGTCGTCCGAGCTACTGCTGCTACACCCGCGAGGAGACCATCACCGCGGGCAACTCGCGACATCAGATGCAGATGACCGTCAAGCTGGGCGCCATGAACGACGGCACCATCACGGCCATCGACCTGCACACGCTGTCCAACGCCGGCGCCTATGGCGAGCATGCCACCACGACGATCGGCCTCTCGGGCCACAAAAGCCTGCCCATCTACAACCATGTGAAGGCGAGCCGCTTTAGCTGGGACGCCGTCTACACCAACACCAACCGCGGCGGCGCGTATCGCGGCTACGGTGCCACCCAGGGCCAGTTTGCCGTGGAGAGCGCCGTCAACGAGCTCGCCGACATGCTGCACATGGATCCCGCCGACCTGCGCCTTAAGAACATCGTGCGCGAGGGCGAGATCATGCCGCAGTACTACAACGAGAAACTCAACGCCTGCGCGCTCGACCGCTGCCTGCTGCGCGCAATGGACATGATCGGCTGGCGCGACAAGCCGCTGGCCGTTGACCTGGGCGATCGCGTGCGTGCTCTGGGCTGCGCGCTCACCATGCAGGGATCGGGCATTTCCAACGTGGATATCGCCGGCATCGACATGCGCCTGGAAGAGGATGGATTCATTACCATCGGCACCGGCGCCACCGATAACGGCATGGGCGTCGACACGATCCTGGCGCAGATTGCCGCCGAGGAGCTGGGCGTTGAGAGCTCGCTGATCGTGGTGCGCGGCGTGGACACCGACGTGTCGCCGTTCGACGCCGGCTCGTACGCGAGCTCGGGAACGTACGTGACGGGCCTTGCCGCCAAGAACGCTGCGAGCGAGCTCCGTGAGAAGATTTGCGCCAAGGCAGCCCAGATGTGGGATGTGGACGCCGCCGACGTGGTCTTCGATGGGCAGTACGTTCGTCTGTCCGACGAGCGTGCCGCGCGCGAGCAGAACCGCTACCTCACGCTGCGCGACTTTGCCAACCTGTGCGTCAAGAACATCGCGGGCGGCGACGCGCTCACCTCGCATGCCTCTGCCTGCCTGTCCGTTTCGCCTCCGCCGTTTATGGCCGGCATTGCCGAGGTCGAGGTCGACAAGGCCACCGGCAAGGTGACCGTGGTGGACTACGCGGCGGCCGTCGACTGCGGCACCGTGATCAACGAGGCGCTCGCGCGCGTCCAGGCCGAGGGCGGCATTGCCCAGGGTATCGGTCACGCGCTCTACGAGATTGTTGAGCACGATGACCGCGGCCGCCTGCGCACCGGCAACTTTATGAGCTACAAGCTGCCCACGCGCCTGGATATCGGCAGCATTCGCGTGGCCTTTGAGCCGAGTTACGAGCCGACGGGCCCGTTTGGCGCCAAGTCGATCGGCGAGGTCGTCATCAACACGCCGCTCGCCGCCGTTGCCTCGGCCGTGGCGCACGCCACCGGCCATCAGGTTCGCTCACTGCCCATCACGCCCGAGAAGGCCCTGCTGGGGGAGTAGACGAGGCGCCGCCGCCCTTTGGCAAGCCCGGGGAAACCGCATCCCGCTTTTCGTCCGAATTGCGGGATGCGGTTTCCGTTTGAGGCCCCTGGCGGAAAGTGCATCCCGGAATAGGGGCTCAAAACGGGTTGCAGTTTCCGGTTGATGGCTATAGCGGAAATTACATCCCATTCCGAGGCCCCAAACCGGGACACGCTTTCCGGCGCATGGCCAGCATCGCCAGGCTGCCGAGTCCCGCCGAAGTTGTGGTGGAATAGGGACTGTTTTGGAGGACTGGAGCCCCAAACAGTCCCTATTCCACCGCAACTTCGATGGGGCGGCGGGGGATCCGATGCGCACTCGTGGTGAGGTCGTGAGCTTGTAAAAGGTGTGCGTGCGCTTGTCGTTCGTATCTGCTATCATTCCTAGTCTGTGCGCTCATGCGGGCGTGGCGGAATTGGTAGACGCGCCAGATTTAGGTTCTGGTGGGATTCCCGTGAAGGTTCGAGTCCTTTCGCCCGCACCAACGCACCAGCGTCGGCCTCGGCCGTCGCGACACTTTGTTGCATAAAGGTACCAGCACCTCAGATAAGCTGGGCAGTATGAGGAGGAACGTGTTGAACATCACCGCTTCTGACGTCAAGGACGCCAAGCTCACCGCTACGGTCACCATCCCGGCCGCTGACGTCGACGCCGCGATCAAGAAGGCCTACAAGGACACCGCCAAGAAGTGCCGCTTCCCGGGCTTCCGTGCCGGTAAGGCTCCCCGTCCGGTCATCGACTCCGCACTTGGCGCCGAGGCTACCCTCGCTCAGGCCACCAACGACCTGATCGCCGCCAACGAGCCCGCCGTCCTCAACGAGCTGGACATCGTCCCCACCAAGAACGGTGACTACAAGGAGCTCGACCTCGCCAAGGATCACGAGGACTACACCTACACCGTCGAGTTCTCCCTGCGTCCTGCTGCTGAGCTCTCCTCCTTCGACGCTGTCGAGATCGAGATGCCCCCCGCGGAGGTCACCGAGTCCGAGATCAACAACCAGGTCGAGATGCTCCTCAACTACCGTGCCACCTTCGAGGGCGTCGAGGGTCGCGCCGTCGAGGCCGAGGACTACGTCACCGTCGACCTCAAGGCCGTCGAGAACGCTGACAACTTTGCCGCCGAGGGCCGTATGCTCATCGCCGGTAGCGACAGCAACCCCAAGGAGTTCAACGAGGCCCTGATCGGCGCTAACGTTGACGACGTCAAGACCGTTACCTGGACCGACGAGGTCGAGGAGGGCGAGGAGGCCGAGACCCACACCGTCGAGGTCACCGTCAAGGGCATCAAGGTCCGCAACACCCCCGAGCTCACCGACGAGCTCGTCAAGTCCGACTTTGGCTTCGACAGCATCGATGCCATGCGCGACGCCATCAAGATCGAGATCGAGCAGGACAAGGCTTCCCGCCTGCCGGCCGAGAAGGAGAACCGTTGCGTCTCCGCTCTCGCCGAGCGCCTGCAGCTCGACGAGATGGATGCCGACTACGAGCAGTCCGTCTTTGAGGAGCTTGGCCAGAACTTCCTGTCCAACCTCGCTGCCCGCGGCATGACCCTGGACACTTGGCTGCCCGCTTCCGGCCTGACCATGGAGCAGTTCATCGGCGACCTTCACAAGCAGGCCAACGACGTTGCCCGTGAGTCCCTGGCTCTGGACGCCCTCGCCCGTGAGCTCAAGATTGAGGTCACCGAGGACGACATCAACGCCGAGTTCGAGAAGGCTGGCGTCAAGGACGTCGAGGCTTCCAAGGCCGAGTTCATCGCCGATGGCCGCATGCCTGCCGTCCGCGAGTCCATCCGTCGCTCCAAGGCTGTCGACCACCTGGTCGAGAACGCCAAGGTGACCGAGGTCGACGAGACCGCCAAGGACGCCGAGTAATTCTCGCCACCTTGCCCGCGAGCGCATGGGTGCGCCCGTGATGGGGTAAAGTTATACACCGGTTATCCGGTTGCTTCGTACGGTGCCAGCCAATGCATAGCATGCGGGCACCGTACGTTTATCTAGAACCTATTTGGTCCGCAAGAGAGAAATGGAGATGCGTATGATCGCTAAGTTCGATTCCGCCCTCGTGCCATACGTTATCGAGCAGACGCCGCGCGGCGAGCGCAGCTACGATATCTATTCGCGCCTGCTCAACGACCGCATCATCTTCTTGGGCGAGGAGATCAACTCCGTCAGCGCCAACCTGGTCGTTGCCCAGCTGCTGCATCTTGAGAGCCAGGATGCCGAGAAGGATATCTCGCTCTACATCAATTCGCCCGGTGGCGAGGTCTACTCCGGTCTGGCGATTCTTGACACCATGAACTTCATTAAGCCGCAGGTCTCGACCATTTGCGTCGGCATGGCCGCGTCTATGGCCGCCGTGCTGCTTTCGGCCGGCGCCAAGGGCAAGCGCTTCTGCCTGCCGCACTCCAAGGTCATGATTCACCAGCCCAGTGGCGGTGCCCAGGGCCAGCAGACCGAAATCGAGATCGTGGCCGAGGAGATCAAAAAGACCCGTCGCGAGCTCAACCAGATCCTGTCCGACGCATCGGGTCAGCCCATCGAGAAGGTCCAGGCCGATACCGAGCGCGATAACTACCTGACCGCTGCCGAGGCCCTCGACTACGGCCTGATCGACCGTATCGTCACCTCGCGCGACCTTGCCGCGAAGGACGCCTAGGATGGCCGGTAACATGCAGGACAACTTCGACGAGAACGGCAACCCCATCCGCTGCTCCTTCTGTGGAAAAGAGCAGGGGCAGGTTCGCCGTCTGGTGAAGGGCCCGACCAACATCTTTATCTGCGACGAGTGCGTCGCCGCCTGCTCCGAGATCTTGGAGGAGTCGCTGGCTTCGGACTTTATGGACGCTGCCCGCAACGGCAAGCTGCCGGGCTTCCTCAACGATCACGGCCAGGCTGCGTCCCAGCCCGCCGTTGACCCCGAGGCCGAGGGCTTTGAGCTCGAGGATGATGCCCGTCAGGTCATTACACATGTGCCGACGCCGCACGAGATCTATGACGAGCTTTCGGCCTATGTTATGGGCCAGGAGGACGCCAAGCGTGCCATGTCGGTTGCCGTGTACAACCATTACCGTCGCGTGATCGAGGGCGGTGCTGCGGTGTCTGCCTTTGACGACGGCTTGGACTCGCAACTCGACGATGATATGGATGAGGTGGAGCTCGCCAAGTCCAACATCCTGCTGCTCGGTCCCACTGGTACCGGCAAGACCCTGCTCGCCCAGACGCTTGCGCGCATCCTCGAGGTGCCGTTTGCCATCGCCGATGCCACCGCGCTTACTGAGGCAGGTTACGTTGGCGAGGACGTGGAGAACATCCTGCTCAAGCTCATCAACGCCGCCGATGGCGACATTGAGCGCGCACAGGTTGGCATTATCTACGTGGACGAGATCGACAAGATCGCCCGCAAGGCCGAGAACCTCTCCATCACCCGCGATGTTTCGGGCGAGGGCGTTCAGCAGGCGCTGCTTAAGATTCTTGAGGGCACGGTGGCAAGTGTTCCGCCCACCGGCGGCCGCAAGCATCCTCAGCAGGAGCTGCTGCAGATCGACACGACCAACATCCTGTTCATCTGCGGTGGTGCCTTTGTGGGTCTGGACAAGATCATCGCCGACCGCGTGGGCAACAAGGGCGTGGGCTTTAACTCCGAGATCGCCGGCCCCACCTCGGTCGACGAGAACGACCTGCTGCGCCAGGTGCTCCCGCAGGACCTCAACGCCTTTGGCATGATCCCCGAGTTTGTGGGACGTACGCCCGTCGTCACCCAGACGCAGGCGCTCGACGAGGACGACTTGGTGTCGATTCTGACCGAGCCCAAGAACGCCGTGGTGCGTCAGTACCGCAAGATGTTCCAGCTCGAGGACGTTGAACTTGAGTTTGAGGACGCGGCCCTGCACGAGATCGCCCGCATGGCGCTCGCCCGCAAGACCGGCGCCCGCGGCCTGCGCTCCATCTGCGAGGACGTGCTGCAGCAGACGATGTTCGACCTCCCCAGCGAGGATGGCGTTTCCAAGGTCGTCGTGACCGAAGCCTCCGTAAAGGGCGAAGAGCAGCCCCAGCGCATCTACGGGTAAATAGATTGAATCCAGGCCCCGCGGCAACCACCGCGGGGCCTGCCATTTAGGGACAGGTTTATTTTGGTCGGTTTTATATGGGCAAATGTCGTTTCCCCTGATAAAACCTACCAAAATAAACCTGTCCCTTTTCGGCAGGTATGCCTGTGCTATTCTGTGAGATTGTCAAGTTAGTACCTTCAGACTGAAGTAATCGATACCTAAGGCGTGTCCGCCTGCTTGGTTTTCGTAGATTCCGCACGAGCCGAAGAGCACTTAATGTGCTCTTCGTGCGAGTCAGGACCTGACCGAGCGAAAACCAAGCAGGCGGACACGCCGACGGGCAAGGGAGAGATATATGGAAGAGATGCCCAAGAACTACGATCCGTCGACCAACGAGCCGGCGATCCTGCAGAAGTGGCTCGACGGCGGCTACTATAAGCGCCGCGAGGGCGTGGGCGACTGCACCGTCACCATTCCGCCTCCCAACGTGACCGGCAAGCTCCACATGGGCCACGCCACCGACGACTCCATCCAGGACGCCATCATCCGTATGGCCCGTATGCGCGGCAAGTCCACGCGCTGGGTCTTGGGTACCGACCACGCCGGTATCGCCACGCAGACCAAGGTCGACAAAAAGCTCAAGAGCGAGGGCATTAGTCGTCTGGAGATTGGCCGCGACAAGTTCGTCGATGCCTGCTGGGATTGGACCCACGAGTACGGCGGCATCATCGTCGAGCAGATCAAGCGTATGGGCTGCTCCGTCGACTTTGATAACGAGCGCTTTACCATGGACGAGGACTACGCGCAGGCCGTACGCAAGGTCTTTTGCGACTGGTACCACGACGGCCTGATCTACCGTGGCAAGCGCATCGTCAACTGGTGCCCCAACTGCACCACCGCTATCTCGGACGACGAGGCCGAGTACAAGGACGAGAAGGGCCACCTGTGGCACCTGCGCTACCCGCTGACCGAGCCGGTCAACGGCCAGGACTACATCGTCGTCGCCACCACGCGCCCCGAGACCATGCTCGGCGACACGGGCGTCGCCGTTTCCCCGAAGGACCCCGAGAAGGCCGCCTTTGTGGGTAAGACCGTCAAGCTCCCCATCGTCGACCGCGAGATTCCCATCTTTGAGGATTGGCATGTCGACGCCAACTTTGGCTCCGGCTTTGTCAAGGTTACCCCGGCCCACGACCCCAACGATTACGCCATGGGTCAGGCCCACGACCTGCCGCAGATCAACATCTTTGACGAGCACGCGGTGGTCGTCGAGGGCTATGGCGAGTTCACCGGCATGAACCGCGACGAGTGCCGCGAGGCCGTCATCAAGTGGTTCGAGGAGCACGACCTGCTCGATCACGTCGAGGACCTCGATCACTCCGTCATGCACTGCTACCGCTGCGACGCCGCGCTTGAGCCGTGGCTGTCCGAGCAGTGGTTTGTGGCCGTCGACAAGCTCAAGGGGCCGGCGCTCGACGCCGTCAACTCCGGCAAGGTCACCTTCCACCCCGCGCGTTGGACGCAGACCTACACCACCTGGATGGAGAACCTCAAGGACTGGTGCATCAGCCGCCAGCTGTGGTGGGGCCACCGCATCCCCGTGTTCTACTGCGAGGACTGCGGCTGGGAGGATGCCCTGACCGAGGACACCGATGTGTGCCCCAAGTGCGGCGGTCATCACGTGCATCAGGACGAGAACGTGCTGGACACCTGGTTCAGCTCGCAGCTGTGGACTTTCGCCACGCAGGGCTGGCCGCAAAAGCCGGAGCTGCTCGAGGGCCATCATCCCACGACGGCGCTCGTCACCGCGCGCGACATCATCGCGCTGTGGGTCGCCCGCATGGTCATGAGCTCGCTGTACTTCCTGGACGAGGTGCCGTTTAAGGATGTCGTCATCTACCCGACGATTCTTGCCAAGGACGGCAGCCGCATGTCCAAGTCCAAGGGCAACGGTGTTGACCCCATGGACCTCATTGGCATGTACGGCGCCGATGCCATGCGCTACAACCTGCTGACGCTGTGCACCAACAACCAGGACGTCAAGTTCGATGCGAACATCGATAAGAAGACCAAGAAGCTTATCGACAGCCCGCGTACCGACCAGGCTAAGTCGTTTGTGACCAAGATCTGGAACGCAAGCCGCTTCCTGCTTATGAACATGGAGGGCTACACGCCCGGCGAGCCCGTCGTGGAGACGCCGGCCGACGCCTGGATGTTCAGCCGCCTGGCCAAGGCCGTGAAGATGGTCACCGAGGGTATTGAGAACTACACCTTTGGCGACATGGCCCGCGGCGTGCAGCAGTTCTTCTGGAACGAGGTCTGCGACTGGTACGTCGAGGTCACCAAGGCCCGCCTGAAGGGCGAGGGCCGTCTGCAGGCCCAGCGCAACCTGATCTTTGTGCTCGACACCTCCATTCGCCTGATGCACCCGCTCATGCCGTTTGTTACCGAGGAGATCTGGGACAACATGCCGGCGAGCGTGCTCGACCTGGACGCCGAGGGCAACCTGAACCGCGCCGAGGCGCTCATGATCGCCAAGTGGCCGGAGCCCGCCGACTACGCCAAGTATGTTGACGAGGACGCCGAGCGCGCGTTTGAGCTGTGCCGCACGGTCGTTTCCGCCGCCCGCGCCACGCGTTCGCGTTATCGCTTGAGCCCCAAGGCCGAGCTCGACGTGGTCGTGCGCGCCGGTGCCGAGGACATCGAGAAGCTCGAGAGCCTGCGCTCGACCATTGAGCCGCTGGCCAACACCGCTTCGCTGGTCATGGGTACCAACGTCGAGAAGCCGGCTGCGAGCATCGCCGTGGTTGATAGCGGCGTCGAGGTCTTTGTGGTGCTCGAGGGCAAGGTTGATCTTTCGGCCGAGAAGGCGCGCCTGGAGAAGGAGATTGCCGCGGCCCAGAAGGAGCTCGCCGGCTGCGAGAAGACGCTCGCGAACGAGGGCTTTGTGGCCAAGGCCGCGCCCGCGGTGGTCCAGAAGAAGAGGGACCGTGCAGCTGAGCTCAAGGAGATCCTGGCGGCGCTGACTGCTCAGGTTGCTGACTTCTCGTAGGCGGTACTGGGGGACGCGGCCCGACGCTTTGCTCTCCGCTGCGGACAGTCCTGCGCAAGACGGACAGCACATTAAGTGCTGTCCTTTGCGTGCGGAACTTGCGGCGAGCAAAGCGTCGGGCCGCTCCTAGTTCGCTTACGTGGTTGTTTACAACTGGTAGGTTGGGGCCACTTGGTTGTGGCCTTGATCTCGCTGCAAGCGGATAAAGGCTGATATTGTCAACGCGAGGGGCTCATTCTTTTTGGTGGGTCTCTTTTTCTGTTATGGGGGACTTTGGGTTATGGCTAAGCGTTCTGGGTCGTATGTCGTTCCTTTCTCGTTTGAGTTGCTTTCGTTTGATGAGGCTGTTGGGCTGGCTGCTGATACGGGGCGGATTTCTGGGGATGCTGGTCCTCTGCTCGAGGCGGTTGTCGATATGCTCGATGAGCTGGGGCGTCCGGATGAGTATTTTGATTGCATTCAGGTTGCCGGTACCAATGGCAAGACTTCGACCACGCGTTTTTCGGCTGCTATTCTTCGCGGCGAGGGGCTCAAGACCGCGCTGTATACGTCGCCGCAGCTGGTGCGTTATCCCGAGCGCATGGAGGTCGATGGGCGCGTTGTGAGTGACGAGGCCTTTGCCCGTGGCGTTTCTGCCGCTGTTGAGGCGGGACGTCGGGTGAATGCGCACCGTGTGGCGGCGGGGGAGCGCGCCTATACCATTACTCCGTTTGACCTGCTGACGGCCGCCGCACTTGTGGTGTTTGCCGAGGCTTGCGTGGACGTGGCCGTGCTTGAGGTCGGCATGGGCGGACGCTGGGATGCTACGAGTGCGACCGATCCTGTCGCCGTTGCCATTACGGGCATTGGGCTCGATCACACACGTATTTTGGGCGACACGCTCGAGGCCATTGCGGGTGAGAAGGCTGCGGTTATCAAACCCGGGCGCTTGGTTGTTTTGGGCGAGGGTACACACGAGGCGAGCGTTCAACGCGCGATGGATGCTCGTTGTCGCGAGTGCGGCGTCGTGCCGCTTGTGGTGAGCCACGCCACGACTAAGGTGCCGGCGCATGTGGGCGACACGGTTGAGTTCAGCTGCACCACGCCGCGTGCGATCTATACGTCGAGTATGGTCAAGCCGGCATATCAGCCGCAGAATGCCGCGTGTGCGATTATGCTGTGCGAGGGCTATCTGGTCCGCGAGCTCGACCACGAGTCGCTCGACGCTTCTCTTATGGGCTGCCCCACGCCGGGTCGCTTTGATGTGCTGGGAACCGATCCGCTCAAGCTGATCGACGCCTGCCATAACCCCCAGAGCTGCGAGAACTTTGTGAGCGCGCTGGACGAGATAGATCCGTGCGTCGAGAATCGCCCCACGCTGCTGTGCGCCGCACTGGCCGACAAGGATGTGGCCGGTATTGTCGATGTTCTGATTCCGGCCTTCCCGCGTGTGGTCGTAACCCAGACCGATTCCGATCGCGCCCTGCCGGCAGAGGAGCTCGCCGCCCTTGTGGACGCCGATAAGCTCGCGGGCGTATACCCCAGCGTTTCCGAGGCCCTTGCAGCCCTCGATGCCGCGGGCGAGCCCTTCGTAGCAGCCGGCACCATCACCCTAGCCGGCGAAGTAGCCGGCCTGCTGCGCTAACCCATCCCCTCAGCAGTTGCGGTGAAATACGGACTGTTTTACAAGCCAGAAGCCTCAAACAGTCCGTATATCACCGCAACTCAAATTGGCTGCGCTTGGGTGCCCGTTTACGAAACCATTTATGCCGCTTAACCTGTGGCATATTGCAAACCTCCATTGGCGAAGGATACGCTCAACTTAACTTGCCAATCGGACCAGTGCTGTTTGGTCCGTTGAGCGTGTCGGGAGGAAACATGAACAGAAGGCATGTCAACGCGGCCATTACCGCGGGTCTGGCTCTGACGATGACGGTCGGCTCGGTGCCGCCGCAGGCGTTCGCCGAGATGATGTAGGGTGATACCACCCAAGTCGTTGCCGAACAAAGTGATGCGACGGGTGCGGCTGCCGCGTCTGCGGACACCGGTCAGGCAACCTCGCAAGACCAGAGTGAAGATAAGATTGCCTCTTTTGCCAGCCTGAACGAGCTTCATGTTGCTGAGGGTTCCGACGCCACGCTGCCCCAGACTGTAACGGCAACCTACGAGAGCGGTACCACCAAGCAGGAAAACGTCACCTGGAAGTTGAACGGCGCTGATGCTCCGGCAACTCTGGTACAGCTGCCTGCCGGCTCGTATGAGTTTGAGGGTACCGTCGACGGCACCACGCAGACGGTCAAGCAGCGCGTGGTTGTCGAAGCTGTTACGGCGGACCCGGCAGTGGTAGATCCGGCGGCAGTAAACGCCCCCGATGTCACAGAGACGAGTAACGAAAGTGGCATTACGGTCGAGTCGATCGACGCCAACCCGATTCTGGAAAAATACGTCGGTGCCGATTACTACGGCCAGATCCAATCTTCGAGCGTTAAGGTAAAGCTGTCGGATGGCACCGAGACCTCGGCGTATGTTGATTGGGACGAAAAGTCGCAGACGGCATTTGATACGGCGACGGAGGAATCCGAAGTCCCCATTACCGGACAGATTACCGGCGTTAGCGTGAACAACAACTGGATCACGCTCGCGGAGCCGTACAAAGTGAGTGGTGTGCTCAAGGTGTACGTTCCCCGTTCAACCAGTAATGGCTCATGGGTATGGACTGCAGCTGGTATTGCTCCCGCGCTTCCGTCCAGCATTTCGGTCAATTATTCAAATGGTCAATCTTATACATGCCCTGTTGAGTGGAATGAGATCTCGGCTGATCAGTACCAAAAGGAAGGAACCTTTGTTGTCGAGGGACATTTGAAGAGCTATCCCTCTATGCTCGCACAGTGCACGGTCGCAGTCCGCTCTGTTAAGAGCGTCCAGACCGAGTTGACGTGTACGACCCTAACTGGTGAGGTCCCGTCTCTGCCGTATTCTGCTTCGGTTGTCTTTGATAGCGGCGCCACCGAGCAGATCCCGGTGTCTTGGGATTCTTTCGACGCGTCGCTTTACTCTAAGGTGGGCTCGTTTACGGTTAAAGGTAAACTAAACGGTTTTGATTACCGTGAGGTTACCTGCACCGTTACCGTCAAAGATCCTAAGGACGTACTCGATCTTAATTCTCTGAGGTTCGAGCGCGTGGTCGGCGACATTTCTCCTCTTAGCACGTATGTCTATTTCCCGTTTACGCAGTCAAATAACACTACATACACCCAAGGTTATCAGGTTAATTGGGACAACGCCGACGTGTCTCAATTTCAAAAGGCAGGTACCTATACGGTCACGGGCACGCTTGTGACATATAACGAATCTTCAGCCGCTAATGGCCTAAAGGTAACTGCTCAGGTCGAGGTCAAAGAAGTTGCCTCTATCGACGCTCTTGCTCCCGTTAACACGCCCGTCGGCGTACGTCCTACAACGGGCGGCGGTCTTCCCTACAGCATTGAGGTTGCATTCACCGACGGTACAAAGAAGCAGTGCAACATTGCGTGGGACCCCATTTTGGACGCGCAGGTGGCAAGCGAGGGGTCGTTTAAGCTTTCCGGTTCGCTGTCGTATTGGACCAATACCTCATCTTCATCGTCTACTCAGGTGGAGCTGGGTGACAGCAACCGAGTCACGGCGACCATCTCCGTCCGCGCCCTGCAGATGCCTTCCTCGACATCGACAAGCACGCTTATCGGTTGCCAGCCCAATATGCCGGGTTCAATCGAGGCCACGATGTGGAATGGCTCGCGAGGCAATTTCCCCGTTCAGTGGTCGACGATTAGTCAGGACGCCCTAAAGAACCTTGGCCAGATTACGGTTAGCGGATATTTTACCGGCTCTAACATTCCGGCTACGGCGACGGTCAACGTCTGCGATCTCGAGGACAGCAACATCGGCAAGATTGCTTATGTTCCCGGCGCCGGACTTCTGGCTCCGCGCTACACATCCACGCTGTATTTGTCGGATGGCAGCTCGTTCTATCCCCAGTATTCGTCGGGGCAGCCTTATAGCTGGGATGAGTTTTCTCAAGAACTGCTGGACGGCAAGCCTGGCGAGTACGAAATTACCGGTACTATCACTGGCTCGTTGGCAAAGATCCATGCGACAGCGGCGTGCGGCGAGGTCAAGGGCGTTAACAACTATAGCGATAACGGTGTGACGCTTGGACAGTCGTACGAGGACTGGCGCGTTATCTATCCCGGCGAGGAAGTCAATCTGGACTACTTCTACGTGTCCGGCGTATTGCAGGATGGAACGACTTTTGACAGTCTTGGCGTCAACTGGGATACCTACGATAGGTGCCCCCAGAAGGACTGCACGATTACCGGAACGGTCGTCGGAACGAATATCCCCGTGAAAGTGCACGTCATCGTGACTAAAAACTGGGAGGCTCAGCCACAAACCATTACAGTGCTCAAGGGCAGCGACGGTACCGCTATGCTTCCCAGCTATGTCGATCTTGTCAGTTCTGATGTGGCAGAACATCCGGACTATTCGCATAAATACGCCGAGGTCAAGTGGAACACGAAAGGTTTTGATTGGACTCAGGGTGGCGTTGTTCGCGGCACTGCAACAATTAGCTTTAATGCAGGGTACGGCATGCAGGCGGTTGACGTTCCGATTACTGCCACCGTTAAGATCGCGAGTAAGGCAACCTCGGTTCAGGGCGGAACCATATGGACCGTCCCCGGCACCAAGCCGATGCTGCCGGAATACCTTGAGGTTCGATACGACAACGATGTGTCTTCTGAGCCCCAGCGCGAAAAGGTCACATGGGACCGTGTCGCCGAAGACGCGTATGCCAAGGACGGTTCGTTTAAGGTGAAGGGCAAGCTCCAAGGTGGTGCCGAGGCGACAATCACTGTTGACGTCTGTTCCGTCACCTCCGTTAGCGTTCCTGAGCGCATTAATACGGCCAGCGGTGTTTTCCCCGAGCTGCCGTGGAATGTCTCGGTTGCCACGAGTGACGGCAAAACTCATAATGCCCAGGTTCAATGGGATTACGTTCGTCCCTCGGTTTATACCGGAGAGTCGGGTCAGGTCACGACAGTGTCTGGCACGCTGTTTGCAAGCGGCCTCGACGGATACGGTGACGGCACTAACACCGGTCTCACTGTTCAGACCAAGATCGTTATCCAAGGTGTTGAGAAGGCAATCGATAACGGCGAGACCGCAGTGACCACCAAGGCGGGCACTGCGCCTGCCATGCCTTCCAAGATGGCGGTCGAGATGAGCGACGGCTCCGTTTCGACGGCGGCTATTGATTGGGATCCGATTGCGCCCGAGAAGTACGAGCGGCCTGGCACGTTCTATGCGACGGGCCATGTGGTCGGCTTTAATGCCGCTGCTGTTATGGCGCTGCTTGACGATGACGGCCAGAAGGTCGGTGTGGATGAGAACGGCAACGTGACTGCCAAGGTGACGGTTGCCGATAAGAAGGCAAAGAAGGTTGCACTGCAGCCCGAGGCGGTCGTGGTCAACACCACGGTCGGATCGATGCTGGAGCTGCCAGATGCCGTGTCCGTATATTTCTCGGATGGCTCAGCGCGGGATACTCGGGGCAGTTTAGGCGGCATCGAGATCGAAAAGTGGACCGACACCGACGGCATCGACCTCTCCAAGCCGCTCGCCAAGAAGGGCACATACAAACTCGTCGGTAAGCTCAAGGATGTCGACAACGTCAACGCTATCGTGTACGTCAACGTCTCCGAGGCGCCGCGAACCATTACCAAGCTCGAGGCCAAGTCGTTTAGTGTTGCCAAGGGCACGTCCAAGCAGGATCTGTACGCCCAGATGCCCAAGCAAGTTGTGGCGACTTACTCCGACGGCTCGACCGATTTGCTCGACATTGACGTTTGGGATCTTTCGAACGTCACGGACAAGCTGCTCAACGGAACCGGCACCGTGGCGATCACGGGCACGGTTAAGCTCAACGGTGCCAAGGTGACCTGCAATGTGACCGTGGTGGATCAGGATGCCCAGACGCCCGACCACGTCGAGCCGATCGATGCTATTGAGATTGCGGACAATGCCAAGGTCAGCGACCTTATGGAAAAGCTGCCGTCCAAGGTGACGGTTGTCATGAAGGACGGTAAGACCAAGAACGAGACGCCCGTTAAGTGGTCTCAGGTCGACAGCCTGGGCCGTGCCGGCACCGAGTTTGAGGTTACGGGTCTAACGGACAACGGCATGACCGTTAAGGCTCAGGTCAAGGTGACGGCGCATATTGTCGACATCGATGTCGCTGAAGACATTGTGGTCGTGCGCGGCACCAAGGCGGACGACGTTTTGGCTAAGCTGCCTGCCACGGTCACGGCGATTTACTCGGATGATACCGAGTTCGATGTCGACGTGAAGTGGGACACCAAGGGTCTCTCCGACAAGGACTTTGCCAAGGAGGGCGAGGTCACGGTCAAGGGCAAGGTTGCCGGTACCGATCAAAAGGCAGAGTGCACGATTACGGTCGTGAAGAGCGATGCCGAGATTCCGGCGTCTGTTGAGCCTGTCGCGGGCGTTAGCGTTCCCGAGGGTTCGTCTGCTGACGCCGTGCGCGAGGCGCTCAAGGGCGTTAAGGCGACGGTCCTTATGAAAGACGGTAAGACGAAGGTGGAGTCCGAGGTTACGTGGTCTGAGGTTCCCGCCGCGGCTGCGGCGTACGGCAACAGCGTCGTCGCCAAGGGCGTGACGGTGAACGGCAACCTGCCTGTCGAAGTTGTCGTCACCTCCACGACGACGATCAATAAGGTAGCCGATGTGCCGCAGATTACGGTTGAGCGCGATGCCAAGGCCGACACCGTGACGGGGCAGCTGCCCAAGAAGGTTGCCGTGACGTACTCCGATGGCCACACGGATGAGGCCGTGGTCACATGGAATACGGATGGCCTGGACAAGCAGCTTCCCTCTGTCGGCGAGTACACGCTCGAGGGCTCCGTTGAGGGCACGACGCTCAAGGCGACCTGCAAGCTGGTCGTCGAGACGCCGGCAAGCGAGATTCCCGTGAGGCCTGCGACGTTCGCTCCCGTTGAGGTGTTTGAGGCAAGCTCTGTCGCCGATGTGCTGAAGGCGCTGCCCAAGAAGGTCTCCGTGATGATGAAGGATGGCAGCCAGGAGGACTACGACGTCGATTGGGAGAATGTCCCCACACTGGATTGGGGTGCCGATGATGTGACCGTGGGCGGTAAGGTTCGCGGCACGGAGCTTACGGTCAGCTGCATGGTGCGCGTTAAGCCGCGCCCGGCAGCCAAGGACCTCGTTATCGTTGACCAAAACGGGAAGGCCACGACTGCCGAAACCGTGCTCAAGGTAGAGCGCGGCAAGGCAATTGACCTTGCTGCCGCGGCGAGCAATGCGGCTGATGGCGCGCTGCTGCGTGGTAACGTGACGTGGACCTCGTCCGACCCGACGATCGCTACGGTCGAGAACGGCAAGGTCAAGGCCCTCAAGAACGGAACCGTCGTCATTACGGCGACGATGCCCGTTGACGGCGACGCCGCGGCTATTGCGACGCTTGCCGAAGATGGCGCTGCGGAGACGCCGGTGCCTCAGCAGCTCACTGCTTCGGTGACCGTCGAGGTTGTTGAGCCTGTTGTTGTACAGGAACCGACAGGCGGCAAGGATAACGGTGCCAAGCCCGATGCCAAGGATCCTTCGGGCAAGAAGAATGGCAAGAAGGCCGCTAAGGGAAGCCTGGCCGAGACGGGTGACAACACTGCCGTGGCCGTCGCAGCGCTTGGCGGAACCGGCCTGCTGGCGCTGATTGCCGCGGCGATCGAAAAACTGCGCCATCGCGCGGAGTAGCGTCGAGAGCGTAGTGCTTTAGGTCACAAGAAGGCCTCCCGGTTCTCGTTGGGGAATCGGGAGGCCTTTCGTTTTGCCATCAGGGCAGCTAATTTGGGACGGGGCTTTTTGACTACCCTGGTCCCCTTGGCAGTTGCGGTGAAATAGGGACTATTTTATGGGCTAGAAGCCTTAAGCAGTCCGTATTTCACCGCAACTTAGTTTGGGGACTTGGGGATGAGGTTAGCCTAAGCGGACCGGATCGTGGGGGTAGGCGTTTAGAATCTCGACGCCGGACTCGGTAACTAGGACCAAGTCCTCGATGCGGACGCCGGTGCGGCCGGGGAGGTAGATGCCCGGTTCGATGGAGAACGTCATGCCCGGCTCGACAACCTGCTCGTTGGCAAGCGAGACGTCGCCCGGCTCGTGGTCCTGCAGACCAATCGAGTGGCCCAGGCGATGTGTAAAGTACTTGCCGTAGCCAGCGTCCTCAATCACGTCGCGCGCTGCACGGTCCAGGTCGCACATGCGCGCGCCCGGGGCGATGAGCGCCTCGGCGGCCTCGTTGGCACGGCGCACGATGTCGTAGATGCGCGCCGTCTCCTCGTCCGGCTCGCCCCAAAAGAACGTGCGCGTCATGTCCGAGCAGTAGTTACGATGGCGTCCGCCAATGTCGAACAGCACCACGTCGCCACGCTTGAGTACCGTGTCGTCGGGCTCGTGGTGCGGGTCGCCGGCGTTGGCGCCAAAGCTCACGATGGGCGGAAAGCTAAAGCCCTCGCAGCCGTGCTTGCGATACAGACTGAGCATCTGGTCGGCAATTTCGCGCTCCGTCACGCCCTCGTGGACGAGCTTGATAACATCGGCCATCACGACGTCGTTGGCGGCCGAGGACACGCGCATGAGTTCCTGCTCGGCGGTATCCTTGTGGGTGCGTGCGGCGGTGACGGCAAAGTCACCCAGGAAAAACTCGCTGGCGGCATGGCGCTCCAGAAGGGGCATCAAAAAGCCGGAGCGCATGACGGTGTCGATGCCAAGCGGCTTGGTCGGGTCGATCTCGCGCGCGATGGCGTCGGCCACGACATCGGTATCGGCGTGGTAGGCGACGCGCGCATTGTCATACTCTGGCAGCTGGTGCAGGGCGTTGACTAGGATCACCGGCTCGGTGCCGCGTGCGAGCAGCACGCCGCAAAAACGCTCGAACATATCGGCATAAAAGCCGGTCAGGTAATAGATCGACCATGGGTCGTTTACGAGCAGCTGTGCGCCGGGGTGCTGAGCCTCGAGCGCATCGAGCACGCGCGCCACACGCTGGTCATCGACATGTGCCATGAATCATCCTTTCGCTAGGTTGCCACCATGGTATCCCAAGCCCGGCACTTTGGGACACTCCTTGGCATGGTCACTCTGGCAACCATGCGGGCAAAAGCAGCTAAAAGAGGCCCGTCCCAAATGGGCTGGTTTCAAAAGTATGGCGGATTACGGGGCTGGACCTGTATTACTTGACCATGGGAAAAATCGCGAAATTAAAACCGCAGGTAGACGGCTTATCAAAAATCGAAAATTGCCGGTATGGATGGGGGTCTCCGAATCAGCCCCGTAATCCGGCATAGTTTTGAAATGGCACTAAAGTAGGCACAAACTAAATACCAATTCCAAGGATAGTTGCGGTGGAATAGTTCCTGGATGCCGGGGTTTTGGCGGAAATCAGGAACTATTTCACTGCAATTGAGGTGGGACTGGGTGGATGGCGGGGTAGCTAAAAGACCCCCGACCCAAATGAGCTGCTTAGGCAGGGTCGATGTTCATGCTGGCGATGAGGTCGATATTGGTATTGAGGAGGTTCTCTAGCACGACGTCGCCCATGCGGATGGGGGCGTTGACGACCATGCCGCGGATGAGGTCCATGACCTGGGCGTGAAGTGCCAGCGGGATGGCTTCGGCCGTGCGCACGGGCAGCAACGCCTCGTCGCCTCCGGATACGGCCACGGTGGTGGTGAGCACGCGCATGGGGCAGGTGAGCTCCTGATGTGCGAACTTATCGCCGCGCGGGCAGTTGTTGCCGGTTACGGAGCGCACTTCTACCACGGCGCCGTCTTCGTCACGCTCTACCTCTACGGTCAGGAGGCACTCAGATGGGCAGGTTGTGCAGTTGAACTGCAACGTTTCGATCGCGTTTATGCTCATGGTCTTACGCCTCCTCGATGGGATCGACGGACAGGACAATTTCGCTAGCACCTAGGTCGAGTGCGCGCTGAATCACCTTTGGCGGCAGCGGGAGGCTCTCCATGACGCTCGGTTTAAACGGGCGGACCTTGCCTGTAAGTAGTTCCTCGTCGCCTGCTAGAATACGCACGCGGGCGGCATCGACCGGTCGGCGCACACGGAAGTTGAGTCTGGTGAGTGTCACGGTCGTAATGCGTCCCGGCAGCGCGTAGCCCGCGATGCCGGCAGGGGAGACCGTGAGCTCCCAGTCCGGAACGGTGCCCGCGCCGGTCCCCAGCGCGTACGCCGCTGCAGCTGCGCCAGCCCTCTCGGACTCGGTCGTTACGTTGTCGGCCAGGTCGTGCACGTGCAGCACGTTGCCGCAGGCAAAGATGCCCGGCACGCCCGTTTGCAGGCTCTGGTCCACCACGGCGCCGCGCGTTCGCGGGTCAAGCTCTACGCCAGCGGCAACCGAAAGCTCGTTCTCGGGAATCAAGCCCACCGAAAGCAGCAGTGTGTCGCACGGAACGATGCGCTCGGTCCCCGGAATGGGCGCCAGGCGCTCGTCGACTTGGCTTACCTCGACGGCTTCCACGCGGTCGTGCCCGATCACGCGTGTGACGGTGGTGGACAGGTGCAGCGGAATGCCAAAGTCGTTCAGGCAGTTCTTCACATTGCGGCGCAGGCCGTTAGCGTACGGAATGAGCTCGTACACGCCCTCGACCGAAATCCCCTCGAGCGTGCAGCGGCGCGCCATGATAAGCCCGATGTCGCCTGAGCCCAAGATGACGGCACGCGAGCCGGGTTTGAGGTTTTCGATATTGATGTATCGCTGCGCCAGGCCGGCCGTAAACACGCCGGCGGGACGACTGCCGGGAATCTTGATCTCGCTGCGCGTGCGCTCGCGACAACCCATGGCAAGGATGACCGCGCGCCCGGTGAGCCGTAGCATGCTGGCGGGGCTCATGAGCGTGACGGTATGGACCGCGGCGTCTTCCGTAGGCTCGCCCGAATCAATCCCAATCACCATGCAGTCCAGGAACAGCGTAATGTCGGTTGCGCGCACCTGGTCGATAAAGCGCTGTGCGTATTCGGGACCGGTGAGTTCCTGTTTAAAGTGCGACAGGCCAAAGCCGGGGTGGATGCACTGGCGGAGGATGCCGCCCAGGTGCTGCTCGCGCTCCACGATGGCCACGCGTGCGCCGGCCTTATGCGCGGCCAGCGCGGCCGCCATGCCTGCAGGCCCGCCGCCGATAACGACCACGTCGAAGGCTTGCGTTTGTACGGCTTCTACGACGCCGCAATCAATCGCACTCGATTTGAACTCCTCCATCCTAGCGCACCCCCTTCAAAGGTCCCTCGACCAACCAGGAGCCGGCGTCCTCCAGTAATACCTCGCTAGGGTTGCAGCCCAACTCGCGCGTCAGAATCGCCACCACGCGGCTCTGGCAAAAGCCGCTCTGACACCGGCCCATACCGGCACGGCAGCGGCGCTTGACGCCCTCGGCCGAAACCGCGCCCGGCTGGCGTCGGATCGCGGCCACGATCTCGGCTTCGGGCACCGTCTCGCAGCGGCAGACAATCTGGCCCCACGCGGGATCGGACTCGATCAGCTCCTCCTTGCGCGCCAGTGGTGCGCGGTCAAAGTCGTCCGGCGCGCGGCGAATTGGGTTCCAGTCATCCCGTTCGCGCAAAACCACACCCGCGTCGCGCATAACCTGCTCCATGCGCTCGGCAATGGCCGGCGCGCTCGCCACGCCCGGCGACTGAATGCCTGCCGCCTGGAAAAGCCCCGGCACCACGGCCGACTGTCCAATAAAGAAGTCGTTCGTTCCCTGAATGACCGGACGCCCGCCGGCAAATGCGCGCACCACGCGGCGCGTATCCAGATCGGGCACCAGCTTTCGCGCGCCGGTCAGCAGCGCGTTCACATCGCTCGCATAGGTCTGCGTGTCGCCCGGCTCGCGCACGGCAGCCGTGGCGGTGATCACGGTGTTGCCATGCACGGTGCCCGTCACGATAACGCCTTTCGACACCGGCGTCGGCACGGGGTAGAGCGGCATGAGCGTGCGCGGCTCCTTGTCCAGCACCACGATGTTGCCCTGACGCCAGACCATCTGGAACTCCTCGGCGCCCGCCATATGCGAGATGTCCGCGGCGCCGTTGCCCGCGGCATTGATCAGGTAGCGGCAGCGCACATCGCCGACGGGCGTCGCCAGCGTAAAGCGCGCGTCGTCGCCCGAGCCCGCGACTTCAATCGCTTCCACCGGCGCGGACCGCATAAACGTCACCCCGTTGGCCACGGCGTTCTCCAGCGCGGCGATGGCAACCTCAAACGGGTCAACAAAGCCAGTCGAGGGGCACCACAACGCGCACGTTGCATCGGCATTGGCGCGCGACTCTAATTCGTGGATGTGGTCGGGTCCGACGATCGACAGCTCGGGCACGCCATTGGCAAGGCCGTTGCAACGTAGCTGCTCCAGATGCGCACGGTCCTCGTCGTTAAAGCCCAACACCATTGACCCGGTGCGGCAGAACAGAAAGCCCAGTTCCTGTGCCCACGTACCGTACAACTCGCAACCACGGGCGTTGACCTGTGCCTTTACGGTTCCCGGCGCCGGATCGTAGCCGGCGTGCACCAGGCCGCCATTTGCCTTCGATGCGCCCAAGGCGATGTCGTTGGCCGCCTCGACCACGCAAATGGAAAGGTCAAATCGCGCGAGCTGCCGCGCGATGGCGCATCCGGTGATGCCCGCGCCGACAATCGCGATATCAAACGTTTCTGTCACAGTGCCTCCCAGACGAGTTGACAGGCCGTCAATACGACTATTCTACGGTCCGCACACCCCCAGTGCGGCGGCAATGCGGCGAACAGCCTCGCAACACCCGCCAACGGCAGGCGAGGGGAGACTCTGTAACGTCGATAACCTCGTCTGCCGTCCCTGGTGTCTGAGATTTGTCTCAATCCGTAACATCTGGGACTGTTTTTGGCGAGTGGCTGTTACAGATTGAGACATTTGCCATGCGGGTCCTCCGTTTGTCTCGATCTGTAACATCTAGACCCGGATTCCGCTCCCACTTGTTACAGATTGAGATGTTTGTGTCCGCGCCAGCCCCGCCCCTAGCCGTGGTCCCATATAAACAAACCCCGTGGTAAACTTGACCGGACTGTTAATATTCCGAAAGGTACCCGTAATGTCCAAGTACATCTCCGAGCTCATGTCGCCGCAGCTCATGGGCGTCGTCTATGCCTTCGTTGGCTTTATCATCGCCCTGTATGTGCTGTCGGTCGTCTATGTGTTCATCGACGCTCGCCGCCGCGGCGCCAGCGCCTACGTGGCATGGGGCATCATCGCCCTCATCCCGTTTGTAGGCCTCATCGCCTACCTGGTCCTGCGCCCGCACTCCTACGCGTCCGACCGCGAGGAGCAGGAGCTGGACATGGCCCTGCGCGAGCGTCAGCTTGCCCAGTACGGCACCTGCCCGCAGTGCGGCGCGCCCATCGAGAAGGACTTCGTCGTCTGCCCTGTGTGCGACACCCAGGTTCGCAACGTCTGCCCCAGCTGCCATCGCCCGCTCGATGCGCACTGGAAGGTCTGCCCCTACTGCCGAACTCGCATTCAGTAGCGCATCCATCGCCGGGCCGGCCGCAAGCCACGGGCACGCCTCAAGCCATGCGCGCCCCGCAGCCCCGCCCCACACGATGAAGCATGCGTAGAAAATCGCCCGCCGTGCCATTAAGGTGCGGCGGGCGCTTGTATACCAAGGCAACCTGCCTATAATGATGCAAGTCAAAAACGCCGAGCGCATCGCACGCACTTGCATCAGACATCCGAGAGGAGAAAACATACCCATGAAGGCACTCTACAATGACGGCTCGGTGGCCGAGCTCCCGCAGGACGAGGTCACGCACGTCATCCGCCACTCCGCCGCGCACATCATGGCGCAGGCCATCAAGCGCCTGTACCCCGAGGCCGACTTTGCCTACGGCCCCGCGACCGACAACGGCTTCTATTACGACGTCGACCTGCCCGAGGGCGTCAAGATCAGCGAGGACGACTTCCCCGCGATCGAGGCCGAGATGAAAAAGATCGTTAAGGAGAACCTTAAGTTCACCGTCTTTGAGAAGCCCCGCGCCGAGGCCATCGCCCTTATGGAGGAGCGCGGCGAGAAGTACAAGGTCGAGCACATCGGCGACCTGGACGACGACGCCCGCATCACCTTCTACCAGCAGGGCGACTACATCGACATGTGCGTCGGCCCCCACATCTGCTACACCAAGGCGCTGAAGGCCTTTAAGCTCACCGGCGTCTCGGGCGCCTACTGGAAGGGCGACAAGGACAACAAGATGCTCACCCGCATCAACGGCGTTGCCTTTGCCACCAAGGAAGAGCTCGACGAGCACATGCACATGCTGGAGGAGGCCAAGAAGCGCGACCACCGCAAGATCGGCCGCGAGATGGACCTCTTTATGATGCGCGACGAGGCCCCCGGCTTCCCGTTCTTCCTGCCCAACGGCATGATCCTTAAGAACACGCTGCTGGACTATTGGCGCGAGATTCACCGCAAGGCCGGCTACGTGGAGATCTCCACGCCGCTCATCATGAACAAGCAGCTGTGGAAGACCTCGGGCCACTGGGACCACTACAAGGACAACATGTACTCCACCGTCATTGACGACGAAGAGTACTGCATTAAGCCCATGAACTGCCCGGGCGGCGTGCTGGTGTACGCCTCCAAACCGCACTCCTACCGCGAGCTGCCCATCCGCGCCGGCGAGATTGGCCTGGTGCACCGCCACGAGCTGCGCGGCGCCCTGCACGGACTGTTCCGCGTGCGCTGCTTTAGCCAGGACGACGCCCACCTGTTTGTGCGTCCCGACCAGCTGACCGACGAGATCGTGGGCGTGGTCAACCTCATCGACTCCGTGTACCAGAAGTTTGGCTTTAAATACCACGTTGAGCTTTCCACCCGCCCCGAGGACTCCATGGGTTCGGACGAGGACTGGGCTCGCGCCGAGGAGGGCCTGCGCACCGCTCTGGAGCAGCTGCACATGGACTACGAGGTCAACGAGGGCGACGGCGCCTTCTACGGCCCCAAGATCGACTTCCACCTGGAGGACTCGCTCGGCCGTACCTGGCAGTGCGGCACCGTCCAGCTCGACTTCCAGATGCCGCTCAACTTTGACCTGGAGTACGTGGACGCCGACGGCACCAAGAAGCGCCCCATCATGCTGCACCGCGTGTGCTTTGGATCCATCGAGCGCTTCATCGGTATTCTGATTGAGCACTTTGCGGGCAAGTTCCCCACCTGGCTGGCTCCCGTGCAGGTTAAGGCGCTTCCCGTCTCTGAGAAGAGCCGCGACTACGCTCACGAGGTGTGCGCCAAGCTGGAGGCGGCCGGCATCCGCGTGGTCTGCGACGACCGCGACGAGAAGATTGGCTACAAGATCCGCGAGGCCCGCAGCATCGACCGCGTGCCCTACATGCTCATCCTGGGCGAGAAGGAGGTCGAGGCCGGCAACATCTCCGTCCGCGATCGCTCCAACGAGACTGTTCAGATGAGTGTTGACGAGTTTGTTGCGAAGGTGACCGAGGAGATCGAGACTCGCGCCTAAGGCAAGCTGCACAACAATTAACAAAGGCGACCGTCCACACAGGGCGGTCGCTTTTTTTCATGCCGAAATAAGAAAGCCGCTGGTTGAGCGGCTTTTTTTGTTGCACAAAAAGGTACAGGTTTTTGTAGAGGGGTATGGAGATGTACCTACTAGCAGTACATTTTGCGTAATTTGGGCAAACGCTGTTTTATTGCTCGTATAATGTCATCTGTCGAAAGATACAAAAACCTGTACTTTTGCGACTGCGCCTAGCTGCGAGCGAGAAGCCTGTTCTAAACGCCCCTGCATTTGCGTGCATCGCAAAGCCAAAAGAGGGGGGGCGAGAACATGGAACAGACGGCACGGCGCCAAGAGCAGCTGCCGGGCGCATTTAACGGCGTCACCACCAACAGCCAGCACGGCCGCGTCCGCTGGTATCTGGTTCACACCCCCCATGGAAAAGAGCGCGAGACCTGCGAAAAGGTCCGCCGTATTATTCCGCACAACCTTATGCAGGACGCTTTTGTGATGCAAAAGGAGTTCTGGTTTAAGCGGGACGGAGCCTGGTCGCTCCAAACCAAACCCATGTACAAGGAATATTTCTTCGTCGCTACGCACGATGCCGCCGCGCTCGATAGGGCTTTGGCCCAGTTGAGCTTTGGCTGTCGCATCGCCGGCAGTAGGGAGCGGGCGTACATGCCCATGCCGGACGATGCACAGGACTGGTACCGCAGCGTGTTGGACGACGGTGTTGTGCGCAACAGCGTAGCGCGCATAGAAGACGGCGTGTTGCACATAGAGCAGGGTCCCTTGGTGGGGCAAGAGGCCCGCGTTAAAAAGATCGACCGCCATAAACGCTGGTGCCTGGTAGACGTGGGCGAAGGTGACTCCGCATTTAGGGAGCTGCTACCGCTCGACGTTCCTAGCAAAACGTAAGGGAGACGTCGCACCAGCTATTCGTTCGCATTTTTGAATTTACCGATTGGGGGATCCCTGGGGAACGGGGACGTAAGTTTGACTGTGACTGCTAAGGAAATGACAGAGAGCTGTGCATCAATGGGGGATGCACTAGCTATTAAAGAGATTAAGCCGAGCGGTACGCTTGGTTACCGCTTTATTAAGAGGCTGTTTGATCTGGTGTTCAGTCTTTTGATGAGCGTACTGCTGCTTATTCCTATCGCCATCGTGTGCGTGCTCATTAGTCTCGAATCGCCCGGCAGCCCCATGTATACGCAAGAGCGCGTCGGCAGAGGCGGAAGGACTATCAAGCTTTTTAAGCTTCGTAGTATGGTCGCCGATGCTGGCGATGTACAGAAGTATCTGAGTCCCGAGCAGCTACATCAGTGGGAAGTCGAACGCAAGGTTGACGATGACCCTCGTATTACCAAGATTGGTCAGTTTATTCGTAAGTGCTCTATCGACGAGATGCCTCAGTTCCTGAACGTGCTTAACGGCGATCTTTCCGTTATTGGACCGCGTCCCATTACAAGGGATGAGCTTGAACAGCACTTTTCCGACGAGGAAAAGGCTGAGCTGCTCTCTGTTCAGCCCGGTATTACTGGTCTTTGGCAGGCAACCGATCGTAATGAGGCAACCTTCGAGAGCGGCCTGCGCCAGAAGATTGAGCTTCGCTATGTCCAAAACCGTTGTTTTGCGATGGATTGGAAGTGCTTTACTGGCACTTTTGGTGCCATGTTTGGAAAGAAGAGAACGGGACGATAGATGCAGACAAACTTTTCTTCTTCTTACAGTGTGTTGATGAGCATTTACAAAAAAGAAAATCCTGCCTTTTTAATTCAAGCTTTAGACAGCATGCTGAATCAAACGGTTTCTCCTGCCGAGATCGTCATGGTCAAGGATGGTCCGCTTACGCATGAGCTTGAAGACGTGCTCCAAGATTATGACTTCCTGCATCCCGGACTGTTCAATTTTGTTTCGTATGAAAAAAACCATGGACTTGGGTATGCACTGCGCCAAGGCATCCTTGCTTGCTCTAACGAAATTGTTGCACGCATGGACACTGATGATATAGCTCGTCCGGATCGTATGGAGAAACAGCTTGCCGCTATTGATAGTGGTCTCGATATGGTCGGAAGCGATGTTATCGAATTCGTCACGACTCCCAATGAACCTGTTGCGTCCACAGATCTTCCCAAGGGCATCGACGCTATACGTTCTTATTCCAAAAGGCGAAATCCCTTTCGTCATCCTCCTATGACGTTTAGAAAGTCGAAAGTCATGGAGGCTGGTAACTACAGTTCCGATTTTCTCTACTTTGAGGATTGGGACCTTTTTAACAGGATGCTCGCATGTGGCTGCAAGGCGGATAACCTGAAGGAACCGCTTGTTGCGATGCGCGTTAGTGGGGATTTCTATGCTCGCAGGGGGGGCTCGCAGTATCTTAAGTACGCTAAAGCATTTAAGCGTGCTCAAGTTGAGCGTGGCTATTTCACAAAATGCGATTATATCTGTTCTTATTTACCGCATGCCGTCGTCTGTCTGATGCCAAATTCCGTTAGAGCGTTGATATATCGTTTTGTTCTCAGGAGGTCTTAGATATATGGCTTCTGATGTTGCTAAGCCTCTGGTTAGTGTCATTGTCCCCATGTACAACGTGGGTATGTTCGCGCTTCCTTGCGTAAACTCATTGCTTGGTCAGACTTATTCGAATATCGAATATATTATTGTGGATGATGGATGTACTGATAATACTATTGATCTTATTGAAGATGCCGTTGGATCAGACACGCGATTTAAGATTTTGCATAAGGAAAACGGCGGTCTTTCTTCTGCTCGTAACTTTGGTACTCAAAGGTGCCACGGCGATTATGTCATGTATGTTGATGGGGACGATTTGATTGATTCGCGAACTGTTGAGTTGATGGTCGAAGCGGCTGACAAGTATCAAGTTTCGCTCGTTATCGGCTCCTTTGCGAAGACGCCTGTTCTTGATAACTATAAGATGGGGCAGAATGTAGAATTCCATGTTGAATCTGGAATTGAGCATTTACGAAAATTACTTTTATTAAGCGGTGAGAGCGGCTCTGCGTGCGGAAAGCTCTTTGAACGATCTCTTATTAACGACCTTGTCTTTCCTGAGGGGCAGCTCTTCGAAGACATGGGCGTAATTGCTAAAATTTGTTCCAAAATTCAAAAGGTTGCATTCTCTGATGCGTGCTTTTATGCATACGTGACGAGACCTGGTTCCATTACAACGCTCAGAAAGCAGGGTTCCAAGCATGCTAAAGACATGGACAGGACTATTGAGACTGTTCGACGATTTGCCGGGTCTGAATTTCAGGGCGAGTTTGAGTGTTTTCAATCATTCTGTACGCTTCGCGTTGCAATGAGGGTTGATCCGGACGGATTTGATAGTAAGGCTGACGCCCAGAAATATTTGAGGAATGCTCGAGGGCTTGCCTGGAGGGCGTCGAGGAACCCATATGCTTGTTCAAAATGGAGGTTACGCTGTGCTCTCTTTTCTATCTCTCCTAGGGTTCATAACGCTTTCTATGCGTTATATGCTGCAATTTCTGGTAAGGCTATCGGGTAACTCCTGTGATAAAAGGTTGATAAGGTGAGTTTTTCTATTAGCGCGTATCTGTTTAACGTTACTGAATGCCATGGCAGCTTTTTGTATAACATCTATTTTCAAGATGTGTTTAACTGCTGTGTTGGTGTTTTCGACGTGGTTTCGACCGGAGGTAAATCGACGGTTTACAAACGATATGCAAAGCAGGTGTAGAGATGCCAATCTATTTCATTGCCTTTGTGTCCCATATTGCATTGCTATATTTTTCGGTAAAGATACCTAATAAGCGCGTCAGTTTTCTTCTAGCGGTTATCGCGGTTCTCCCCCTTTGTTTGGTGGCGGGGCTGCGCGATGCATCTGTCGGTACCGATACCTCGGCATATCCTCTCAGGTGTTTTTACGCCTCGCAGTATTATTCGCTCACAGGTGCTATGGGTGCTTGCTCAGATCAAGAGCCGCTATTCGTAATTCTCTTCTGGATCCTGGGGAGACTGACTGGTGATTTCCACGCTGTTCTTTTTCTTTGTGAAGCCATCGTTCTCCTTCCCTATATTTTAGTTGTTAGGAAGTTGTATCCTCGCGGGTATCCTGTCGTAGGTTTCTTTCTTTGTTTCGTTGTGTTCGGTTATACGTTAAACATAATTAGGCAATGTCTTGCTACTAGTATGCTCGTCATGATGCTCTATGAGCTGTTCCGTGAGAAGCGCGTCCCCGCTATTGTTTATTTGGCTCTTGCAGTTGGCTTTCACAAAATGTCTATCATAGGACTTTTAATTTGGATTATTTATATTTCATGCTTCAACCGCAGACAAGAACGTTCATACAAGACCGTTGCACTTCTTGCATGCGTTGGCGTTATCATTTTTGCTATTTGTGTGATTATGATTGGACCGGATGTAATGGAACTCGTGTCTCTATTTACGTCGTCATATAGCTTTCAGATCAAACACGCTGGAATGGGCTCATTTAATATCACAATGCTTATTTATTTTCTATTTTGCCTTGCTATATGGATGTTGGGTAGTAAGGGTTTGACCACGAGCATTGATCGATGGACACTTAATTTTTATACGAGCTGTGGCATAATTTCTTCCTTATTCGCTCAATTTGCAAGCATCAGTCCTGAGCTAATTCGACTCAGTTTCCCTTTTCTTTTCATTTCAGGTTTGGTTTACCCCTTTTTATCTGAAAACCTTGGTAGAGAGCGGTTTCTAACTGGAACTCTGGGCTTTTTATTTTTCGTGTTTTATTTTGTCATTACGTTTGTATATGGCGGCAGCTGCGATCTTTTTCCGTATTCGTCGGCGCTATTAGGAGTTATTTATGCATGACGAAACGCCTGACATCAGTATTGTTGTACCGGTATATAACACCGAGCGTTTTCTTCCCGCTTGTCTGGAATCTATTGATATTCAAGGGACCGGCTCTTTTGAGGTGATTCTTGTGGATGATGGTTCCACCGATGGATCTCCCGAGATTTGCGATGCTTATTGCGATAAGCGTGAGAGAGCCTTCGTTATTCATAAGGACAACGAAGGTCTTCTCGCTGCACGTCGAGACGGTCTTCGTAAGGCGAGTGGGCGTTATATTCTTTCGCTCGACTCCGATGACGCTCTTCTTGAAGGCTGCATCAAAAAGGTATGCGATGTAATTGCCTCGACTGGTGCTGATATCATTTCATTTGACTTTACCATGGGATTGATGCCTATTAAACCCTCGTTAAAAGTTGATATCTGTTCTGGTATGCATACGGGCGAATCTTTTGATGCTGTTAAAAACCTGTTGTGCGGATGCGATTTCAATAGCGTTTGGAATAAGGTCATTCGGAGAGATTTGTTTGCCAGTGATGAGTGGTACTCGAAACGAGTTGGCCTTATGCACGGTGAGGATCTTTGTCAACTTCTTCCTGTTTTCGATATTGCAAAGAGTTTATTTCACATTGACGAGCCGCTTTACTACTATCGTCAGCATGGCGCTAATAGTACGAAGCAGTTTAAAGAGGATCAGATAACTGATTGGAGCTTTGTAAGCGACGAGTTGATTCGTTATGCGAGTGAATGGTCGAGCGATTCAGTAAAAAATGCCAAAAGGGGTATCTGTCGACACTATTGTGATCTTGATGAAGTTCTTTGGCATTGTGAAGTGGATAAAGAGGTGAAAAGGCAATTTGATAAAACAATTAAAAGCGAGTATCAGAGTCGAATCAGCAATTGTCCGGACTTAGTTCATAGTCTTGTTTTGTCAAATTGCAGTATCGTTTCTTTTTCTGCTCGGCACTTACTAAGCTGCTTTAAATGTCTCCGTCGTCTATTTGTATAATGCAGGTCATTATTGCTTTTTTCTAATATATTTAGTTGGAGCATTATTAGTCCTGACCGAGCTTGTCCTTAGCTTTCAATTAAGTGACAAGAATTTACGATTGAACCGATATCAAAGGTTCAGTCTTGTCGTGCGGTGTATTCATTCCTTGGGCTTTAGTTATTTCGGTCGATGCTTAGAAGCTGGTCTTTGCACGTTTTTTCAAAGAAGTTCTCCAACGCCCCCATGGTCTGGATGAGTCAATAGACGCTTTCGTTTGTGATTTATTGTTTGTAGTCTATTCCTCTATGGGGTGCCGTCTGCGATTGGTCTTGTTGATTGCATGTTGGGGCATCATAACTTAAATGTCCGAATTGATGGAAGCGCATATTTATTCGACTTTGAAGATGGGAGGAGTCAATTGTTGCATATTCTTAATTTAATTAAGAAGGCTATAAAACTTCTACTTTCTAGCCCTATTTATGATGGCTTACTTAGGTTATGTCGTCGTTCCGATTCTATATCCTATGCGTCTAAGGCGAAGCTTAGCATGGTTTCCAAGAGACCATCCAATATGTTCATGCCTATTGTTTTTAAGGAAGGCATATCTTACGACATTTCTATTATTGTGCCTGTATACAACGTTGAAAAATACCTCAAACCTTGCCTTGATTCCATTGTGACACAGGAGTTTTCTGGCAAGTTTGAGGTTATTATTGTAGATGACGGGTCTAAAGATGATTCTGGCGTTATAGCCGATTCGTATGGACTAATGCCTAATGTTCTTGTAATTCACCAAATAAACGGCGGCCTTTCCGCAGCACGTAATGCGGGTCTTAGAGTTTCTCGCGGTAAGTACATCATGTTCGTGGATTCTGATGACATGATCGGGCCAGGGTATCTTGAGGATATGCGGAGCAGACTCGATGAAACATCTGCGGATTTCGTTACATCGACTTTTAGATATATGTCTGATGATGGTTTGCTTGGCAAGATAGAGAACGATAGAGCTAGTTGGATGGTGCCGTGGGGCAGACTATATCGTCGTGAAGTCTGGAATCGACTAGGTTTTCCCGTTGGTGCATGGTACGAAGATCTGATTCATCCGGTATGGATAGATTGTCGCTTTAACGATGAACCTTGTTATGATTTGAGTGGCTATTATTACCGAATCCGTCCTGGATCCATAATGCAGTCTACCCCTACGAATGTTAAAGGGCTTGATTCGTATTGGGTTCTTGATGAGTTGATTTCTTTACGTGCAGAGCTGGGGATTAATTATAGTCAGGAAGACTTCAATCGCATTTTTCCTTTGTTCGGACCGCTCTTGCTTGGGAGAACTGTCGCTCTGGACAACTGCGCTCGTAAGATTTTATTTGCTTGTTGTTGTGACACGTTCAATTCAATTGATGAGTTCAGCAGGGTGAGTACTTCGATGAATGGTAGATGGAAGGATATTGAGAAGGCTCTGCGCACTTCGGATTACAGCCGCTATCTTCTCGCATCGCTTTCTCTAGCTGCTGATGGGGTAACTGGACTCAGCCTTTCAGATGCTATTCATATTTGGGTGAACAGGAACAGATAAATAATGAAGATTGGAACGATTACTTTCCACGGTGCTTTAAATTTCGGGTCTGCACTTCAGTCTTATGCGCTTCAAGAAGTCTTGAAAGGCATGGGGCATGAGGTGCGAATAATCGACTATCGTTCTCGTGACTATGAGCAATATAGGTTTTTCCAACCTCGCCACCCGAAGATGACGCTGCGCGCAATGCGCTGTTGGCGTAAGCAGTCGTCTAGAAAGGCTGCATTCGCGGAATTTTCTAAAAAGTATTTCAGGCTTACAAAGAGACCGTATTTCTGGAAAAAAGAAAGTGATATGTACGAACTCGCTGAGCAGTTTGATTGTTTTATTTGCGGAAGCGATCAAATTTGGAATCTCGATTGCACACAAGGTGTTGTTGGCCCCTATTTCCTTTCATTTGCCGGAGATAGTCGACGAGTTGCTTACGCTCCCAGTCTTGCTCATACTTTCTTTAGACCGGAGAATTTTGATGAGCAACTTGTATCCGATTTACTTTCAAGATTTGATTTTTTGTCTGTTCGCGAGGAGGAGACGGTTCCGCTATTTCAGCCACTTGTCGATACGCCTATCGACGTTGTTTTAGATCCCACACTTTTGTTGGAATCCGATGACTATACCGACATGGCATCTAAAGATGTCTTGCAAGGTGAATATATTTTCATGTATCTTTTGCGTGAATGTCCTGAGCTTATCGAGAGCACCGTCGCGATGACGGAGGCAACAGGCATGAAGGTGGCTTATATATCTGAGAATAATCTAGATATCCCAAATTCAATTAACCTGTTTGGCGTTGGCCCTGAAGAGTTCGTTTCTCTTATCGCACACGCAGACCTCATCGTTACCAATTCCTTTCATGCAACTGTATTCTCTGTTCTCTTCCATAAGCCCTTCCGCGTATATGCAACAGATAAGTCTGGTGCGCGTATGCGCGACTTGCTGGGCAATATCGGGCTGTCTGACCGTTGCGTCAACGTTATGTGTGCCGACGATGTTCCTCCTTGTGACTGGGGTGATGTGGACTCTCTTCTTGATTCTCTGCGTGAGCATTCGTGGGCTTATCTTAGAAAGGCGCTTTCGTAATGGGAGAGACAAGCCGACTTATCAAAAATACCGGCATTATCGCAGTTGGCGGCATGGCAACAAAGCTCGTGTCGTTTCTTCTGCTTCCGCTCTATACATCGGTTCTTTCCACTGCTGATTACGGCACCGTAGACTACATCAATACTATTGCTTTATTTTGCGTTCCTGCGGTTTCGCTGCTTATGGATGAAGCGCTGTTTCGGTTTCTCATTGACTGCCGTACCGATGAGGATCGGTCTACAGCCGTGACAGCGTCATGCGCTGTACTTCTTGCCGGATGCGTATGCTTTGCAGTCATGGCGATTCTGGTATGGTTGCTTTTTGAGCCTGAAAATCTTGGCTGGGTCGTGGGACTTGTTGTTGCTGGCGCGCTTCTGCAGATGGCTTCTGCTGTCCTTCGTGGTTTCGGGGATACCGTGGGATATTCCGTCATGAACTTTGCCGCGAGTGCTTTTACCATTTTGCTCAATGTTCTCTTTATCGCCGTTCTTCGCTGGGGCGTTGTGGGTATGCTATCTGCAACGGTCATTGCGCAGGGCGGTGTTGCTCTCGTGTTCATGGTAATGCGGAGGCTCTGGCGTTATATCGATCCGTCGGCTCTCTCTATCTCCTATGCTTTAAACCTTCTACGGTATTCATTTCCGCTCATCCCTAATAAGGTTTCCTGGACTATTAATAACTTGCTGGACAGGCTCATTATCATGAGTACGCTTGGGCCTTCTGCTGCCGGCGTGTATGCAGTGTCGTACAAGTTCCCCGGTATCATGGATCAGGTGTATGGCTTTTTCTATCAGTCTTGGAAGGAGAGTTCAGCTCGAGCCCTAAACTCTGATGAGGATGAGTCGGCTTTCTATAACTCTGTGTATCGGGCGCTAAGGCGTTTCATGATGAGCGTCGTTCTGCTTATGTCCGCGCTTATGCCTCTTGTGTATGGCGTCCTGATTAAGGGTTCATTCGGCGAGGGCATGTTGTATGTACCGATATTGCTCTTGGCGACGTACTTCAGCAATATTTCCGGTTTTTATGGCGGTATCTTCACCGCACATAAAGAGACTGGAATTATGGGAACCACTACTGCGGTGTCTGCTGCTCTTTGCGCCCTGCTGTGTGTCTTGTTGATTCCACGCTTTGGTCTATATGGAGCGTCTTTTGCAACCCTCTTGGCGATGATCGTGGTGAATGAGTACCGCAGGATTAAAGTCGCTAAGTTTGCGAAGCTTGTCGAAGACCGGGCTGAGCAGATTCTGACTTTGGTTTCAATTCTTGGAGTGTTCGCCTTTTATTATCTGTCAGCCTACGGTGCTGGCTTTTTGAGCGCTATTGCCTGTCTTGCAATTGCGTTGGCTTTTTTCGGTTATATGAATGCGGACATTCTGCGCAAGTTGCTTTCGGTTCATAAATAGGGGGGGTAACTGCATGTCTACTGTGAAAAGGGGAGAAATTCCCACGCTGTTTGAGTCGCCATCGCATTGCTGCGGTTGTGGAGCGTGTGCCGCTAGTTGCCCTAGAGGCGCCGTTACCATGTCCGAGGGTAAGGATGGGTTCGTTCTTCCTGTAATTGATGGTGATCTTTGCATTGGCTGCGGCGCGTGCATTAAGGCGTGCGGTCTTAACCGAGGGATAGGCTTTAATTCCGCCGGACCGTTCTTTGCCGCCGCCGGTAGGGACGATGTCTCGGAGTCCGCCTCCGGTGGCGTTTTTGGTGCATTTGCGCGTGAGCTTATTGCTTCTGGTGGGGTCGCATATGGCGCTGCCTATGAGCGCGAGGGGAGCATCCTTCGGGTGCGGCACCGTCGCGCGGCGAGCGTTGACGGGCTTCGTCCACTGCTTAACTCAAAATATGTGCAGAGTGATGCCGGAGCTTGTTTTGCCGACGTGAAGGCGGACCTTCGCGAGGGGAGGCGGGTTCTTTTCTGCGGTACGCCTTGCCAAGTCGCCGGCCTTAGGGGCTTTCTCGGAGGCGATTATGAGAACCTGACAACCGTTGACCTGGTCTGCCACGGCGTCCCTTCCGGCCGCATGTTCGCGGATTGCGTTGAGGGCTATGGCAGACAGCTTGGGTCTCCCGTGGTTGATTTCCGGTTTAGGTGCAAGCGCGAGGGGTGGGACAACTCTCTTCTTCTATTTCTTCTTCTTGAGGACGGAAGAGAGGTCACCATTCCTGCGGCGAAATCCCCCTACTACGACATGTTCCTGAACCTCAAGACTCTTCGCGATAGCTGCTATAGGTGCCCCTATGCAGGGAGATTTCGCGCCGGCGATCTTACCATCGGTGATTTTTGGGGCGTCGACGTTAATAGGCCCGACGTTTTGAAAGATGCTGAGAAGTTTAATCAGATGAAAGGTGTCTCCTGCTTGCTGGTGAATAACGACCGCGGCAGGGAGTTTATTGAATCCAGCAACGCTCTGGACTTGTACCCTGTCGAATTTGACGATATCGCTAAAGGCAACGATCAGCTCCGCCGCCCGAGCACCCTTCCAAAAGACAGACAGCTCTATATTGACGCATTTGTCGAAGGTGGTTGGCATGCCATTGAGTGTATGTATAAAAGGCGTGAGCGGGGAATATTTTTTTATACTAAGAAAATAGCACGAAGGCTTCTCCCTGAATCATTTCGGGAGATTGTCAAAAAGTATTTGAAAGATCTTGCAGACTAGGTAAGGACCCACGCCTGGGCGGGCCCCCCGTTGGGCTCGTAGAGCCATACCGTGTTGCCCTCCGAGGTCCGCTGCCCCCGGTCGTCCAGCGCCAGCCCGGAGGCGGACGTGAATGAGTAGCGGCCTCCGCCCAGGGCCGAGACGCGCCACAGCTGCGAGGCGGAGCCGTCCGCCTCGGCCAGCACCGCCCGGTTGCCCGACTCGGTCAGCATCAGGCCGCCCGAGGAGACCCTGTAGAGGCCCGTCGCCCCGTCGCGCTCGAGGGAGAGGGCGCCCGCGCCCGAGGACAGCGAGCAGCCCGATGCGGAGGCCGACACGGCCATCCGGGCGTCGAGGGCGGCCGCGAGGCGGTAGGAGCCGTCGTCTATAACTTTCTCTAATGTTGCGATTCGGTATTTTGCTGCCAGGTCGTACCTGGCGCTCCATTTGCTGTTCGATTCCTTGGAGACGTTTGATGCCGCAGTAAGCTCAGCCTTGGCGCCTTGAACTTTCCATTCCCTCTGGTTCATCGCGTACGCAACAGTCCCGTTCTGAATCCCCGAGATGCTCGGCGGGAAGGACTGGTTGTCGGCATCGATGGAAAAGCTCTCTTCTTTGGCATCCAGGTGCTGCTGAATGCGATCGGCATACTTCTCGGCCCATTCATCGGCCTTGCCATTTCGCACGAAGTAATTGTTGGATAGGTCGGTCGAGCGGTAGGTGTAGTCGTCCTTCTGATAGTTAGCCGTGTGGTCGGAGTGGGCGATTGCCATGAGCTCGTCAGTCAGGCCAAAGTACAGATGGCACTGGTCCAGGTCTCCGTACCAGTTGTCGCTGGTGTCGTCCCAGGTTAGGTCCATCTGGCACCATTTGCCGTCGATCTTTACGGCGTTCCAGGTGTGTCCGTTGCCGGTGATGCGGCCGTTGGCGATGCCCGCGGCGTCAAGGAGCTTGGAGTAGATGCGCTGGTAGCTCTCGCAGGTGCCCTGGTGGCGCGTGAGGCCGCTTTCGGCCGAGCAGTAGTTGAGGCTATGGTCGTACTCCAGCTGGTCGAGCGTCCAGTCGTGGAGCCACAGCGCCATGTCGTATTCCGAGCCGTCTGTCTCTTGCCTGCACTGGGCCACGGCGTTGTTGACGATCTGCGTGACGCTTGGGCGTGAGGCGTCGTTTACGGTCACCTCCGCCGTGGCGCGCAGGTAGTAGATCCCCTTGTCGTTTTGGGGGTCGTTTCTGTCGCTGTCCATAAAGTAGAAATAGATGCGGTACGTGCCCGATGCCGTGAAGTCGAAGGTAAAGTCGTGGCCCGCGGTGCCCAGGCTGTAGTAGCCGGCCCATGCCGGACGCGACGGGTCGCAGACGCTTTCCTGGCTGCCGCCGTCCCAGTAGGTGGGCACGTCCATGCGCGCCTTGGCCTGGGACGAGCCGTTGGTTTGGGTTACGTGGAAGGTCGTCGCGGTGCCCGCGGGGGCGTCGTTCCACGAGACGGTGAAGGTGACGCCGTTTTGGGTTGACGTTGCGGAGTGGGCGTAGGTGGTTTGTGACGTGATGGAGATTGCCTCGGGCGTGGGGATGGTCTGGGCTCGGAGAGATGGGGCGGGGGTGCCGGTTGCGGCGGTGGTGCCGTCACTGGTGTCGTCGGCGCTTTCCGTGTTGGCTGCGCTGGTGCCGTCAGCGCTTTCCGTGTTGGCTGCGCTGGCGCCGGTGGATGTTGCGGTGCTGTCCTCTACGGTATCTGCTGTCGCATTTGTGTTGGTGCCGTTTTCGGCCTTGCCTGTGTCGCTGTTCGTGGCGTCGGCTTGCGCTTGCTGCTCGGCGGCTGCTTGAGGCTGGATGGCTTCCGCGATGGCTGCCATGGGCATCGTCGAGCTGACCATGGACGTGCACGCGATCGCGCAGAGCAGGTAGTAAAGGGGTCGTTTCATAGCGGAGCCTCTCGGTGAGCAGCCAATAGGGTCCGAAGGCAGCTCCAGGCCAGCACTCCGCACATATTTTGTTGGGGATTATTTTACGGGAACACCAGTCAACATCAGCGAACTTTCTGGGGGATGTTGGGGAGGGGTGTTTGGTTGCCCGGTGGCGTTGTGGATCGCGTCGGGTTGACTATGCTCGATGCTGCAACTCCAACATGAGGCCGTCCTGCGCCTCTTCGAGACTCGACACCGAGGCCTTCCAGGAAAAGTCCGCGAGGCTGCTGCCAAGGTCAAGCTTTACATGGTCGTATTCTTCAATTTTGCACCCAGGGTGATTCTCGTCGGGTATAAGACGGCATTCGACCGGTTGCGACCCTATGATTCGATACTCCTTCTGATATGCGTACTTGGGCGTTTTGATAACGAGATTGTGCGGGATGCCCTCAAAGATCTCGCGGATTAGTTTTGGCCCGGGGATGCCGTAGGAGATGGGACCGTGGGCGTAGATGTTTTCGTCGTCGGTGGTGTGTCTGTCGGCGAGGCGCGTGAAGCTGTCGTACTGCACAATGCCGATCCACCCGTCCGCGCACCCGAACTCCTGGATCATTCGCATCGGGATTTTCACGGCGTTGTCGACGATATCGTTCTCGCGGACCGTGTACATGCAGTAGATGGGCAGGCAAGTATATCCGTAGAGACACACCCCGGGAGCCATAGACGCCTCGAGCGGATCGCCCTGTTCGCCAGGCAGGCTATGGTAGTAGCCGGCCGCGTTCATGTAGAGGCGACCGTTCAGTAGGTCTTCGATGAACGCCTCTTTGGGCGCGAACTTAAGTAGGTAGACGATGTCGTTGTTGGGCATGGTGTTTCCTTTCTTTGGTAGTGATGTCCCAGGTCGCTTTGTGCGTCCGGGTTGCTTGCTACCAAGGTAAGGGCGTCTGGTGGGATCCTCGTGCGGGAGTGGTGTGTGGCGTTTGCCTGGACTGTGCTTTTTCGAGATGACTGGGCGGTCAAGAAGTTTAGACCTGCGTCGACTCCATTTGTCATGTCCACAAAACCGTTGGCATTTGGTGTTAGCATCCCTAGTGTTCGCCTTGCCAGGAACGTTGTTAATTGCCATATGTATGGCTATTGCTCTATTAGGGGGATTCCCTTGGCAGATTTAGTCCATGTTTTGCCGTTCAAATCGGTGAGTGTCGAAGCTCAGAAAGCGCTCTCAAAGATTGAGTATCTCGAGGGTGATTCTGTAACCAAAGTGAAAGAGTATGACGACGTTGTGCGGTCACTTTGGGAGGCTAAGCAACTGTATGAACAGTTTCGATGGAACTATGGTGAACTGAGGCGCTTGGTTCCGTGTGATCAGTTTGACTTCTTACCCGACGGCTTTGCCAATGGGGGTTTTGGCGAGAGGACTGTTGTTAACGCTGCTTTTGGAAATTATGTTTCCGCAGCCCGTGGTCTTGTCGATAGAATGCAGGCAGTTATGCGGAAGTATGACCGAGGTTCAAATAAAGAACTTTATAAAGACTATTGGAAACTGCCTTCTTCTTGGTATGACGAAGGTGGCCTCTATGTTTTTATGTATGAGATTCGAAATCCAGTTCAGCATGGTCAAACCGTTGTTTCGCTTGTCAGGGAAAATGATGCGACTAGGGTTAGATTTGATCTTGATCAAATTGTTGATATGCGCGAATACAATACCTCGCCAAAACTTCGCGCCTTTCTAAACAAGACAATTTCGAAAATCAAAGACCATGATTCATCCGATTGTCCGTATCTTTGTTTTCGATATACAAACATGAGGTACAACGAACTTGTTATTGAGTTATTCTGTCATTTCCTGAAATGTGCCGAGCCCAGAATACGCGCCGCTCGTAAGGATATGCAGAGTTTGCTATTGCAGCACAGCAAAGCAGTCGGCAAGCTGGGCGGCTCTTCCTTTGTTGCATATGTTGATGGCGATATGACCCATGTTTATGATGAAGTTGATGTTGACCCAGTTAAGCAATTAAAAGATATGCACCGAAAGGCACAGAAGCATCTAAAGGATGCTCGAAATGCAATTGCGGCTGAGCGCAGATCAATTCGCTAGAGAATAGCTCCAGCATTGCGGTTCTGCTCATGTTTGCGGTCGGACGGGTGCCTCTGCGGTTGCCGGTAGTCTGCGTCCAGAGTTCCATTAGCCCAGGTTTTTTATCCCAGCAAAATCCAGGATCTGCTTAGCTATCTATGGCTACGCTTCATTAAAAAAGTCGTTCTTCTTTAGCCGACCGAGATATCGGTCGAGTTCGTATAAAGCGTCAATGTAGACCTGGGCTGAGTTGCGGATATCGCGCATATCTAGACAGCATCTTTCAAAATGTAGCTTGCCAGTTTCTGTTTGAGTGCTACGACAAGTCATGAGTGCGATTTCGTTTTCAGCAACGTTATCAGTCTCTTCTAATCCTTTTGGTGAGATGCGATAGATTACTGCGCCCGGATATGAGTCGAGAAGGCTTTTCCCTCTCACATCAATACAAATTCGCCCCGCTGGACCAAAGCCGTATTCTTCATGCCTCGTCGAATTCAGGGGGTGAGCAATTACGATTGAGCGAACCGCTTCAAGATAATTACGCGCCTCTGTGAGTTCATTCTGTCTCGAGAACTCGAATTTGGTTCTAATTACTTCTTTCAAACAGGTGTAATTAATCTGCCAGTATGCATCTTTAATCCAGGTGGCGAGTGCTACTAGAAATACGGTGTCCTTAATGTTGGGAGAAAATCCGTCTTTGATGGCAGCATTGAAGTCTTGAATGCTGTAGTTGGCCTTAAGAATAAGATCAGACATTAATTCATAGTGATCTAGATCTTTCCAAGGCCACTTTTTCCAAATGCCGCCTTTGCCTTCACCCAGACCGTCCGTGGACTTTAGATGTTCGATTGATTGCACGTTGTTCCCGTCTACTTGAGTTCCGATCGGGCTCCTCATCGTTGTACGTTGTTAATTATCATAATGGCTCGACGGCAAAGCGAGGGGTTGGGTCACATTTTCGGGTACCGTCAAGATACTTTCGTAAATTGATTTAGCCGTCCTCGGCCTCGTCCTCTTCTAGCCCTCCGCTTTTCCCTTCAGCTCGTCCATCTCCTCCAGTTTGGACATGTCCAGGTACCTCCTCTTGCCCCATTCGTGCTCCGCTATGTACTTCAGTCTCGCTGACACCAGTATGACGACCGAGTTGCCGTCCGGGTAGGTCCCGACGGCCCTCGTCCTCCTCCTGATCTCGCGGTCGATGCGTTCGATCCCGTTGTTCGTCCTGATCCGGCGCCAGTGCTCCGGCGGGAATTCCGTGTAGGCCAGTGTCTCGGCGAACCCGTCGCTCACCGTCCTCGCGGTGGACACCGGCGCCCCCCAGAGGAGCTCGGAGACGTCCTCGATCCTCTTGGTTGAGACGCCCGCCAGGTACATCTCGACGATAGCCTCCTCGACAGAGGTCTCGCGCCTGCGGTAGCGCTCGATGACAGCCGTCCGGAAGGTCGCGCCGCGGAGTTTCGGCACGCCGAGCTCGACTTCCCCGGCCTCGGTGACGAACTTCCTCGCGTAGTGGCCGCTGCGGTAGACCTCCCGGCCCGCCGCCCTCTCGTAGCGTTCGGCCCCGACGGGCTCGGACGACTCGTCGTCGACTGATACGATGTTCGCATATACTGCCCGTGCCCCTTTCCTCGATGGTTTATTGTCTAGTCGCCAGAAATCATATGAATACGCGTGGACCGTGTCCCTCTATGTGTTTGTCAATTTGTGAAAGAAATTATGCGTCACCTCCTTATGCGCAACTACTTTCCCTATGGGTTATTAAGACTGCCCAAGACGGATTGTTGGTCGCCGGAGATTGGTTTGCCCAACTGCGCTTGAGACCCTTGGTGCGGATTTCCCAGTCGCCCTACAACGCTCTTGCAATGAGTGTTGTAGTGGTCATTGCCCAAACGTTCCTCGCGATTTATGCACTGTTTAGGAACATGAACTACTACGACATGAACGCACCGTTTCTCGAGAACTTCTTCAACACCGTTAAGGGTGCGGCACTGAAGCTGTCCTCGGCGATCTTGGGCGAACACGCGATAGATGTGCTGCGCAAGAAGAAGGGGGAGTGAGGGCGAGATACTCAGAATGTCAGGCCGTTAGGTACTGCAATCCCTCCCCGTTGTTGGCTGTATCAATGTGGGCCTTATATATCATGGACTTGATGTCGGTATGAATAGGGTGAGACAAAGTGGACGAGCTTTCCAAAGAAATTGCATCTCTGCCATCTGATGTATTGAGTAAAGCATATGATGATGCTCTGCATCCTGTGCTCTCATCGGTCGGAGACACTCTGAGTTTAGTTCCCAGAACCGTTGGCGTATTGCTTGGCCCCTGGAAGAAATGGGTGGTTAACGGCGAGAGCAATATTGAGGAGGCGATTCGGCAAATCGAAGAAAAGATGGAAGACGTCCCGGAGGACTGCTTCTGTGAGCCTGCACAGAATGTTGTGGTGCCGGCTATTCAGCAACTGTCATATTCGTACGACAGTCAGGACCTAAGGGGGGCTGTACGTTAATTTACTCGCGTCCTCTATGGATAAAAGGGTTTCTCCTCTCGTCCATCCGAGTTTTGTTAGCATAATCGGACAACTGACTCCCGATGAAGCCAAAATGATGTCGTGGCTTTCTGAAGGGCTTGGTAAAGATCATATTCCGGTTATTGACTTACGCGTTGTCGAAGACGATGACATGCCAATTAAAGCTCGGTGGCGAGTGCTTTGCGAAAATTATACGAACGTATTCGATGCTATCGTTCAATGTCCTGAGAATGTGTCTTTGTATTTGAATAACTTGGAGCGACTGAAACTTTTAAGCGAAGAAACGTACTGTTACGAGGGGGAAGACGATTATCTTGGGATTGAGGATTCTGACAGGATCCGAAATATAAAGAAGGATAATACGCCTTCTGATGGATGGCGGTTTGATTGCGTACATCATGTTTTTAGGCTAACACCGTTCGGGAAGCTTTTTATTAAGTGCTGTGTTTAGTCTTCTCGGCAGTGCTGGTACGATTCGATTCTTGGCGGTTTGCTAATGGGTGAATGCGTTGGTCAGATTTGATGGGAATACCTTCTATTTCTTGTCAATTAGTCTTTTAAAGCTTCCGACCGTCGTCCTGGCGGTTTTTCTTTGTCCCCGCAATGATGGACAATTTCCTTAAACGATTTTGGTCCGTGATAGTTTCTCACGGTTCATTTTCGCTTCATTTTACGGTGATGGTGCCAAATGGTAAGAGGTGCATATGAACGAAGCGGTTTTTAGGGTTTTAGCCAGGCTGGGGCTCGACGCTAAACCATTCAAGCAGGAGAAAGTGATCGAGCTGGTCAAGAACCCCCTTTCCGGAGCATGGGTTACCGTCTATTCGCACCATGACGCTGCTGATGGAAGGCCTTCCGTTTTTGCCTGTTTTGCCGACCTTGCACGGAAGCAGGAGATTCTTGCAGGTGATGATTGGTTGAAGCATGCTTCCAGTTTCTCGCCAGGCTTCTGCGTATGTGCAGATGACGTCACTTATCATGACGGGCGCGATGAGGGCTATGACTTTATTGTTGCCGAGCAGTATTTCTATCCGCTCGACCAAGCGCAGATTCTGGTCAACCAGGAATTTGTCATGCTGTTTGAACTCTACCGCGGCGAAGACGGTTGCTACTATAGCGTCGACAAGTGCGGCGAGAGAGAAAAAGTCGTTGACTTTGCTGGAGACGAGGTGCGTGTCAGGACCAAATATATACTGCGCTTCATTGCAGCTAAGCAATGCTTCTTCGTCTACTTTGTTGACGCTCGGCTGGCATCTTCGTCCAACTATCCTTTGGGGAGCACTGAGTGCATTTCAGAGAGTGATGAAGTCGGAGGGAACTACCATATCGGACAGTGGTACACGAGCGATATTGATGAAGGCTATCTGCTGTCCATGCTCTACGCTCGAAGCTTTATCGAGCCCGACGACGTCGAGACTTGTGGCGTATGGCCGTTCGATGAGAAAAATGAACGGTACCCCGAGTTCGTCATCGGCGAACGGCCTGACGGCTCGCTCGTTCGATACACATGTGACCCGAATAAGCTTGGCACCTACTTTGATAAGGAGCCTCGCGCCCCACATTACTTAACCCCCGTTTTCTTTAAGCCCGCTGTACTTGATAAGTACAGGAGTAGCCCTCACTTCGATGTCAGCGAGCGTCACATTTCATGTGGGAGCCAGTGGAGGTGCGAGATTGACAATGTTGACCCGGACAGAGTTATGGTTTATCTCGGCGATTTGGGACGCGATCTTCCCGAGAGTGAGCGCACTCATTTCCTTTCCTTCGAGATGTCTCCCGTTGACCAGCGCATTTCTGATGAGGTATTCAAGACAGATTTGCTCAATATGTGGGTTAAAGATCCGTCGGGCCCTGTTTCCATGCTTATGCGAGCGCGAATGGAACTTGATAAAGCATGGAGGAAACGGTTTGGCTTGGCGCTGTATAGGCCTTTCCACCGTGCAGACGAGGGCATTCTTGAACAAATCCACATTCCATCTGGCAACGGCGAGTTTGAATTTGAGTCCGTGACTATGGCCCTCACGAGAGCCCTCGTCGACTACATTGATGAAAGTGCTCTAAAGGACGCTGATGCGAAGGGTAGTATTAACAAGTTGGAGGCCTTTCTTAGCGGGAATGACATCGTGATCGACCTAAAGCCTCTCCGTGATCTTCAGAACCTTCGGTCGGCGGGGGCAGCGCACGGTAAGGGCTCAAAATACGATAGGCTTTACGGCGATGTGGTCACCGAAGACCATAGAGAAGATGCGAAAAGACTTATTGCTCGGCTTACGACCATGCTGAACGAGTTGACTGAGGCCTTAAAACCTGCCGACGATCGGAAAGAGTAATTGCAGGGTGATGGGCTGTCATGCGCTAGGGAAACAAGGCTGTTGCAGTTGGCGGATTTAGATATTCTTGCATCAAGACCTTCCGATTTCCTATAGATAGAGACAGGTCCAATTAACTTTCAATGTGTATCCTCCTTATTTTCTGAGTTTATGTAGCACTAGCTGCGTTTATAGGAATGGGCTATGCGCGATACGGCGGTTTCAGCATGAGGCCGGCTTGTACTTCTTCGAGATTCCATATACTGACACCTTTCAGGTCCGGCTTATGTCCGCGCCAGTATTTATGCTTTAAGCAAAGCGGCACGAGTGAACTTGCTGCGAGCCTCATGCTGTGAGCACGTTAATCAATCGGTCGTGAAGGCGAGGTGAGTATGAAAGGTAGAAACCAGCACGTTACGAAGCGGTCGGATGGCAATTGGCAGGTTAAGGGCGAGGGGGCGCGTCGCGCTTCCTTTGTTACGACGACCCAGGGCGAAGCTATAAAGCGCGGTCGTCAAATTAGTTCTAATCAGCACTCTGAGCTAATCACCCATCGTCCTGATGGCAGGATCCGCGCAAAGGATTCCCATGGGCACGATCCCTTCCCGCCGAGAGGATAGGGACTTGACGCCATTGCGGCTGCGGGCATGGATTAGCGTGTCCGCAGCCGCAACGCCTGCCGGAAGTATGCGGCAAATTCTGGAACCCCCGAGCACAACAGCTTTTCCACATAAAGGATCCGCAGGCAGAAGCATTACGGCATTCCGGAGCGCTCGGCACGCTAGGGATTTGCCGCATACTTCCGAGTTTTGGCCTTGTACCCTTTGCTCCAGATGCTGCAAACACTTGATTGATGCTATTTAAGGTCTATAATCAAATAAAAACTCTGAAATATCTTTTCAAAACAATGAAAGGAATGTTGAGGACGATGCTTTGCCAGTTCACCTTCAGGAACTATAGATCCTATCGCGATGAGGCGGAGCTTTCCATGCAGGCGACGCCGATGAAGGAGTTCGAGCGCTCCCTCATAGTGTGCCCTGACGGGCAGGGCTTTCTACCAGTGGCCGCGGTGTACGGACCCAACGCTGGCGGTAAGTCAAACCTGCTCGAGGCTCTCGATTACGTTCGCTCGGCGGTAGCCAGACCGATTAGGCTGCTGTCTGCCAGTGCTGATGCACCAGGGGGTGATCGCCCTTCGATACCCCGTTGCTCTGCGTTCGAGTTCGATGACGTGTCGGCTGCTAAGCCCACCGAGTTCGAGCTCTACTATCGCGCGGGTGAGCATGAGTACCGCTATGCCCTGTCCGTGCATGCGGACGAGATCGTGTCCGAAGGACTGTGGCGGCGCAAATTGGGGGCGTCACGCACGGCGATGCTTTTCGAGCGCGAGGGCACGGGGGTTGAGCTTGGTCCCACGCTGCGTAAGCTCGTGACGGCCGCGAGATTCAACCCGAGCCTGCCATACCTGTCGTTTCTCTGCATCAACTTTGACGCGCCGGTGATCAAGGAGGCTGCCAGTTGGTTTCTTGATGGGGTATTCCTGAACTACAACAGCTCCTATCTGGAGCAGATGCTCGAACAGTTGCTCGATGAGGATGACTCACCCGAGATCACGCGTTTTCTGCGTGCCGTTGACGTGCGTATCGATGGCTTTAGGGTTGAGAAAGCTCCGGAATGGCGGGGCCAGCGCGTCTTCGTAAAGCATGAGGTGGACGGTAAGGGCTATGAGCTGCGCCTGTCCGAGGAGTCGGCCGGTACTCAGAAGCTCATGGGGCTGGCGGCGTTTCTGCTGGCGGCGCTCGAACGCGGCGGTACCGTCGTTGTCGATGAACTCGACGCCAGGTTGCATCCGAAGCTCCTGCGCTACGTGATCCTGCTGTTCAAAGATCCCGAAGTCAACAAGAGCGGCGCGCAGCTCATCTTCTCGTCTCAGGACGTGTCCATTATGCGAAACGATGTTTTTCGCCGCGACGAGATATGGTTTGCCGCACGCGGCGAGGGGGAGGCGAGCCAGCTATGGTCGCTCGCCGACATCCACGAGTCAAATGGCAACCTGGTCAGCAAGAACGCGGCATTCGACAAGCAGTACCTGTCTGGCCGCTATGGTGCCGACCCGTATCTCACGCGCATTGAGGAGTGGGATTAGTATGGCCGCGAAAAAGTCGAGGGACTGGCGCAGCGGCAAGCGCGAGGGACGCTCTCGCATGGTACAGATGACGCGCCATCTCGTGGTGACCGAGGGCAAGGAGACTGAGCCTCGCTACTTCGAGGGCGTGCGCGCCGCGTTGGGCGCAGCAAACGAGCGGAAGGTTGCCGTAGTCGTTAAGGGGACTGGCAAACATACTCTCGACCTGCTCGACTTCGCCGTCGAACACTGCCTCTATGCGCCCGAGACGTTCGACCACGTGTGGCTCGTGTATGACAAGGATGACTTCCCTGCGTCCGACTTCGACGCGATGGAACGTAAGTGCAACGAGCTCTCTGATGGTTCGAGGACCTTCCACGCGTTGTGGTCCAACCCCTGTTTCGAGCTGTGGCCGCTTTTGCACTTTCGCTACACGACCGCGCATATGTCCGCGTCCGACTGCCAGCATGCCCTCGCGCAGGAGATGTCGAAGAATTTGGGCATCGAGTACCGCAAGAACCTTGACGGGATGTTTGGGGCAGTGGATGATAGGCGAGGCGAAGCATTGCAGCGTGCTGGGCGCCTCGTCGCGTACCATAGGGAACTGGGTAACATTAAGCCATCTGCGCAAAACCCTTCAACTAAGGTTGGCGAGATATTTGATGTGATTGGGCCGTATCTGGTTTGACGGTCAAGTTCGATCGGGCTTGATGGGACTGGAGATTCATGAAAGATGTTGTTTCGGGCTGCCTGCCGTCTTTAACTGGATTGACCTTTTGGGACCCGATAGGATACTAGGCCGAATCTAGCGGTATTGACGCAGTCAACCTACGGGCCTGCGTCCTGCGGGGGCGGCTTTTCTTTTGAATTACCGCCCCTTTTCATCATTTGTATGGATGTAAGATTCGGACTGTCAAAATTTACATCTCAATAAAGAAAAGGCGAAATTGCGTGCGATTTTCTGCTCGTATGTAACTTTGCTGACGTGTTGTTGCTCAGTCTCCATTCGCTGTGGTTGCCGGTAAGGGATTGACCGGAATTGGGCTTTTCCTTACAGATCCAATTGTGATGAGGCCTTGCGACGGTATGTCCGGCTTGGTCTGTGGAAATCGCCGAACACAACCAGATTTTTCCCAACAAAACCGCTGGTAGAAGCGTTGTCGCTGTCCAGTGTGGTCTGCATGTCTAGATTTTGCCGCATGCTTCAGATTTGATCGGCTCTCGCAGTAGGTTTTCACGGTTCGGATGGGCTCTGGTTACATGACGTTTCCCGTAGTGAAATAATTGATGCAGGTCTCCTATCTCTTGCCGTAATATAATTACGGCAAGAGATAGGAGACTCTCATGCTTAAGCGTTTTACTGTTGATGGCTATAGGAATTTTTCGACTCCGGTTTCGTTTAATTTTGCAGCTTCTCGTGATTACCAGTTTGCAGAAAATAACGTTAAAAACGGAACCGTGAAAACTGCACTTTTGATCGGCAGAAATGCGTCTGGTAAATCGAATTTCGGTTCAGCTTTATTCGACATTACGCTCGGCTTTCCAAAGGCATTCGATTATTCTGACCAGGATGATCGTCTGTTTTTGAATGCTGACTGCGGGCGAGGTACGGCACAGTTCACCTATGTCTTTGAATTTGACGGTCGCGAAATCAATTACAGCTATGAGAAGTCTTCTCCGACTACTTGGCTTCACGAGACCCTATCGATTGATAAGAAACGAATTTTCGATTTTAATAATGCACGCGGCGTTTTCGAAGAGAACCATCTTGAACGAATCGGTGCTGCTGGGATCAATTTTGAATTCTCCGATACTTCGTTGAGCCTTCTTTCATATATAACGAGCAGTCTTCCAACTAATGTTTTAGGCGTCTTGGCGGAGTTGCGACGATTTGTCTCGCGCATGAGGCTGATTCGCATGGACTTTTTTCGATTAAAAGGGTTTGAAACAAGAAGGGTAATCGACAAGATCATACGCGAGAACAAAGTTGCGGAATTTGAGTCATTTATTCGCAATTTTGGAGTCGATGAGTCTCTGATCGTTATTAAAGAGTCCGACGGCTCGCCTGTTCTGTATTTCAATCACCCTATGCGATGCATCCCGTTTGTCGAGGCATGTTCTAGCGGTACAAGAACCCTGGTTAAGTTGTTCTCTGAGCTTGAGCTTAACGAGTCGGCCAGTTTTTTGTTCATAGATGAGTTTGACGCTTTTTGTCACTTTGAGATGGCAGAGAGCCTTTTGAAGTTCTTTGCTTCAAAGGCATCGTGTCAGATACTGTGCTCGACTCACAATACCTCGCTTGTTAAGAATGGCGTAATGAGGCCTGACTGCGTTTATCAAATCTCTGCAAAAGGGGGCATTCGAACTTTGGCCGATTCCACCGATCGCGAGTTGAGGCTTGGCAACAACATTGAGAAGCTCCTCCGTGCTGGAGAGTTTGACTAGTCATGAACAATGCGTCCGTAAAGAACGTCCTGCTCATTGTCGAAGGTGCTAAACGCGAGCCTCAGCTGATGGAGCGCATGTTTGATTCTTTTAGCCTCGCAGATGATCATCAAATTATTCATGTCGAGATTAATGTTCATGACTTTCTAGACAAGCTCTTTCAAGAATACGGTTGCGATTTTGAGGCCGTTGATCTTAGGTCCTTTGTTGCCGAGCTTCTTCCGGATAAAGATGATGCGACAGAGCTTCTCGAATCCAGTTTTACTGACACCTTGCTCATATTTGACTTAGATCCTCAGGACAATCGGCACGATTTTAAGCGGCTTGAGCTAATGCAAGACTATTACTGCGATAGTACTGATATGGGTCAACTATATCTAAGCTATCCATCGGTTGAAGCATATCGTGATTTTGATCCCCTGAAGTATCACTCTCTGGATGACGCCCTTGTTCCTTCAGATGTGATTTTTGGTCAGCGATCTTATAAGGACTGGGTTGCCAGGAGGGGAGATTCGCTTGCGGATATTGGGCGTATTGATGGTTTTACATTTGCTTGCATTATTGCCGTCCATGCCCTGAGGTCGCTATGGCTAACTAATGAGCAGGTAACGCAAAATGCAAACGAGTCTGTGGCTGACTTAGCTGCGGCTGTGGCCGGCGTTGACCATTCTGAACTTTTGCTCAACGAGATTGGTCGTTTGCAGAATGGTTCATTTTGTGCTTGTTGCACCTGCATTTTCTTTATCGCAAATTGGCCCAAGAGGCTTAACGACGTTTGGAACAAGGCGATTAAGAGGGGTTTGGGTATTCGTTTGCTCTAAATCTATAACGGCAGCGACAAGGTGATTAAGCTCGAGCGCAAAAAAGAAGTACGGCAGTTGGATCTACAAGGAGGACACGCCGCTTACACGCGGTGAGTTTGAGCAGATTCTGGCTGGCGACTACGACTTTTTGCTGGTGAGCCCCTATCCGCTCTGTCGCGAGTTCTACATCGAGTGAATCTGCAACATGATGCGCCCGTGGGCCATCGTGGACTATGAGCGTGAGTCGTGGGTGATGGACGAAGGTACCGTGCGCATTTCGTTTGACATGAACATGCACGTGGCGGTGGGAAGCTTTGACATTTTTGATGCAACGCTGTCCGCATTGCCCGTACTGGAGCCCGGCAAACTGGTGATGGAGGTCAAGTTTACTGAGTTTTGCTCGCAGCCGGTGCGTGATATGGTGCCGCCGGGCGCGGGTTTTGTCAGGTCGGCCCTGCCAAGATCGGCCTGTCGTTGCTCGTGGCGCTCGCCATGGGCATCCTGATCTATCACGTGTACAAGCGCTTTTTTACCGGCGTGGTGTATTCGCGCAGCTTTGCCGTGACGCTTGTGGGCATGTGCGTGCTTACCTGCATGGTCACGCTCGCGATCTCGACGAACGTGGTCATCTCGCTCGGTATGGTCGGTGCCCTGTCTATTGTCCGCTATCGTACGGCGGTCAAGGACCCACTCGACCTGCTGTATTTGTTTTGGTCCATTACCACGGGCATTACGGCAGGCGCCGGCATGTACGCACTCGTGGCGCTCACGGCGGTTGTCATCGTGGTGATGATCGCCGGGTTTGCGAGCCATCAGGACAAGGCGCGCGTGTACATGATGGTCATTCACTACACGGGCCAGACCACCGGCGACGATATCGTGCGCGCGTTTGGGCGTACCAAGTTCACCGTTAAGTCCAAGACGATGCACGGCGACAGAGTCGAGATGGCCGTGGAGGTATTCTCGGACGGCGTGGACATGCCCTATGCCGACGCGATTCGCACGCTCGATGGCGTTGAGGACCTGACCCTCATCCAGTACAACGGCGAGTATCATGGATAACTATGTTCCGGCGTTCTAACGAACGCCGGACTGCTCGACGCTGCGCGGGCATCTGCCGGGCGATCTGCCGCTCAAACCGTCGCTCGCGTACATGAAGTACGCTTCGCTCCTCTTTCGCGGCACCTCGCCACGGCAGCTGCCCGCTCGCTAGCTATTCTCAACCTGGAAAGTTTATTTGGTTCGGTTTTAATTAAGGGATGGTGCCGTGTGGACATGCAACGGCTAGAAGAGGTCTGGGCTGCAAGGACTGGTGCGCGTGAGGCGCGTCTTGTTGCGGCCTCGCATGTGCCGGCGGCGCTGTCTTTGTTGGGGATTGTACGTCCCGGCGATCGCCTGGTTGCGTTTGCCGATGACTTTGTCGATGTGCTTGCGCACGGCTTTGATGGCTGCGACGTGGCTATGGTGGGGGAGCCATCGGTTGCGGCGTTTGCTGCTGCGTCTGAGGGCTTTGATACTTCGGTTGAGGTCGAGGGGCCGCACCTGTGGTGGTTCGTCAACTCCATCGGCGGGTTTGGACTGCGCGTGCCCGATCTGCGCACGCTCGGTCGGGCGGCGCGTGAGGCCCATGCGCTGCTGGTTGTGGACAACACCGTGGCGTCTGCTTTTGGCTGCGATCCGCTGCGGCTGGGTGCTGCGCTGTCGCTCGAGGCGCTCGATCGCGTATGCGCCGGCGATGCTCCGCGAAAGTTGGTTGCCGTATCGGTCGCGCGCTCGCAGCTCAAGCGCCATCGTGTGGATGCTGCTGCCGAGTGCACGCATGCGCTGTTTGTGGACTGCGATGCGTCGGCACTCGATCTGTCTGTTGAGGAGGCTGAAGTGCTTGAACGCGGGCTGGACTCGCTCGATGCCCGCATGCAGGCACACTTCGACCGCGCCCGTGCGCTGGCTGAGTATTTGGCTGCCAATGAGATGGTGCGCGACGTGCGCTATCCCGGTCTGAGCTTGCATCCCGACCATGCGGTTGCAACGGGAATCCTCGAGCATGGCTTTGGTCCGGCAGTTGAGTTTGACCTAATCGGGCGTAGTGCGGGTGATTTGTTTGATGCTTTACCGGGGGAGTTCCGCACATCGCCCGCCGGCGGTGCAACGACGCGCCTTTCGGCCCTACGTGGCAAACAGGGGAGCACCATCCGCCTCTTCGCCGGCACCGACGACCCTTTACAGGTAGCCGCCACCCTCGACAACGCCCTTCGCAAGTTAGCTACTCTTTGATACTTGCGATGAGGGCGTCGGCTTTGGTGGCGATGACGTTGTTGATGTCGGCCTGCAGCTCCTCGTAGACCGCTATGGCTCGCTCGCCGGCGGGGGTGAGCGTGGATCCGCGGGCTCCGTCGCGTTCGATGAGCTTGCAGCCCAGCTGGCCTTCAGCCTCGTTTACAATACGCCACGCTTTGGAATACGCCATGCCCATGCTCTTGGCGGCGCGGTTGAGCGAGTGCTCGCGGGCGATGCCCTGCAGCAGTAAGACGCAGCCGTGGCCGAACACGCCCGGCAGATCTTTGTCGCACGCTTGAATGACCAACTTTGCCGTCGTCTTGTACTCCATGTGCTCCACGTCTCCCCGCTAAAGTGTTTGCTGGGCAAACGCAAAGCCTGCGTCAAACCCTCGTGTGCTCTTCTTAAAACATGCATTGTAGCAGTCAAAGTGCGTTAAGATACTTCCCCAGTATTGGGCGCCCAAGGTTGGGCTGGGTCCTACGAGGCCTGCAGCCGACCGGTCGCATGGAAAAAGGAGAAACATGGCTACGTTCTTTCCCGCTGAGTCCCACACGTTTTCGGAGTATCTGCTGGTCCCTGGTTACTCGTCCTCGCAGTGCATCCCCAACAACGTCTCTCTTAAGACGCCGCTAACCCGCTTTAAGCGCGGTGAGAAGCCGGCAATCACCCTGAACATCCCCATGGTTTCCGCCATCATGCAGTCCGTCTCGGGCGTCGACATGGGTGTCGCGCTCGCTACCGAGGGTGGCCTGTCCTTCATTTACGGTTCCCAGAGCGCCGAGTCCGAGGCCGCTATGGTCAAGGCCGTCAAGGATCACAAGGCTGGCTTCGTTCAGTCCGATTCCACTCTGACCCCCGACATGACCATGGAGCAGGTCATCGAGCTCAAGGAGAAGACCGGTCACTCCACTATGCCGGTCACCGACGACGGCACTCCCAAGGGTAAGCTCCTGGGCATCGTCACCAGCCGTGACTATCGCCCCAGCCGCGATGATCACCAGACAAAGGTCTCCGAGTTTATGACCCCGCGTGAGCAGCTCATCGTGGGCGACAAGAACATCAGCCTCAAGGTCGCTAACGACGTCATCTGGGACAACAAGCTCAACGCCCTGCCCATTGTCGACGACAACGATCACCTGATGGGCATTGTCTTCCGCAAGGACTACGACAGCCACAAGACTAACCCCAACGAGCTGCTCGATAACGACAAGCGCTACATGGTCGGCGCCGGTATCAACACCCGCGATTATGCCGAGCGCGTGCCGCTGCTCATCGAGGCTGGTGCCGACGTTCTGTGCATCGACTCCTCCGAGGGCTTCAGCGAGTGGCAGAAGCGCACTATCGAGTGGATCCGCGCCAACTACGGCGAGGACGTCAAGGTCGGTGCCGGTAACGTCGTCGACGCCGAGGGCTTCCGCTTCCTGGCCGATTGCGGCGCCGACTTCATCAAGGTCGGTATCGGCGGCGGCTCCATCTGCATTACCCGCGAGACCAAGGGTATCGGCCGCGGCCAGGCCACCGCGCTGATCGACGTCTGCCGCGCCCGTGACGAGTACTACGAGGAGACCGGTGTTTACGTGCCCGTGTGCTCTGACGGCGGTATCGTCTACGACTACCACATGACGCTCGCCCTTGCCATGGGTGCCGACTTTATGATGCTGGGCCGCTATTTCGCCCGCTTTGACGAGAGCCCGACCGAGCGCGTCAACGTCAACGGCCAGTACATGAAGGAGTACTGGGGCGAGGGTTCTGCGCGTGCCCGCAACTGGCAGCGCTACGACCTGGGCGGCGCCGCGAAGCTCAGCTTCGTCGAGGGCGTCGACTCCTACGTTCCCTACGCCGGCTCCCTCAAGGACGGCGTGGGCGGTACGCTTTACAAGGTCAAGTCCACGATGTGCAACTGCGGTGCCCTCTCGATCCCCGAGCTCCAGGAAAAGGCACGCCTGACCCTGGTAAGCTCCACCTCAATCGTCGAAGGCGGCGCCCACGACGTAGTCGTGAAGGATTCTCAGCAAAGCGTTAGCTACCGCTAAGCGGCTTTCCCAAGCACCGCACCTTGCCGTTCAAACCGTCGCTCGCGTACCAAAGTACGCGGCGCTCCTCTTTCACGGCAATCTGCGGCACCTGGAAAACCCGATCATGCTTGGGCGGGTAACAATTAGCGGTTGATTCACAACCACGTTATTTAGATAAAGCGAGATGCCTGCAAGTCGCAGGCATCTCGCTTGTCGTATTTGCTATCATCAGTCAAGTTAACCTTAGGGTCGGTCGGCTTAGCTTTGTTTGCTACAAGTTCCGCACGCAAAGAAGAGCACTTAATGTGCTCTTCGTCTTGCGCAGGACTGTCCGCAGTAGCGAATAAAGCTAAGCCGACCGACCCCAGCTAAGATTAAAGGAGCTGATATGTGCGATTGCACAGATCATAAGGACGAGATCCCTGCCTACGACGCGCAGGCCATTGAGTCCAAGTGGATGAAGGCCTGGGAGGATTCCAACCTCTTTGCCGTCGACACCGACGACAGCAAGCCCAAAAAGTATGTGCTCGAGATGTTCCCGTATCCGTCGGGCGACCTGCACATGGGCCACGCGCGCAACTATACCATCGGCGATGCCATGGCCCGTCAGGCCCGCATGCGCGGCTACGACGTGTTGCACCCCATCGGCTTTGACGCCTTTGGCCTGCCTGCCGAGAACGCCGCTATTAAGCACAACACGCAGGCTGCCGCCTGGACGTATAAGAATATGGACCAGGCGCTCGCCACGATGAAGCGCATGGGCTTCTCCTACGATCTGGATCGCATGGTCAAGACCTGCAGTCCCGACTACTACCGTTGGGGTCAGTGGATCTTTGAAAAGCTGTGGGAAAAGGGCCTGGTCTACCGCAAGAAGAACCCGGTCAACTGGTGCCCCACCTGTAAGACTGTTCTGGCTAACGAGCAGGTCACCGAGGGTAAGTGCTGGCGCTGCGGCACCGAGCCCGAGAAACGCGACCTTGAGCAGTGGTACTACAAGATTACCGAGTACTCTCAGGAGCTGCTCGACGACCTGGAGAAGCTCCCCGGCTGGCCCGAGCGCGTCAAGCAGATGCAGGCCAACTGGATCGGTCGCTCCGAGGGCGCCGAGGTCGACTTTACCCTGTGCGACCAGGATGGCGAGCCCATCGAGGGCGACGAGGGCAAGATCACCGTCTTCACCACGCGTGCCGATACCCTTTTTGGCGTCTCTTTCTTTGTCCTGGCTCCCGAGTACGCTGGCCTGCACGAGCTCGTCGTGGGCACGGAGTACGAGGAGGCCGTCACCAAGATCGTCGAGGACTCCAAGCATATCTCTGCCGTCGAGCGTGCCCAGGGCACCCTCGAGAAGCACGGTGCCTTCACGGGCCGCTATGTGGTAAACCCCGTCAACGGCGAGAAGGTCCCCGTGTGGGTTGCCGATTATGTCGTTGCCGACTACGGTACTGGTGCCGTCATGGCCGTTCCCTGTGGCGACCAGCGCGACTTTGAGTTTGCCCGTAAGTACGACCTGCCGATCGTGCCGATCATCCTGGACGATGACGACCGTGCTGCCGTCGAGGCCAGCGGCGAGACCATCGATACCTTCCATGCCGAGACCGTCGACTGGGATTGCGCCCACGCTGCCGAGGGCACGCTCGTCCAGTCCGGCAAGTACACCGGCATGCGCGGCGGGAAGCACTCCGAGGGCGAGGCTGCGATCGTGGCCGACCTCGAGGCCATGGGCTGCGGTCGTCGCAAGGTCGAGTTCCGTCTCCGCGACTGGCTCATCAGCCGCCAGCGCTATTGGGGCAACCCCATCCCGGCCATCCACTGCGAGCACTGCGGCATCGTGCCCGTGCCCGAGGATCAGCTGCCGGTGACGCTGCCCGAGAACCTGGACCTGGGCGCCGGCGAAACCCTTGCTGAGTGCAAGGAGTTCTACGAGACCACCTGCCCGGTCTGCGGCCGCCCGGCCAAGCGCGAGACCGATACCATGGACACCTTCACATGCTCCAGCTGGTATTACCTGCGCTATACCGATCCGCACAACACCGAGCTGCCCTTCTCCCGTGAGGCCGCCGACCGTTGGATGCCCGTCGATAACTACATTGGCGGCATCGAGCACGCCATTTTGCACCTGCTCTACAGCCGCTTCTTTACCAAGGCACTACGCGACCTGGGTCTGCTGAGTGTTGACGAGCCCTTCACTAACCTGTTGTGCCAGGGCATGGTCAAGGACGAGAACGGCGACACCATGTCCAAGTCCAAGGGCAATGTCGTGCCCCCGAGCTCGGTCATCGAGCCCTACGGTGCCGACACCATGCGTTTGGCGATCCTGTTTATCGCCCCGCCCGAGAAGGACTTCGACTGGGATCCCAAGGCCGTCGAGGGCGCCAACCGCTTTATCAAGCGCGCCTGGCGTATCGTTTGGCAGCTCGTCCAGTCCGGCGATGCCAACGTGACCTTCGACAAGTCCGCACTCGACGAGGTTGCGATGAAGCTCTATCGCGAGCGTCACCGCACCATCGCCAAGTGCACCGAGGACTTCGATCGCGGCCAGTTCAACACCGCGATCTCGGCCGTCATGGAGCTCGTCAACGCGGCGAGCGCCTATCTCAACGCCACCGAGGGTACCGCCCGCGACAAGGCGCTGTGCTACGGCGTGGCTAAGGATATCGTGAGCGTCCTTGCCCCCATCTGCCCGTTCTGGGCCGACGAGCTGTGGCACGAGGCCCTCGGCTGCGAGGGCAACGCCTACACCGCCGCCTGGCCCGAGTTCGACCTGGCCAAGTCCGTTGAGGACACGGTGCAGATCGTGGTCCAGGTGCTCGGCAAGGTCCGCGGCCGCGTCGACGTTGCCCGCGATGCCTCCAATGAGGATATGCAGGCTGCCGCCGAGGCCGCCGTCGCCAAGTGGCTCGACGGCAAGACGGTCGTCAAGGCCATCTGCGTGCCCGGCAAGCTGGTCAACCTGGTGGTCAAGTAAGCATTGCGCGCTTAACTGACGCATAAAAGACGAGGGGCGATCCGGTTGGGTCGTCCCTCGTTTTTCATGTACCTGCCCTGATGTCTGCGGTCAATTGTCCTATTCTTGTGGAGAAGCTGTGCGCACGCTGACCTGCAGGTTCGTACTGTGCTTGCACGTTTCCGCAGCTATTGGTATAGTTTGTTTGCAAATGAAGTTGTAATTGAAAGAAGTGGGGTTTCGGCCCCGCTTCTTTTTTGTATGGATGGAGGTGCCGCAATGGTCAAGACCAAGACCGAGCAGGCGATCATCGACGCGCTCGAGGCCGTCGCTCCCCAGCACGATGTCGACATCGTCGACGTCGAGCTTGTGGGTGCCACCAAGGCCCCCTGTGTACGCGTGCGTATCGAGGGTGCCGAGGGTCAGAGCCTGTCGCTCAACGACGTCACAGCCAACACCAAATGGGTCGGCGATGTGATTGAGGAGCTCGACCCCATCTCTTCGAGCTATACGCTCGAGGTGTCGAGCCCGGGTATGGCGCGCCCGCTACGCCGCCCGTGCGACTTTGCCCGCTTTGTGGGCGAGAACTGTGAGCTCACCTCCACCGCCACCGAGGGCCGTCGCAAGTACGCCGGCAAGATTGCCGCCGCCACCGAGACGAACGTGACCCTTGAGCTCGAGGGCGGCGAGTCCGTTACCCTCGATTTCTCTGATGTTAAAAAGTGCAAGTTGAAGCCCACCTACGACTTCAAGCCCGCGAAGGAAGGAAAGTAAGATGGCAGCATCCGACATGATGTCCGCCCTGATGGAGCTTTGCCAGGAGAAGCACATCGACCAGCTCTACCTGATCGACCGCCTGGAGCAGTCGCTCGCCAAGAGCTATGCCGAGATCCTGCATCTTGAGTGGGGCGCCAAGGTGACCATCGACCGCACCACCGGTAAGATCTACGTCTACCGCCTGGAGCCGATTGACGATTCCATGGACGAGGAGGGCAACTTCACCGAGTTTGAGGAGATTGACGTCACCCCCAAGAACACGAGCCGCATAGCTGCCCAGCACGCCAAGGCCGAGATCAACGCCATCGTGCGTAACTCCGCTCGCGAGCAGATCTACGAGGAGTTCTCCGGCCGCATCGGTGACCTCATCAGCGGTACCGTGCTGCAGTCCACACCCGACTTCACGATTGTCAAGATTCGCGAGGGCGTCGAGGCCGAGCTGCCGCACTTCGACCAGCGCCGTTACGAGAACGAGCGCAACGAGCGTCCGATGGGCGAGCGCTACCTGCACAACCAGCACATCAAGGCCGTGATCATCGACGTTCGCGACCCCAACTCCAACCTGCAGCCGGTTCGTGGCGAGCACAGCCGTCCGCCGATTGTCATCTCCCGTACCCACCCCGAGCTCATGCGTCGTCTGTTTGAGCAGGAGGTGCCCGAGATCTATGAGGGCACCGTCCAGATCAAGTCGATCGCCCGGGAGCCCGGCCAGCGCTCCAAGGTCGCCGTCCACTCGCTCGACGACCGTCTGGATCCCGTGGGCGCCTGCGTCGGCCCCAAGGGCAGCCGTGTTCGCGCTGTCGTGGGCGAGCTCCGTGGCGAGCGCGTCGACGTCATCCTGTGGGATGCCGATCCTGCCGTCTACGTCGCTAACGCCCTGTCGCCCGCTAAGGTCACCCGCGTCCTCATTGACGAGGAGAAGGCCTACGCCGGCGTCATCGTGCCCGACGACCAGCTGTCCCTCGCCATTGGCAAGGAGGGCCAGAACGCCCGCCTCGCCGCGCGCCTGACCGGCTGGCACATCGACATCAAGTCCGAGACGCTTGCCGCCGACATCCTCAAGAACGTTCCCGTTCACGAGGAGCCCGCCGCCGACCTGATCGGTGACGAGGAGGACGAGGACGTCCGCCGCTGCGAGTATGTGTCCGAGGACGGCATCCAGTGCCGCAACCAGGCTCGTCCCGGCTCCCGTTTCTGCGGTGTCCACGACACCGACGCCTTCGATGATGCGGAGGACCTGATCTAGCGCGCGGTCGCGCCGGGCGGGTCCCGGCGCGTCTCCCACGCTCGTTCAGTCTCTAGGCACCCAAGGTGCCAGAAAGGGTAGGTGAAGTCATATGGCAAAAGTCCGTGTGTCCACCCTGGCCAAAGAGTTCGGCATGACCTCCAAGGAACTGATGGGTCATCTCGCCGAAATGAAGATTCCCGCTAAGTCCGCTTCCTCCACCTTGGAGGACGCCTATGTCGCCATGGTCCGCAAGCAGCTCGCCTCGGTGATCGAGGCCCGCGCCCAGGAAGTCGAGGCCGCCAAGCAGGCCGAGGAGCAGGCAGCTGCCGCCGAGGAGGCCGCACGCGCCGCCGAGGCCGAGCGCGAGCGCATCGCCGCCGAGAAGGCCCGCGAGGAGGAGCGTCGCCAGTTTGCCGCAGCCCAGGCTGCTGAGGAGGCTGCCCGCGCCGAGGCCGAGGCCAAGAAGAAGGCCGAGCAGGAGCGCCTTGCCCGTGAGAAGGAGGAGGCTGCCCGCGAGGCCCAGCGCCGCGCCGTTCCCGCTTCCGACTCCGGTTCGCGCTTCCGTTCGCTGCTCGACCAGATCGCCGCACAGGAGACCGTGCTCAAGGAGAAGAAGGACGCCGAGGACAAGGCCAAGGCCGAGCGCGCTGCCGAGCGCGGTAACCGTCGTGGCGGCAACAACGACCGCCGCGGTGGCCGTCGTAACGATCGCAACGCCTCTGACAACAACTCCGAGCGCAACGCCTCCGAGAGCCGTCCGCACAGCCATCGCACCAACGCCAGCAACAACGTTGCTGCCGGCATGGACTTCCCCAACCCCGATAAGCAGGGCAAGGGCAAGAAGCGCAAGGGCGGTCACAACAACGAAGAGGACCACTACAGCCGCATGGCTCGCGAGGCCGAGGAGTACAGCCGCGAGAAGGTGCTCGAGGAGGCTCGTGCCGCCGTCGAGGAGGCCTCTCGCGAGTCCACCGGTCGTCGCAAGAAGCGCAAGGAGAAGCGCGAGCGCGAGGCTGCCAAGGCTCAGGAGGAGCGCAAGATAGAGGAGGCGTTGGCCCAGGGTGTGAACCCCGAGGACCTCGACGCCATCAAGGTCTCTCAGGGCGTTACCGTCCAGGAGCTCGCCGAGGCGCTCGACGTTCCGGCCAACGACATCATCAAGCGTCTGTTCCTGCTGGGCACGCCGCTCACCATGACGCAGTCCATGTCCGATGACCTCGTCGAGCTCGTCGCCGACGACCTGGGCCGTCAGATCAAGATCATCACCCCCGAGGAGGAGAACACCTTCTCGTTCTACGATGATCCCGCCGACCTTAAGCCGCGCGCCCCGGTCGTCACCGTCATGGGCCACGTCGACCACGGCAAGACGTCGCTGCTCGACGCCATCCGTCACACCGGCGTTGCTGCCGGCGAGGCGGGCGGCATTACGCAGGCCATCGGCGCTTCGCAGGTCATGATCAACGACCGCAAGATCACCTTTATCGATACCCCGGGTCACGCCACCTTTACGGCTATGCGTGCCCGTGGTGCCAAGGTGACCGACATCGTCATTCTGATCGTGGCTGCCGACGACGGCGTCATGCCCCAGACCGTCGAGTCGATCAACCACGCCAAGGCCGCCGGCGTACCCATCGTCGTCGCCGTCAACAAGATCGATAAGCCGGGAGCCAACCCCGACCGTGTGCGTCAGGAGCTCACCGAGTACGGCGTCATCCCCGAGGAGTGGGGCGGACAGAACATGTTCGTCAACATCTCGGCCAAGCAGAAGATCGGTATCGACGACCTTCTGGAGACCGTGCTGCTCCAGGCAGACGTGCTCGAGCTCAAGGCCAACCCGGACACCTTTGCCTCCGGCAACGTCCTCGAGGCCAAGCTCGACAAGGGCCGCGGTTCGGTTGCCACGGTTCTCGTGACCCGCGGTACCCTGCACGTGGGCGATACGCTGGTCGCCGGCCTTACCTACGGCCGCGTCCGCGCCATGCTCGATCCCAAGGGCAACGCCGTCACCGAGGCCGGCCCCTCCGACGCCGTCGAGATCCTGGGCCTGCAGTCTGTGCCTAATGCCGGCGACGAGTTCCGCGTGTTCGAGGACGAGCGCGAGGCTCGCGCCCTGGCCGATGAGCGTTCGCTCAAGGCACGTATTGAGGAGCAGAGCCGCGTGAAGCACGTCACGCTCGAGAACCTCTTCGAGACCATCGCCGACGCCGAGGTTAAGGAGCTCAACCTGATCATCAAGGCCGACGTCCAGGGTTCCATCGAGGCCCTTCAGGACTCGCTCGACAAGATGGATCAGTCCGAGGTCCGTATCAACACGATTCACTCCGCCGTCGGTGCCATCAATGAGACCGACGTCGTCCTGGCCGACGCCTCCAACGCCATCATCATCGGCTTTGGCGTGCGTCCCGACGGCAAGGCCCGCTCCGCTGCCGAGCGCGAGGGTGTCGAGATCCGTTGCTACGACGTCATCTACAAGTGCCTCGAGGAGCTCGACGCTGCCCGCATCGGCATGCTCAAGCCCACCGAGGTCGAGGTCTCCACGGGTACCGCGACCGTCCTGGACACCTTCAAGGTGCCCAAAGTCGGTATCGCCGCCGGTGTCCGCGTGGAGGAGGGCGAGATCGCCGCGACCGATTCCGTGCGCCTGGTGCGTGACGGCATCGTGGTCTTCAACGGCAAGATCGCCTCGATGCGCCACTACAAGGACGAGGCCAAGAGCCTCAAGAGCGGTTCCGAGGGCGGCATTGGCCTGGAGAACTTCCAGGACATCAAGCCCGGCGACCAGATCGAGGGTTACCGCATCGACCAGGTTGCCCGTACCGAGTAGGGGGTAGCGCTATGAAGCAAACGCAGGCAACCCGCCGTTTGGGCGAGCAGCTTCGCGAGAAGCTCGGTTATATCCTGCTCTTTGAGGTTTCCGATCCGCGTCTCGACCTGGTCACCCTGACCGCGGTCGAGGTCGCGGTGGACCGTTCGTTCGCGCGCGTGTACGTGTCGTGCGATGCGAGCCGCTACGATGAGGTCATGGAGGCGCTTGCCAGCGCCAAGGGCCGTATTCGCAGCCTGTTGGCTCGCTCGCTCGATTGGCGCGTCACGCCCGAGCTCGATTTTCGCATCGATCGCTCGACCGATGAGGCCGAGCGCATTACGCGTGCGCTGGAAAACGTTCCGGCCACGCTTGCGATCGAAAAGGACGAGGACGGCTACCCGATAGCGGATGCCGCCCAGGAGGCAGCTTTAGATGACTAATTCCGCCGATCTCGCCTTGTGCGAGTCTGCAGATATTAAACGACGCATCCTCGAGCTTATCGAGGGTGCGTCCTCCATTGCGATCTCGGGTCACACCTCTCCCGACGGCGATGCCCTGGGCTCCGTGTTGGGCCTGGGCCTTTCGCTCATGAAGGTGTTCCCCGACAAGGACATCGCCCTGCTGCTGGCAGACGACGATCCCGTTCCGCGCATCTACCGTTTTATGGAGGGCGCCGATCTGCTGGTACCGGCCTCTGCCTACACCGACAACCCGGACCTGTTCATCTCGGTGGACGTGCCGGTCGTCGAGCGCCTCAATAATTCCGCCGAGGTGTTGCGTCGTTCGGCTCACGTGGCGTGCTTTGACCATCACCCGGCACGCGAGGAGTTTGCCGAGGTCAGCCTTAGGTGTGTCAATGCCGCTGCTTGCGCCATGATTATCGACCGCTTTTTGGCCGATTGTGGCATTACTGCAAGCGACAGCATCGCCACCTGCCTGCTGTGCGGCCTGGTTACCGACACCGGTCGTTTTCAGTATCAGAACGCCGATGCCGCAGCCTTTCATGCCGCCTCGCGTCTGGTGGCGCACGGTGCCGATCCGGCGCGCGTCGCGCTCGAGGTCTATCAGAGCATGCGTGTCGAGTTCTTGCACCTCAAGTCCATCGTCATGGGTCGCATCAAGACGGTTGCGCACGGGCGCGTGGCATATAGCTACGCGTACGAGAGCGACCTTAAGGACTGCGGCGTCACCTCGGATGAGTGCGACGGCCTGGTCGATGTGGTTCGCTCGGTGATGGGCGTCGAGGTCTGCCTGTTCCTTAAGGGCATCGAGGGCGATACCAAGGTGCGCGGCAACCTGCGCTCCAAGGGCGATCTTGATGTTTCCGAGATTGCGGCCAACTTTGGCGGAGGTGGGCACCACGCTGCCGCCGGCTTTACCAACGCCGGAACGATTTCCGAGACGCTCACCGCGGCACTTCCCATGCTGGCCGAGCTGGTAGGGGAGGATCCCGCTTCGGTGACCGTCGAGCTCTAACTTTTTGGATGGTACATGGCTCGTCGTACACCCTCTCAACTTAATATGCTGCTCGCCGTCGATAAGCCGGTGGGCTGCACGTCACACGACGTGGTTTCGCAATGCCGGCGCGCCCTCCATGAGCGGCGCGTCGGTCATGCCGGAACGCTCGACCCCATGGCATCGGGTGTCATGGTGGTGGGCGTGGGTCAGGCAACGCGTCTGCTGGGCATGCTCACGCTCGATACCAAAAGCTACGTCGCCGACATCTCGTTTGGCGTCGAGACCAATACTGATGATGCGGAGGGCGAGGCCGTCCGCACGGTGCCTATAGCCGCCGAGCTGCGCGATCCAGCCTATGCTCGCGAGCGCCTGTCCGCCATGCTGGGCCTGCAGATGCAGGTGCCGCCGGCGTTTTCGGCCATTTCGGTCAACGGCGTGCGCGCCTATAAGTCTGCGCGCGAGGGCAATGCCGTGTCGCTGCCCCCGCGTCCGGTCGAGGTATATTCCGCCGACCTGATTGCCGTGGGCGGCGAGGGCGATGCTTGCGTTTGGACCGTGGCGTTTTCGGTGAGTAAGGGCACCTATATCCGTGCGCTCGCTCGCGACCTGGGTCGTGCCTGTGACAACGCGGCGCATATTTCCGCATTGCGCCGTACAGCCTCCGGCGTTGTTTCCATCGGTGCCTGCCATGCGGTCGAGGAGCTTTCTGCCGAGTCCGCTGCCGACTTTGCCTTGGATCCCATTGCGGCACTGGGCGCCACGCGCGTCGACTTGCCGGGCGATCTTGCCGACGATCTGCTGTGCGGACGTCGCATTCCTATTGAGCGCGCGCTTGTGGGCTTCGATGCGTCGAAGGCGCCGTTTGCGCTGGTGCTCGATGGCGGGCTTAAGGCGCTTGCCCGCATCGAGGGTGGTCGCTTTGTAATGGAGCATGTCTTTCCGCAGGCGATCGGCGGTGTTCGATGATGCTGGCCTCCCACGAGCTCGCGCGTATTTTTTTCGCGGGCGAGTCGGAAGAGGCCCGCATCGTCACCGCCGATGCATTTGATGATTGCGCGTGCCTGGGCGCCGCGTCGATTGCCATCGGCGTGTTCGATGGCGTGCATCGGGGGCATCACGAACTGATCGACGCGGTCGTTCGCGATGCGCGTAACCACGGCTGCAAGGCTGTTGTGGTCACCTTCGATCCCGACCCGGACGTGGTGGTGAGCTCTTCGCCCGCTCAAAAATTGATGACGACGGCCGACCGCCTGCATGCCCTGGCTCTCACCGGGGTCGATGCGGTCGTGGCCGTTCCCTTCACGCCTGCGGTGGCGGCTCTCGACCATGAGGGCTTTCTTAAGCTGCTGTTGCGCGTCGTCGATATCCGCTCGATTCGTGTGGGCAGCGACTTTAGGCTGGGTCGCGGCGGCGCCTCGGGCGTTGCCGAGATGCAGACATGGGGTTCCGAGCACGGAGTTGACGTCTATGGCCACGAGCTGCTGTGCGTCGATGGGCAGACAATCTGCGCTACCCGTATTCGCCAGGAGCTGCGCCAGGGTCATGTTGAGCTTGCTGCCGAGCTGCTCGGCCGCCCGTACATGTTGCGCGGTATTGTTGCCGGCGGTCGTCACCAGGGTTCCGACATGGGTTTTCCTACGGCAAATATTCAGGTGCCCGAGGGCATTCAGGTGCCTGCCGATGGCGTCTACGAGGGCCTGGTGCTGGTCGACGATACCGTATGGCCTGCCGCTGTCAACGTGGGCCTGCCGCCGACGTATGCCGACGATGCCGCCTCGGCGCATCTCGAGGCCAATTTGATCGGGTATGCGGGCGACCTGTACGGCGCCTCGGTGTCGCTGGCGTTTACGCGTTGGCTGCGCCCGTCGCGCGTGTTCGATTCGCTGGACGAGCTTATCGCGACCGTCGAGGGTAATATTGACGATATTCGTCATCATTTGGGTGAGCAGGGGGTGAGCATCCGTGATTAGCGATGAGGAAAAAGACCAGGTGCGCGCTGCGTCCGATCTGGTTGCCATCGTGCAGGAAACGGTTGAGCTCAAGCCCCGCGGCCATGAGTTTTGGGGTTGCTGTCCCTTCCATGGCGAAAAGACCCCGTCGTTTCACATTATCCCCGCCACGCAGGTGTGGCACTGCTTTGGCTGTGGTGAGGGCGGCGACGTCTTCACCTACATCATGAAGCGCGAGAACCTGAGCTTTCCCGAGTCGATTCGCTACTTGGCCGACCGTGCCGGCATTGAGCTGCACGATACCGGCGCTTATCGCGAGCGCGGCACCAAGCGCGCCCGCATCTATGACCTGTGTGCCGAAACCGCCCAGTTCTATCACACCATGCTTATGCGCGGTAAGGATAGCCGTCCGCGCGAGTACTTTGCGAGCCGCGGTATGGGTGGCGACGTCTGCCGCCGCTACTGCCTGGGCTTTGCGCCGGGTCGCAACGCGCTGGTGTCTCATTTGTCGCAGGCGGGCTTTACCCCGCAGGAGATGATCGACGCCAACGTGGCCGTGAGCCGTGGGCGCGGGCAGCTTGCCGACCGTTTTTACGACCGCGTGATGTTTCCCATCTTTGACGAGCAGGGTCATAACATCGCCTTTGGCGGGCGCATTATGGGCGATGGCCAGCCGAAGTACCTCAACACCGCCGAGACGAGCGTGTTCCATAAAAAGCGAAACCTCTACGGCTTTAACTGGGCTAAGGAGTTTATCGTCGCGCAGGATACCGCTATTGTGGTGGAGGGATATACCGACTGTATCGCCTGCTGGGAGGCGGGGATTAAAAACGTCGTCGCCACGCTGGGCACGGCGCTGACGGAACATCATGTAAAGACGCTCACCCGCTTTGCCAAGCGCATCGTGTATATGTTCGATGGCGACGCCGCCGGTCAAAAGGCCGCTCGCCGCGCGATTCAGTTTATCGAGCAGGATTCGATGGACCTGCGCTGCGTGGTGCTTCCCGACGGCAACGACCCCATGGAGTTCATCACCGCGCATGGCGGCGAGGCACTGCAGGTGCGCATCGATGCCGCCGAGCCCCTCATGGACTTTGTGTGCCGCTCACTGCAGGAGTCTAGCGACATTTCCACGCCGGGCGGTCGCGCCAAGGCGCTCGAAGACGCACTGACGCTCATCTATCCGCTGCGCGATAGCTACATGATCGATACGTACTTTATCCAGATTGCGGACCTTTTGGGTTTGGATCTGGAGACGGTGCGCTCGAGCTCGGGCCGTGTGTTTCGCGATGTTGCCAAGCGCGAGGATGCCGAGCGTCGTCGCGAGCAGAACTACGAGCGCCAGCGGGCGCAGGCCGAGCGTGCAGGCAGCGCGGGCGGTCGGGCGTCCGGTTCGCAGGGGGCGTCTCGCGGCGCCTGGGCGTCGGGGGCGACACCGGCGGTGTCCACACCGGTCGAGGAAGAGCCGTACGACTATGTGCCGCTCGAGGCCTATGGGGCCGCGCCGGTCGAGGTCGTCGACGATATGCCGCCGATTGATGTGTCGGTTGGTATGGATGGTGCGGCGCCGGTTGCCGATGCAACGGGCGCGTCTGCGGCGCCGACGATGCCGATCGTGCTGACCGACCTGGAGCGTAAGTCTTTGGCGGGGGAGCGCGAGCTGCTGACGATGCTCACGAGCTACCCCGACCTGTTCCGCACGTATGCCGACCGCATCTGCTCGATCGAGTGGGTGGATCCGCGCCACGAGTCCATCGCGTGGGCCGTGCTCGCGACGCCGCCGGGCACCGACCCCACGGCGTGCATGGATGCGGCGCGCGCGGTGTGTCCCGAGGCAGCGTCGCTTGTCAGCGCCGGGCGCATTTCGTCGACGAGCAAGCACCCCACCGAGACGAACATCGTGTTTATGCTCGATACCCTCGAGCTCTACACCATCAAGCGCCGCATGCGCGCCGCACAGGCCAAGCTTCGCCAGGACCGGTCGCTCGACGATGAGGCGCGCCGTGTGCTGACGATGCAGGCGATGCAAGATTCTCAGCGCCAGCGCGAACTCCAAAAGTCGATCGGCGGCGTGGCAGACCCGTTCCGTTTGATCGGTTTGGAGACCGCGGACGCCGACCAGGCCTAGATGTTGTGGTCAACCAGCGTATTCGCGCCTATATCCAGTCTGAATTTTGGGTATAGACGTCAATGTGTGTGCTAAAGTAATGAGTCCTGTGGACTATGAAGGGAGAATCTGTGCCAAATAAGAGTGAGAGCACGGGTACTGGGCTGGAATCCTACGTTGCAAAGCTCATGGGCAACGGCTCAAACAGGACTTCGGTAACCGAGGACGAGATTCAGGTCGCCCTGAAGGATATCGATGTATCTGACGAGCAGCTCAACGCGGTGTATTCCGCGCTGCGCAACAGCGGCATCCAGATTATCTCCGCGAGCGGTAACGACGACGCCCCCATGGACGTCGACGATGACGATAACGATAGCGATACCGACGATTTCGATGACGACGAGCACGATACCGGCTCGCTCGACGATCACGAGCTTAAGATGGCCCGTCAGGCCGATGCCGAGATGGGCTCTTCCAAGAGCAAGAAGAAACGCACCGTGCGCACGTCCCGTTCGCGTTCGCGCGTGCGTGGCATCGATGCCTCCACGGTGATGCTGACCGGCGACCCGGTCCGTATGTACCTTAAGGAGATTGGTAAGGTCGACCTGCTGACCGCCTCCGAAGAGGTCGATCTGGCCATGAAGATCGAGGCCGGTCTCGATGCCACCGAGAAGCTCGAGGCCGCCGAGGCGGGCGAAATCGAGCTTACTCGCGCCGAGATGCGTCGCCTGACCCGTATCGAGAACGTCGGTCTCGAGGCTAAGCAGGCGCTCATCAGCGCCAACCTGCGCCTGGTCGTCTCCATCGCCAAGCGCTATGTCGGTCGCGGCATGCTGTTCCTGGACCTGATCCAGGAGGGCAACCTCGGTCTGATCCGCGCCGTCGAGAAGTTCGACTACCAGAAGGGCTTTAAGTTCTCCACGTATGCCACGTGGTGGATCCGTCAGGCCATCACGCGTGCTATCGCCGACCAGGCCCGTACCATCCGTATTCCCGTGCACATGGTCGAGACCATCAACAAGCTCGTCCGCGTGCAGCGCCAGCTTCTCCAGGACCTGGGTCGCGACCCGACCCCCGAGGAGATCGGTGCCGAGATGGACATGAGCGCCGACCGCGTCCGCGAGATCCAGAAGATTTCGCAGGAGCCCGTGTCGCTCGAGACCCCTATCGGCGAGGAAGAGGATTCTCAGCTGGGCGACTTCATCGAGGACTCCCAGGCTATCGTCCCGCCCGATGCTGCCAGCTTCTCCATGCTGCAGGAGCAGCTCACCCAGGTGCTCGACTCGCTTGCCGATCGTGAGCGCAAGGTTATCGAGCTGCGCTTTGGCCTTGTCGACGGACATCCTCGCACGCTCGAGGAAGTCGGCCGCGAGTTTGGCGTCACGCGTGAGCGCATCCGCCAGATCGAGTCCAAGACCCTGGCCAAGCTCCGCCATCCCAGCCGCTCCAGCAAGCTCAAAGACTACATCGAAAGCTAGTCAAGCAAGAATCGCCCTCAAGCACATCCGCTTGAGGGCGCTTTCATGTAGTCGTTGGGGACGTCCCCAATGACTAGGTCGGAAAAACTCTCAAAAAAGTTCTTGCCCTAAGCTGATTCGTCCGTATAATAAACTTCGTTGCTTGAGAGCACGCACCTATTCCTCGGTAGCTCAATGGTAGAGCACGCGGCTGTTAACCGCGCTGTTGTAGGTTCGAGTCCTACCCGGGGAGCCAGAATTTCTCAGCCCATTCCGCTGGGCTTTTAAATTCCTCGGTAGCTCAATGGTAGAGCACGCGGCTGTTAACCGCGCTGTTGTAGGTTCGAGTCCTACCCGGGGAGCCAGGTTGTAAAACCCGTCGCTTATGCGGCGGGTTTTTTCATGCCGCGATCGCCTGTGGCGAACGTTACCGTATCAACATTTCGTGTCGAGGATGTAATCGCGAACCCCGCCACCTCAACATGGCGCACTCGTTGTAAACTATTGGAATGATTGCTCCCACGAGATGGTGCCGTGAGCACCAGATAAGGAGATTCTTGTGTCTGAGACCATTAACGGCAGCCTGAGCGTCTCGAACGACGTTATTGCCGATATTGCCGGTTATGCCGCGATGACGTGCTATGGCGTCGTCGGTATGGCCGAACAGCTCCAGGGCGCCGAGAGCGTGCGCCTGCTTGCCGGTCAGCGCCTCCGCAAGGGCGTGCTTGTCTCCGCCGACGAGAACGGCCTTACGGTCGATCTTCACGTCGTGCTCGAGAACGGCGTCAACATGAAGTCCGTCTGCCACAATCTTTCGAGCTCTGTTGCCTTCACCCTGCAGGAGATCGCCCAGATCGATCCCGCCAGCCTTAAGATCGGCATCCACATCGACGCGCTCAAGAGCCGTCTGAACTAGCATCCGAAAACGGAGATTCAAATACCCATGATTGCAAAGACCATTCGCACCTGTTTTCCGATCGCTGCGGCTGCCGTTTCCGACAAGGCCGAGGAGATCAACAAGCTCAACGTCTTCCCCGTACCCGACGGCGACACCGGCACCAACATGTCGCTCACGCTCGCCTCGGTGACCAAGGAGCTCTCCGCCCTTCCCGCCGATGCCGATATGGAGGCCATCGCCGGCGCCATCACCCACGGCTCCCTGATGGGTGCCCGCGGCAACTCCGGCGTCATCACCTCGCAGATCCTGCGCGGCGTGGCCGAGGGTCTCGTCTCTGTCGACGAGCCCATTACGTCCGCCAACATCGCCTTCGCTTTCCGTCGCGCCGTCAAGGTCGCCTTTCAGGCCGTTCGCAAGCCCATCGAGGGCACGATCCTCACGGTGCTTCGCGATGTCTCGACCAAGGCCGATGAGTGCGAAAAGAAGAAGTTCTCGGTCGAGGACGCGCTCGATGCCATCGTCGTCGAGGCCTACCAGTCCGTTGCCCGCACGCCCGACCTGCTGCCCGTTCTGAAGGAGAACGGCGTGGTCGACTCCGGCGCCTTTGGCTTTGCCATCTTCCTGGAGAACTTTGTTGCCGCCGCGCTTGGCCGCAGCACCGTTGTCGAGGATTTCTCCGCCACGTTTGATTCCGCCGGTTCTGCCCGCGACGCGGCTCTCGGTCGCGTTGAGATCGAGGCTAACGACGATTGGGAGGGCTCGGAGTTCCGCTACTGCAACGAGTTCCTCTTTAAGGCCGACGCCCCGTTTGACGAGGACGAGTGCCTTAAGTTCCTGGGCTCCATGGGCGACTGCGAGCTGCTCGTGGGTGCCTACCCCGATTACAAGATCCATGTGCACTCCAACACGCCCAACCTGGTGCTCGAGCACATGCTGCAGCTCGGTCAGATCTACGAGGTCTTTATCCACAACATGGAGATGGAGGCCCACGACCGTACCGCTAAGATCCACGAGGATCAGGAAAAGGCCGCCGAGGCCGCCAAGGCGCTGGGCTTTGTCGCCGTTGCCGCCGGTTCCGGCGAGGCCGACATCCTCAAGTCCCTTGGCGTCGACGTGGTCGTCTCCGGTGGCCAGACTATGAATCCCTCGACCGCCGACCTGCTGGGCGCAGTGGACCAGGTCAACGCGACCTCGGTCATCATCTTGCCCAACAACGGCAACATCCGCATGGCCGCTGAGGCCGCAGCCTCTGCCTGCACCGACAAGAAGGTCGCCGTCGTTCCCACCAAGACCGTCCCGCAGGCCTTCTCCGCGCTGTTCGCAGTCCTGCCCGATTCCGAGCTCGAGGATGCCGTCGCCGCCATGGTCGACGCCATCAGCGAGGTCCGCGATGGCGAGGTCACCCGCGCCGTGCGCGACTCTAGTGCCTCTGACGGTTCTCCGATTCACTCCGGTGACGTCATGGGTATCATCGCCGGCTCCATCGACGTGGTCGGCTCTGACGTGAAGCAGGTCACGCTCGATTGCATCAACCGTATGCAGGAGGAAGAGGAGGGCGACGCGCTGACGATTCTGGCCGGCGAGGAACTGTCCGATGAGGCCTTCCAGGAGATCGTCGACGCCATTGAGGAGGCTCAGCCCGATCTGGAGGTCGACGCCCATCGTGGCGAGCAGCCGCTCTATCCCGTGATCTTCTCGATCGAGTAGGCAACTGCCCATGTCCGAGCTGTGCTCCGTGCCGCGCGTCTCGGAGCGCTTTGCCCAGAGCAATGCGCTCGACGAGGATATCGCGCGACTCAAATATGTTTCGGGTAAACGTGAGGAGGCCCTTCGCCGTCTGGGAATTCGGACGGTGGGGGACCTCCTTCTCCATATCCCTCATCGATACCTCGACTTTACCCGCTCGTGGTCCATCGAGATGGCGCCCATCGGCACCGTTTGCACGATTGTCGCCACGGTCGACCGCATCGTCCAAAAGCAGCCGCGTCCGCGCATGCAGGTTACCGAAGTCTCACTCGTTGACGAGACGGGTGTGCTTCAGGTCGCCTTTTTCCGCCAGCCCTGGATTGCCCAGCAGCTAAAACAGGGCGACCGCCTGGCCGTGATGGGCAAGGTCGAGTTTGCCTACGGCTTTAAGCAGATGGCCTCTCCGCATTTCGAAAAGCTCGAGGAGGGACGTGCCGCGGGAACTATCCTGCCGGTCCATTACGTGAGTGATGGCGTGAGCCAGGCGTGGATGCGCCGTATCGTGAGCGGCGCGCTCGAGGTCGTCGGCAATCCCTTTGATCCCATTCCGGCACCGCTGCGCGTTAAGCGTCGCCTGATGAGCAATGCCCGCGCGCTGCGCTCAATCCATTTTCCATCGAGTATGGCAGAGCGCGACATCGCGCGTCGTCGCTTGGCCTACGAGGAGTGCCTCTACCTGCAGCTGGCGCTGCGCCTGCGCAACGACGGCAGCCTGGTCGATGTGGTTCCCTATGCCCACACCGCGGGCGAGCACCTGGCCGCGCTTAAGCAAGCCTTGCCGTTTTCGCTGAGCGACGAGCAGGAGGCCGCGTTCCAAGATGTCCTGCGCGATATGTGCGATAGCGGGCGCGTGATGAACCGCCTGCTGCTGGGCGATGTCGGTACCGGTAAGACCGCCGTTGCCGCCTGCGCGCTGGCTGTGGCTGCCGATAGTGGCACGCAGGCCTGCGTTATGGCGCCCACGGGCGTGCTGGCGCGCCAATATGCCGATAAGACCGGCCCTCTGCTCTCGCAGGCTGGCATGTCCTGGGCGCTTCTGACGGGTGCCACGCCGGCCGCAGAGCGCGAGCGCATCCATGTGCAGCTGGAATCGGGCGAGCTTGACGTGCTCTTTGGCACCCACGCGGTCCTTTCGGATAACGTTGCGTTCAAGCATCTGTCGCTCGTGGTCATCGATGAGCAGCACCGGTTTGGCGTCGGCCAACGTAACGCCCTGCGCGCCAAGGGCCCGGGTGCCGATTTGCTCGTTATGACGGCGACGCCCATCCCGCGTACGCTGGCGCTTTCGGTCTACGGCGATCTGGATACGAGCATCATCCGCTATCGGCCCGTCCCTGGCGCTGGCGTGTCGACACGCGTGCTCACCGAGTCGAGCCGTGACCTCGCCTATGGCGCCATTCGCGAGGCGCACGAAAAGGGTCAGCAGGCCTACGTGATTTGCCCACTCGTGGAGCCGAGCGATTCGGCCGATGAGCTGGAGGACGTGCCCGGTATTGCCCGCGACGACGAGGGCCGCGTGACGGTCCCCGTGCCGCTGCACGATACGGCGACCGAGCTCGATCGCCTGCGTCTGGCGTTGCCGGGTCTTGCCATCGAGCGCCTTCACGGCCGTATGCCAGCGGGGGAGAAGGATCGCGTGATCGACGCCTTCAAGCGTGGCGAGATTGACGTGCTCGTCTCGACTACGGTGGTCGAGGTGGGCGTCGACGTGCCCAACGCCACCGTCATGGTCATCGAGAACGGTGAGCGGTTTGGCTTGGCGGCGCTGCATCAGCTACGCGGTCGCGTGGGCCGCGGCAGCGTGTCGGGCACGTGCCTGGTCATGACGCACTCCAAGGGCAACGGCGGCGCTTCGGCAGCGCAAGATCGCCTGCAATCGCTCGAAAAAACCTCGGATGGCTTTACGCTCGCCCAGATGGACTTGCGTCTGCGCCACGAGGGCGAAATCCTGGGGTACCGCCAGCATGGCGGTGTGACCCTGCGCTTTGTCGACCTGGATGCCGACGAGGAGCTGATTGAGTGGGCCCATTTGGACGCGGTCGAGCTCTTGCGGTATGCTTGCACCCTTGACTCCGTGGCGACGCGCCCCCTGCGCGATGCGGTCGCCATGCGATATCGACACATTTTTAAGGAGGTCAGCGGAGGATGAGAATCATCGGCGGCGAATGGCGCGGTCGTAAGATCGAGGAGCCCCGTGGTCGCGATGTCACCCGCCCCACGACCGATCGCGTGCGCGAGGCATGCGCATCTATGGTCATGTCGGCATTCGATTTCGATTTGGAAGAGGTTCGTGTGCTGGACGCCTTTGGCGGCTCCGGCGCCTTAGGGTTAGAGATGCTCTCTCGTGGGGCCCGCTCGCTCACGACGTTTGAGATCGATCGCAACGCCGCGCGGCTCATTACCAAGAATATCGAGTCGCTCTGCCGTGACCGTGCGCGTTGGCGCGTGGTCACGGGCGACATGCTGGCGAGTGCCTCGCGCGGTCGTGTACCGGGCGGCCCCTTTGATCTGGTCCTGCTCGACCCGCCCTATGCTTTTGGTGCCGAGCCGGTCGAGGAACTGCTGCAGAATCTGGCCCAGCAGGGTCTGCTTGCACCTGGCGCTTATGCCCTGTTTGAGCATGCCGCCGCCGATGCGGGCGCGCATCCGGCAGGCTTTGAGACTGTACGTGAGAAGCGCTACGGCATTACCTCGGTCGACCTGCTTCGTTGGGTCGGCGATGACGACGGTGAGGGCGTTAGCGCCGTCGCCGATGCTGATAACAACGATGCCACGACGTTTCAGGAGGACGCCCATGAGTGACACCATCAACCGCGTGATCGTCCCGGGTACCTTCGATCCCATCACGTTTGGCCATATCGACGTCATCCGTCGCGCCCGCCGCATCTTTCCCAGTGTGATCGTCGCTGTTGCAGAGTCGCAGGGTAAAAACGGTGTGGGCACCACGTTTATGCTCGATGAGCGCGTGGCGCTGGCCCGCGAGGCGCTCGGTGATATCGACGGCGTCGAAGTCCTGCCCTTTACCGGCCTCTTGGTCGACTTCGCTCGTGAGCAGGGGGCGGGGGCCGTGGTCAAGGGCCTGCGCGCCATGACCGACTTTGAGTATGAGCTGCAGCAGGCCGACCTCAATTATCGCTTGGATAGCGAGCTGGAGTCCATCTTTGTCATGAGTGCTCCGCAGTACGGTTACATCTCGAGCTCGGTCGTTCGCCAGATCGCCTCGCTCGGCAGCGATGTATCGACGTTTGTGCCGCCCAACGTGGTCGAAGCGCTCAGACATCGCTTTTCGTGACGTTTTTTATTGCCTGGTGGCATGTGGTAAACTAGCACGATGATATGTTACCTATGAAAGGAGACCGGATGCCGGGCGAGAATTTTCCTGGCGATAGGATCGTCAGCTTGGTCGATGAGCTCGAAGGGCTGATCGAGGAAGCCAAGCCGCCTTTCGGCAAGAACGCTCAGTTCAAGGTCATCGACGCCGACGTGTTCTTCAACATCCTCGATGAGATCCGCATGAGCTATCCCGAGGAATGGCAGAAGTCCCGCCGTATCCTCAAAGAGCGCGAGGAGCTTATGGCTTCCGCCGCCGCTCAGGCCGATTCCATCATCGCCGATGCTCAGCAGCAGGCCCTCACCATTGCCGGTGAGCAGGAGATTGTCCGCCTTGCGCAGCAGCAGGCCGACGACATCCGCGATCGTGCCCAGCAGTACGAGCGCGAGACGCGTTATGCTGCCGAGGACTACGCAGAGCAGGTCTTTACGCACCTGGAGGAGAACCTCAAGAGCCTGACCGGCACCGTTACCCGTTGCCGTCAGCAGCTCAACGAGGGTGCCGCCCAGCAGAATGGTCAGTGGTAATGGCTGAGTTCCCGAGCGTTACCGTCGATCTTTCCGAGCAGCTCGAGTTTCCTGGAGATTCGTTTCCGCTGACCGGTAAGGTCGATGTCGCCACCTACACGGTGGGCGAGAAGGAGTACCAGCTACAGGACGGCATCGACTACGACGTTGTCTTTACCAATGCCGGTACCGGTGTCTTGCTCACGGGCATGGTCCGCGCGCACGCCACCGGTGAGTGCGACCGTTGCCTGGAGCCCGCCTCGTTTGATATCGCCGGAGAGATCGAGGAGTTCTACCTCTTTGAGGAGCCCGAGGATCCCGAGGCCTACGAGGACGGCTACGAGCTCCTGGGTGAGGACCGCATCGTCGATCTGGGTGAGCCCATCAATGACGCGGTCGTTATGGACACGCCGTTTGTGGTGCTCTGCAAGCCCGATTGCCGTGGTCTGTGCCCCACCTGCGGTTGCAATCTCAACGTCGAGCAATGCGATTGCGCCGCCCAGGCAGAGGCAGAATGGGCCGCTGCCACGGAAAATCCATTTGCAGCATTGAAGAATCTCAAGCTCGATGAGTAAAACTGTGGTAGTATCGCTACTTGCGCGTAATCGCCACACTGGATAGTTCATAAGGAAGGTCACTATGCCCGTACCTAAACAAAAGCAGGGTCGTATCCGCACTCACACCCGTCGTTCCGCCAACATGAAGATCTCGGCTGCGGCTCAGTCCACGTGCCCCCGTTGCGGCGCTGTCAAGCTTCCGCACCACGTGTGCCCCAGCTGCGGTTTCTACAAGGACCGCGAGGTTATCGTTACCGAGTAACGGTATACTCTGGATGCGATGCCGTTCCAAATGGAACCACAATGGCCGGCTCAGTGAGTCGGCCATTTTTGTATAAGGAGCATGTATATGAGTAACGTTCGCGTTTGTGTAGACGTTGTGGGCGGAGACGAGAAACCTCAGGTTGTTCTCGATGGTATCGAGGCTGCGCTTGCCGCCGATCCCGATATCGAGGTCTTGGCAGCTGGCCCCGCCGAAATCGTCAATCCCTTTGCAGCTTCCCATGCACGTGTTGAGGCCCTTGAGGCACCTGACGTTATCGCCATGGATGACGATCCCATTCGCGCCGTGATGACCAAGCGTAAGTCGTCGATCGTGCTTTCTTGCCGCGCCATTAAGAAGGGCAACGCGGATGCGTTCTTCTCCGCCGGCTCGACCGGTGCCATGACCGCCGCTGCCACCGCCTACGTGACGCCGTTTAGGTATCAGGCCGAAGGCAAGAAGCAGCCGGTGCGCCCCTGTCTGACCAATGCACTGCCCAATCGCGCCGGCGGTCTGACGGTGCTGTGCGACATGGGTGCCAACCCCGATGTCGAGGTTGACGATATGGTGCGTTTTGCCCAGATGGGCAGCGCCTATGCCCGCGTCGTCCTGGGCATCGAGCATCCTCGCGTGGGCATGCTCGCCAACGGCACCGAGGACGAGAAGGGCTCCAACTTTACCAAGGCCTGTTTCCCTGCTATGAAGGCCGCCGTTCCCGGCTTTGTTGGTAACTGCGAGGGCACCGACCTCACCTCAGGTAACTTCGATGTCATCGTTGCCGATGGCATGTCGGGCAATATTGCGCTCAAGGCCACCGAGGGCGCTGCCAAGTTTTTGCTGCAGGAGCTCAAGGGCGCCTTTATGGCCTCGCTCGGCACCAAGATCGCCGCGCTGCTCATTAAAAAGCAGATGCGCGAGATTAAGGCCAAGCTCTCTGGCGACGCCAAGGGCGGCGCGATTCTTCTGGGCCTGCGCGGCGTGGTCCTGATCGGCCATGGTGCCACCTCAGTCGAGGCTGTCAAAAACGGTACGCTCGCGGCGGCCGAAGCCGTGCGCGCCGGGCTGGTCGAGAATGTCGCCAACTCTATGGATGGTATCGTTTTATAAGAGCGAGTTAGAGCGCTGTTATGTGCTTCGCGGTGCACGCCGTGGGGTAGAATCAGAACCGTGTCTTGGTACCGCCCGGGCGGTACCATTCTTTTGGTATTCATGCACTATGAGAGGAAGCGCTATGGACCGCTCCGAAATCTTCGACAAGATCGCCGAGGTCGCTGCTGACGTTCTGGGCGTCGATGTTGCTGAAATTAGCGAGGAGACCACCTTTGACGACCTCGATGCCAACTCGCTCGAGCGCCTGCAGCTGGTTACGGCTATCGAGGACGAGTTCAACCTCGAGATCGATGACGAGACCCTGCTCTCGCTCAACTCTGTCGCCGACGCCGTCGACGCTATCGAAGCTGCCAAGGAGGCCTAAGTCTTGGCTTTATCCGACCGACTTACGCGCGCCCAGGAAATCCTGGGCCACGAGTTCAACAATAAGGTGCTGCTGCGCGCGGCCCTTACGCATCCCTCGGCAGTCGAGGGACAGCCGGTTTCTGCCAGCTATGAGCGCCTTGAGTTCTTGGGCGATTCCATTTTGGGCGCTGTGGTCGCACGCTCCCTGTTTGAGTCCTATCCGGAGTTTGACGAGGGCAAGCTCACGCGCCTGAAGGTGTCGCTTGTCTCGGGCGCTACGCTGTCCGAGGTTTCTCACGAGCTGGGCATCGACGACATCATCATCTTTGGTGCCTCTGAGACCGGTACTGGTGCGCGCGGCCTGCATTCGGCCCTCGAGAACGTCTATGAGTCGCTCGTGGGTGCGCTGTACCTGGATGCCGGCTGGGATGCGGCGGCGGAGTTCATTCACCGTACGCTTAAGCCGCATTTGGCTTCCGAGCGTGCCGAGCATCCTGCGAACCCCAAGTCGTTTTTGCAGGAGTGCGTGCAGGCCGACGGTCACGAGCCCCCAGCGTATAAGCTCGTTGGCTCCGAGGGCCCGGCGCATGCGCCCACCTTTACCGCCGTGGTGTTGATCGATGGTATTCGTCAGGGTCGCGGCTCCGGCTCCTCAAAGAAGGAAGCCGAGGGAGCCGCCGCGCTCGAAGCGCTCGACCGCATGGGTTACACCACCAACGGCGTGATTCTGAACAAGAAGCACGTGTAAGCGAGGAACCGTGTATCTCAAGTCCCTCACGCTCAAAGGGTTCAAGTCGTTTGCCGACCGCGCCCATATGACGTTTGAGCCGGGCCTGACCGTCATCGTCGGTCCCAACGGCTCGGGAAAATCGAACATCTCTGACTCCATCCTGTGGGTTCTGGGCGAGCAGAGCGCCAAGCAGCTGCGCGGCCAGGCCATGGAGGATGTCATCTTCTCGGGCTCGTCGGCTCGCAAGCCGGTGGGTGTCGCCGAGGTCACGCTGGTGCTCGATAACTCGGACCATATGCTGCCCGTCGATTTTGACGAGGTTGCCATCACCCGTCGTATGTATCGCTCGGGCGAAAGCGAGTACCTTATCAACTCGAGTCCGTGCCGCCTGATGGACATTCAGGACATCCTGCACGATTCGGGCCTGGGCAAGGATACGCATTCCATCATCAGCCAGGGCAAGCTCGACGCCATTTTGCAGAGCCGCCCCGAGGAGCGTCGCGCCCTCATCGAGGAGGCCGCCGGCATCTCCAAGCACAAGCGCCGCAAGGAGCGCGCGCTCAAAAAGATTAAGTCGATGGACGAGCACCTGACGCGTGCCCGCGACATCAATAAGGAAATCGCCCGTCAGCTGCGACCGCTGGAGCGTCAGGTCGATCGCGCACGCAAGTACAAAGAGCTGTCCTCTCGCGCGAACGAGCTTACGCAGATGCTGGCCGTCGACGAGCTGCGTTCGCTGCAGTCGCAGTGGAACGATCTGGAGAGCCGCTCCAAGGAAGGTGCCGCCGAGCTGGAGCTTGCGCAGTACCGCATGGGCGAAAAGGAGCGCGAGCTCGAGAAGCTCCAGGTTATGCTCGAGGAAAAAGGCTTGTTTGTGGGCGACCTGGGCGAGCAGCGCCGCCATATGCAAGATGTGGTCGGCCGCATTAACTCCGACATGCGCCTGCTCGAGGAAAAGGGTCACAACATGGTGTCGCGCCTGTCTGATATGCGCGGGCAGATTTCGAGCTCCGAGCATCAGCGTCGTCGCGTGGTCGAGGAGCTTGAGGACGCGCGTGCGCAGCTTGAGGAAGTGACCGGTGCGCATATGCAGGCCCAGGAGGACGTTGACGCCGCTGGTCCTGCCGCCGCTGAGCTCCACGAGCGGCGCGTGGCGCTCGACAATCAGATTTCGCAGCTTACGCGTGAGCATCGCGATGTTCAGCGCGTAGCCGATAACGCCGCGCTCGAGCTCGCCAAGGTGAAGGACTCGCTGAGCAATGCCGAGGTCGAGGACAACATGTATGCCTCGCGCCTGGAGCAGATTGACGAGCAGCTCGAGGAGGTCATGGCCTCGCTCGAGAGCCGTCGTGACCGCGCCGAGGAGCTTGAAGGCGCTCTTGAGGAAGCGCGCCAGGCCCAGGCCGATGCGCGTGAGGCCACCGAGGTCGCCCGTGCAGCCCTGAAGGACTTGCGTAATCGTGAGAGTGAGGCGCGCAACAAGCTGTCCGAGGTGCGCTCGGAGCTTGCCAGCCAAAAGAAACTCGATGCCCGCATGGCCGACAGCTCGCCGCTCGTGAGCCGTCTGGTGGGTGCGCTGGGCGACGATGTCTTGGGTCGTCTGGGCGACGTGCTGGAGGCCCCGCGCGAGCTTGAGGGCCTGGTTGAGCAATTGCTCGCCGGCGATATCGATGCGCTGCTGTTTGATGACGCCGCCACGCTTGAGCGTGCCGGTCGTGCGGCTCTGGACCAAAAGAAGGCCTCGGGCGAGGCATTGCTGGTGGCGCGCGGCGTGAGCGGCTCTACCGCCGCTGAGGGCGCTGCCGGTACCCGCCTGGTTGATCGTCTGTCCGTGCGCGCAGGCTACGGACCCGTCGTCGAGGCGCTGCTCGGCGGCTATTACGTAGTGGACGATCTTTCTGCCGCGCTTTCGGCGCCGGTCGTTGACGGCGTGACTTACGTGACCCCCGATGGCGCCCGCGTCGCCTGCGGCGGCCTGGTGCGTGTGGGCCTCGATGCCGGCGAGGCGTCGGGTGCTCTGGAGCGTAAGCGTCGCATTCGCGAGCTGGAGGGGCTTGAGCCCGATTTGGCCGCTGTGTTTGAGCATGTGTCGGATCAGGTCGTTGAGGCCAACGCTGCCGTCGAGGAGGCCCGTGCCGCCGAGGGCGATGCCGCCGGTGAGATCGCCCGTCTTGAGGGCGAGCGCCGCTCGCTGCTTTCCGAGATCGGCCGCTTGGAGCAAAGCGCCAACAATGCCGAGGTCGAGCGCGTGCGCATCTCCAAGCGCCGCGAGCAGGCCTCCGAAGCCGTTCGCGCTGCGCGCCCGCGCGTTGACGAGCTCACCCGTTCGCGTGACGAGGTCCGCGCGCAGGCAAGCGATCTGGGCTTGCAGATTTCCGAGGCCAACGACGAACTCGACCGCGTTCGCCGTGACGATTCCGAGGCTGCCGGCAAGCTCGCCGACGCCAAGGTTCGCCTAGCCCAGACGAGCGAACGCCTGCGTTCGCTGAAGGGCCGCGTGCCCGACCTTGAGCATCGTCTTGAGGGCATCGACCGTCGTATCCGCGGAACACGCCAGGCCTCGCGCTCGCTCGAGCTGCTGCGCCTGCGCGTTGATCCCATGCACGAGCGTTATTCGGCCCTGCTGGAGCGCGCGTCGGATTGGGCAGCGCGCCTGCGTGACCAGGCCTCTCTGGAGGAGGCGGACTCCGCTTCGCTCAAGAAGACCATCGAGGATGCCAAGGCAGAGGTTGCCCGCGCTAAGGAGCGAGTCGATACCGCCTCCGCCACGCAAAACGAGTTCAAGGTCGCGCATGGCAAGCTCGAGGTGCAGGTAGAGGCCGCCATTAAGGCCATTACCGCCGATGGCACCACGGTACTCGAGGAAGCGCTCATGCTTCCGGCGCCCACGGACCGCGATGCCGCTGAGCGCGAACTCAACCAGCTTGTGCGCCAGATCAACAACCTTGGTCCCGTTAACCAAGTTGCCATGGAGGAGTACGAGCAGCTCAAGCGCCGCGCCGATTACATCGAGGAGCAGCTGGCCGATCTGGAGAGCGCGCGCAAGGCGCTCACCAAGATCACGGTGGCCATTGATCGCAAGATGCGGAAGGCCTTCCTGGTGACGTTTGAGAAGGTCGACGCGAACTTCCGCGAGATCTTCGCTATGCTCTTCCCGGGCGGTCAGGCTCATCTGGAGATGACCGATCCCGAGCATCCTGCCGAGACGGGTATCGAGGTCGTGGCGCAACCGCGCGGCAAGCGCATCACCAAGATGATGCTCATGTCGGGCGGCGAGAAGAGTCTGACGGCGCTCGCCCTGCTCTTTGCCGTGTATCGCACGCGTACGGTGCCGTTCTATGTGCTGGACGAGGTCGAGGCGGCACTTGATGACGCCAACCTGTCCAAGCTCATCGGTGCCCTCGATGTGCTGCGTTCCGACACGCAGCTCTTGGTCATTTCGCATCAGCGCCGTACTATGGAGGACGCTGACGTCCTCTATGGCGTCTCGATGCAAGCCGACGGCGTCAGTCGCGTCGTCTCGCAAAAACTCGATCGCGAAACCGGAAAGGTCGTGAATGCATAATGGGATTCTTTGACGCACTCTCGCGCGGACTTGAGCGTAGCCGCGAGGCCCTCAACGAGGTCTTCTACTTTGGCGGCGAGGTCGACGAGGATTTTTGGGAGGACCTTGAGGACACCCTCGTCATGGGTGACATGGGCGCCGAGGTCGCCATAAAGGTCTCCGATGACCTGCGTGATGCCGCGGCTAAGAAGAACCTCAAGACCGCCCCGCAACTCCGTCGCGCCCTGGCCGAGCAGCTTGAGCAGCACTTTGTGCCCATCGAGCGCGATCCGTTCTCCGATACGCCGAGCTGCGTGCTGTTTGTGGGCATTAACGGTGCCGGCAAGACCACGACGGTCGGCAAGATCGCGAGCGCTATGGCTGCCCGCGGCAAGAACGTCGTGATCGGCTCGGCCGATACCTTCCGCGCCGCCGCCATCGAACAGCTCGATGTGTGGGGCCAGCGCGCCGGCGTTCCCGTCATCAAGCGCGACCGCGGCTCCGATCCGGCGAGCGTTTGCTACGACGTGCTCGATGAGGCCGACAAGCGCGGCAGCGACCTGGTGCTCATCGACACCGCCGGCCGTCTGCACACGAGCCCCGAGCTCATGCGCGAGCTTGCCAAGGTGGTCAACGTGACGCGTAAGCGCGCCGCCAATATGGCCGCCGGCCCCATGCCCGTCTATGTCGTGCTCGTGATCGATGCCGCAACGGGCCAAAACGGTCTGAACCAGGCGCTTGAGTTTAACGAGGCGTTGGGTCTGGACGGTATTATCATGACAAAGCTGGACGGCACGGCTAAGGGTGGCATCGCCATGGCCGTGGCCGAGAAGCTCAAGCTCCCAATCCTGCGCATCGGCGTGGGCGAGCAGGTCGATGACCTGCAGGAGTTCAATGCCAAAGATTTCTGCCGCGCCCTGGTGGGCGAGTCCAATTAAGGAGTGACTAGTGTTTGATTCTCTGAGCGATCGCCTCAACGACACATTTGACCGCCTGCGCGGCAAAGGTAAACTGACCGAGGCCGATATCACCTCGGCTATGCGCGACATTCGCATGGCGCTGCTCGAGGCCGACGTCAACTTCAAGGTCGTCAAGGAGTTTGTCGCCAAGACCAAGGAGCGCTGCATGACCGCCGAGGTCATGGAGTCGCTGTCGCCGGCACAAAACGTCGTCAAGATCGTGCTCGACGAGCTTACCGAGATGCTCGGCTCCACCGAGAGCAAGCTCGTCTTTAGCAACCGCATTCCCAATGTGATCATGCTCGTGGGCCTGCAGGGCTCCGGTAAGACTACGGCGGCCGTAAAGCTGGCCTACCTGCTCAAGAAGCAGGGCCGCTCGCCGCTGCTCGCCGCGTGCGACGTCTACCGTCCCGCAGCTGCCGACCAGCTGGCCACGCTTGGCGGCGAGATTGGCGTGCCGGTCTTCCGCGGTGACGGCGAGCACCCGGTCGACATCGCCAAAGGCGCCATCCAGGAGGCCGTCGACCACCTGCGCGATGTGGTCATCGTCGATACAGCCGGTCGTCTGCAGATAGACGAGCAGATGATGCAGGAGGCCGTGGACATCAAGAAGGCCGTCAAGCCCGATCAGGTGCTGATGGTCGTCGATGCCATGACCGGCCAGGATATCGTCAACGTCGTCTCGACCTTCGCTGATCGCACCGACTTTGACGGCGTGATCATTTCCAAGCTCGACGGCGATGCCCGTGGCGGCGGCGCGCTTTCCGTGCGCCAGGTGACCGGCAAGCCCATCAAGTTCGTGAGCATGGGCGAGAAGCCCGATTCGCTGGAGCCGTTCTATCCCGACCGTATGGCCAAGCGAATCTTGGGCATGGGTGATGTTGTCGGCATCATCGAGAAGGCCCAGGAGGCGGCCGACGCCGAGCAGCTTGAGGCCGCCGAGCGTATGCTGCGCGAGGGCTTTACCATGAACGACATGCTCGACCAGATGAAAGCCGTCAAGAAGATGGGCGGCATGAAGGGTATTCTGGGCATGCTCCCCGGTGGCCAGCGTGCGCTCAATCAGATGGGCGGTAACCTGGACGAGGGCATCTTCGACAAGAACGAGGCCATCATCATGTCGATGACCAAGGAGGAGCGCCTGCGTCCCTCCATCATCAACGGTCAGCGCCGTGCCCGCATTGCCAAGGGCGCCGGTGTGACTCCCACCGAGGTCAATAGCCTTATGAAGCAGTGGGGCGAGATGAACAAGATGATGGGCCGCATGCGCACGATGGCCAATCAGGCGCAGGCCGGCGGCAAGAAGGGCAAGAAGGGTAAGAAGGGCAAAAAGATGCGCATGCCCAATATTCCCGGTCTGGATGCTATGGGGCTGGGCGGCATGGGCGGCCTGGGAACGGGCGGCCCCAAGTCCGATATGGACCTGCTGCGCCAGATGGAAGCGCAGATGCGCAACAAGAAGTAACGACTAGTTGAGTCGTGTATGGCGAAGGCCGCCTGGATGGTATTCCAGGCGGCCTTCGCCGTTTGTTCGCTGGTGTCGCACGCGTGGAAGCGTGTTCTCGACGAGGTGCTTGCCGCTAGTGGCAGCCGCAGCCCTCGTGGCCCACGTGCTCGTGATGGCCATGGCAGCCGCAGGACTCGCCATGCTCATGGGTGTGCTCGTGGTCATGACCATGACAGTCGCAGGTGGCCTCGCCGTTCTGTGCGAGCGTGCCGGCAATGAGGGCCTCGACGCAGGCATCGCAGCTGCCCTGGGCGCCCGCATAGACCGTGATGCCGGCTTGGGCAAGCGCGTTGATAGCGCCGCCGCCGATACCGCCGCAAATGAGCGTGTCAACGCCACCGTTGGCAAGCAGGCCCGCCAAGGCGCCGTGGCCGGTGCCACCGGTGCCTACGACCTGCTCGTTGAGCACCTTGCCATCCTGGATGTCGTAGATCTTGAACTGCTCGCTGCGGCCAAAGTGCATAAAGATGTTGCCGTTGTCGTACGTTGTTGCCACCCTCATGGTGCCGACCTCCTTTGCTGGCCATGCGGCCGTCGTCGTGGTGATGGGGGAGTACGCGATGTTGCCGCCTTCGATGACGATCGCCCGTCCATTGACCAGCGCGTTTGCCACCTTGCGATGCGCGCGACTGCTGATTGCAGCCACCGTGGCGCGGGCGATGCCCATGTGCAGGGCGACGGCCTCCTGATTGAGGCCCTCCAGATCGCACAGGCGCAGTACTTCGAGCTCATCGACCGTCATATCGATAGCGTCTCCGCTGGCAAGGCCATCGGGGGTAAAGCCGCGATATTCGGGGATGATCCCGACGCGGCGCAGTTTTTCGCGTCTTCCCGCCATACACGCTCCTTATCTGACATATGTCAACAATAGGATAACGCATGCGTGGAGCAGCGCAAGGCATTATTGACATATGTCAGAAAATGCAGAGGAGTTGTGTGTGCGATTGCGGAGCCGCGCTGCCGTGCATTGCATGTGCCGAACTAAGTGTCCAATCCGACACTCGCGCACCTGGGATAGAATTAAAAATAGCCTATAGGCTACCGACAGGAGGGTCAATGAGTAAGGCTGATCAACAGTTTGTATCCATGTGCCGCGATATTCTGGACCATGGCACCACCACCGAGGGTCAAAAGGTCCGACCGGTGTGGGAGGATGGCACCCCTGCCTATACCATTAAAAATTTTGGCGTTACGGCGCGTTACGACCTACGCGAGGAGTTCCCCGCGCTCACCCTGCGTCGCACGGCGCTTAAGTCTGCGATGGACGAGATCCTGTGGATCTATCAAAAGAAGTCAAATAACGTCCATGACCTCAACAGCCATATCTGGGATGAGTGGGCCGACGAGACCGGTTCCATCGGCAAGGCCTACGGGTACCAAATTGGCCAGAAAAGCCATTATGCCGAGGGCGACTTTGACCAGATGGACCGCGTGCTGTACGACCTTAAGCATACGCCGTACAGCCGCCGCATCATGACCAACACGTACGTGTTTAGCGACCTTTCCGAGATGCACCTGTATCCGTGCGCGTACAGCGTGACGTATAACGTCACGCAGCGCCCGCAGGACGATAAGCCCACGCTCAACATGATTCTCAACCAGCGCAGTCAGGACATTTTGGCCGCGAACAACTGGAATGTGTGCCAGTACGCCATTTTGCTGATGATGGTCGCGCAGTCGGTCGATATGATTCCCGGTGAGCTGCTGCATGTGATTGCCGATGCCCACATTTACGACCGTCATGTCGATATCGTCCGCGAGCTTATCGAGCGTCCGCAGTTTGCGGCTCCCAAGGTAACGCTTAACCCCGATGTGCATGATTTCTACGCGTTTACGACCGACGACCTGATCGTGGAGGGCTACGAGCACGGTCCGCAGGTTAAGAACATTCCCATTGCGGTGTAGGTGACGCGCATGACGTGTAAGCTTTCTGCCATTGTCGCCGTGTGCGATGACTGGGGCATTGGTTGCGAGGGCGACATGGTCGTCTTCAATCGCGCCGATATGCGCCATTTTGTGGCGTGTACCAAGGGGTGCCCGGTCATTATGGGGCGCAAGACCCTGCTGAGTTTTCCCGGCGGGTGTCCGCTTAAGAACCGCCGCAATATCGTGCTTACCCGCGACGAGAGCTTTGCCCCCGAGGGCGTCGACGTGGTGCATAGCGTTGACGAAGCGCTCTCTGCGGTTGCCGATGAGCTCGTTGCCTGGGTGATCGGTGGCGGCGATGTCTATCGGCAGTTTTTGCCGTACTGCGTGGAGGCCGAGGTCACTCATAACCACTGCGTCCATCCCGTGGACACGTACTTTCCCGACTTGGACGCCGATCCCGCGTGGGAGATTGCGCAGCGTAGCGGGGTCGCGACGATTGCCGCCGGTGAGGGTGACGAGGGCGTCGATTATGAGTTCGTGACGTATCATCGCGTTGAGGCGTAAATCGTCTGGCGTGAACGGTATCATCGGGTTGATTGAATGCATGGGGCGGCGCTTAGCGTCGCCTCGTTTGGTATAGATGTGCTGTAAAGAAGGGTGTGGGCTGGCTGCTATGACTGATGCCGTTGAGGTTCTGCGAATTGATTCGCTCGAGGACGAGCGGCTCGATGCCTACGTGCGACTGACCGAGCGTGAGCTTCGCTGCGTGCTGGAGCCGCAAAAGGGCATCTATATTGCGGAGAGCGCCAAGGTCATCGAGCGTGCCGTGCGCGCCGGATATGAGCCGGTGAGCTTTCTTCTGGGCGAGCGCTGGCTCGACCAGATGATGCCGCTGTTTGACCAGCTTGTCGTGCGCGAGGGAGCGGGTCCGGTTCCCGTGTTCGTGGCCTCCATGGAGCTCATGGAGCAGTTGACGGGCTTTAACGTGACGCGCGGCGCGCTGGCGGCGTTCCGTCGCCCGCGTCAGATTCCGGTTGATGAGTTCTTGGGCGGCGTCGTCGAGGCGGCGGGGGATCGTCCGGTGCGCGTGTGCGTGCTTGAGGGTATTGTCGATCACACCAATGTCGGCGCGATTTTCCGCTCGGGTGCCGCGCTCAATGTCGACGGAATTCTGGTAAGCCCTACGTGCTGCGATCCGCTGTATCGTCGCTCGGCCCGCGTGAGCATGGGCACGGTTTTCCAGGTGCCTTGGACGCGCATTGGCAGCGAGGCGCGCGTATGGCCGCATGATGGGCTGGCGGCGCTGCACGATGCCGGCTTTTCGTGTGCCGCCATGGCGTTGACGGACGATTCCGTATCGTTGGACGATCCCGCGCTGCAGGAGATTGATCGCCTGGCAATCTTTATGGGCACCGAGGGTGCTGGCTTGGGCGCCAAGACCATTGCGGGCTGCGACCGAGCCGTGCGTATTCCGATGGCGCACGGGGTCGATTCGCTCAACGTGGCCGCGGCGAGCGCCGTCGCCTTTTGGCAGCTGTGCCCGCACGTGAGTAATGAGTATCACTACCAGCCAGGTTTGTATCACTAGGCAGTTTTCCGCACCGTGCTCTAATTCGGGGTGTTTCGGTCGCCGCCAGTCGGTGCTAAGCTAGTATTGGCTTTGGTCTTAAATTGCCGTTATGTTGTTTGACGTACGCTGGCGGGGAGGGCGTGTGGCTAAGAAATCTACGGCTATCGATGTAACGCAGGGTGTCATTTGGCAACAGCTGCTGTCGCTGTGCGTTCCCATCTTTTTTAGTTCGTTTTTTCAGCAGGCCTACACGCTTATCGGTACGTATATCGTTGGCCAGTTTGGCGGCAAGCTCGCGCTGGGTGGCATTCAAGCCACGATGGTGCTCACCGAGCTCTGCATTGGCTTTTGCGTTGGCGTCGGCGCCGGCTGCGCGGTCATTACCGGTCAGTATTTTGGCCAGCACGATGATGAGCGACTGGGTCGTTCGGTCCATACAGCCATGACGCTCGCGCTGGTGGGCGGTATCGTTTTCTCGATTCTTGGCATAGTGTTCGTTGAGCCCATGCTGGTGCTTATGAACACGCCGCATGAACTATTGGCCGAGGGCGTGGCCTATGCTCGCTGTTATTTTGCCGCGATGGTTGCGGCACTGCTGCTCAATATGGGAACGGCATTGCTGCGCGCCGTGGGCGACACGCGCGGGCCTGCTGTGATCATCGCTTCCGGCTGCCTTGTTAATGCGGTGCTGGATGTCATCTTCGTTGCCGTGCTTCATATGGAGGCTCTGGGCTGCGGCATCGCGGTGGCGCTGACCATTTGCTCCAACGCCACGATGATTGTGATTCGTATGATGCACGCTCCGGGTGCATGGCGTCTTTCGCTGTCTAAGCTCGGCATCGATCCGGGCATTTGTAAGAGCATGATCTCATGCGGTCTGCCGCTTGGCTTTCAGTCTGCTGCGTATTCGATTTCCAACGTTTTGATTCAGGTGTCGGTCAACTCGTTTGGTGCCGATGTCACCACGGCGTGGGGTCTTTCGGGCCGCCTGGATGGCATTGTCTGGATGGTTACCGAGGCGCTTGGTGTGTCGATCACCACGTTCTCGGCACAGAACTTTGGCGCGCGCAACTACGAGCGCATGCGCAAGGGTTACCATACGTCGCTCGTGCTGTCCTTTATGCTCATTGGCGGCCTGTCTGCCGTGCTCCTGGTGTTCTCGGGTCCTCTGTCGCGTTTGTTTGTCGACGATGCTTCGATTTCGGCGTACACCACGACGATTCTTCATTTCATCGCGCCGTTCTATGCGATTTTCTCGATTATCGAGAATGCCTCGGGTTCCATCCGCGGTGCCGGCGTGAGCTTGCAGCCGATGCTGCTCACGATTTTTGGCACCGTCGTGCTCAGGGTGATCTGGGTGTTTGCGATTATGCCGTTCGATCCGTCGCTTGAGCACCTGCTGCTGGTCTACCCCGTAACCTGGCTCATCACCGCCACGATGTTCACCATCTACCACCACAGCGGCAACTGGCTCGGCCGCGCCACCGCCTAATGATCCCTTGGGGCGGAGGAAAATGGATCATTGCTCTCCGTCGCGATGTCGATGATCCGTTTTCCTCCGTCCCCTTCGGATCAATTAGTATTCGATGCCTTGGCGGGCTAAGAGGCCTTCGTCGAAGTAGTGTTTGACGGGGCGCATTTCGGTGACTAAGTCCGCGAGGTCGGCCAACGGCAGCAGCCCGCGGCCGGTGAGCACGAGCTCTGTGGTGGTAGGCTTCAGTGCGATCAGCCCCTCCACATCCTTGCGCGTCACGAAACCTCGGCGCATGGCCTCGCCGAGTTCGTCCAAAATCAGAACATCGACCTGTGATATCTGCTCGCATGCGAGCTCCATGATCTGCGCCGCGCAGGCCTCGGGCGTGTCGCGGTCGGCTTGTACGATGCGCAGACCCAAACGGGGCGCCGCATCATGCTCGGCGCAGTGAAGTTTCTTGGCAAACTGCAGCCTAAGAACGTCGAGTCCGTAGCCCGTCGCGCGCAGCGCGAGCCCCAGCGCAGCCGTCGTCTTGCCCTTGCCGTCGCCTGTATAGATTTGAACCTTGCCGACTTACAGTGATGCCATCTCTGTCCTTTCGTGCCCGGCGTCGGTTTATCGCCGTCCGGGTTGGGTATTCTAGAAAGCATTATCAACCCCAGTAGATGGAGTTCAAGCAGATGGAGATGGATGACAACAAGCGTAGACGGAATATGATCCTCTACGTGCTCATCGCCTTCGTCGTCTACCTCGTGCTCTCGACCGTTCTGTTCCCCAACATCGGTCACACGCAGCAGATTACGAAGACCGATTACTCGACGTTTGTCAAGGCGCTCGATAAGAAGAGTGTCGACAAGGTCGAGTACAACACGGACGATTACTCGATTTATTACACCAAGAAGGGCGAGGACGAGAACATCGCCTATAAGACGACCGGTGTGCCGAACGATGCGGGCTTTACCGATCGCGTGCTTGAGTCTGGCGCTTCGCTGGAGTCGGTCGTTCCCGATAAGAACTCGGGTTTGATGACCTACTACCTGCTCACACTCATTCTTCCCATGGCGATTTTCTTCCTCATCGGTTGGTGGCTCAACCGCCGCATGAAGAAGGCTATGGGCGATGACGGCCCGTCGATGAACTTTGGCGGCGGCGGTTTTGGCGGCGGCGGACTGGGTAAGTCCGGCGCGCGCGTGATCGCCTCCAAGGACGTGGGCGTGACCTTTAAGGACGTCGCCGGCCAGGAAGAGGCCAAGGAGTCTCTCAAGGAGGTCGTCGACTTTCTGGAGAAGCCGCAGCGCTACGAGGAGATCGGCGCCAAGCTGCCGCGCGGTGCTCTCCTTGTTGGCCCTCCGGGTACCGGTAAGACCCTGCTTGCCAAGGCTGTTGCCGGCGAGGCCGGTGTTCCGTTCTTTAGCATTTCGGGCTCTGAGTTCGTTGAGATGTTTGTTGGTCGCGGCGCCGCAAAGGTTCGTGACCTGTTTAAGCAGGCCAAGGAAAAGGCCCCGTGTATCGTCTTTATCGATGAGATCGATACCATCGGTAAGAAGCGCGATGGCGGCGGCTTTAGCGGCAACGACGAGCGCGAGCAGACGCTCAATCAGTTGCTGACCGAGATGGATGGCTTCGATAACCACAAGGGTATCGTTGTCCTTGCCGCAACCAACCGTCCCGACAGTCTCGATCCCGCTCTACTGCGCCCCGGTCGTTTTGACCGCCGCATCCCCGTTGAGCTGCCCGATCTGACCGGCCGCAAGAACATCCTCGAGCTGCATGCCAAGAGCGTGAAGACCGAGCCGCCGATCGACCTGACCGCGATTGCCCGCGCCACGCCCGGTGCCTCGGGCGCCGACCTGGCCAATATCATCAACGAGGGCGCCCTGCGCGCCGTTCGCGAGGGTCGCAAGCGTGCAACCCAGGACGACTTCGAGGAGTCGGTGGAGGTCGTCATTGCCGGTCAACAGCGTAAGTCCACGGTGCTGTCCGACCACGAGAAGCAGGTCGTTTCTTATCACGAGATCGGCCATGCCATCGTCGCTGCCCGCCAGAAGGGCTCTGCGCCGGTCACGAAGATCACCATCGTGCCGCGCACGAGCGGTGCTCTTGGTTATACCATGCAGGTCGAGGAGGACGAGCGCTTCCTGACGACGCGCCAGGAGGTCTTGGACAAGCTCGCTGTCTATTGCGGTGGCCGCGCAGCCGAGGAGCTCATCTTTGGAGAGATGACGACCGGCGCCGCCAACGACATCGAGCAGGCCACCAAGCTCGCCCGTAATATGGTGACGCGCTTTGGTATGTCCGACGAGTTTGGCATGATGGCGCTCGGTACCGTGCAGAACGCGTATCTCAATCAGGACACGTCGCTCACCTGCGCCCCCGGTACGGCCGAGCGCGTGGACGCGATTGTCGCCAAGCTGATCGAGGATGCGCACGACCGCGCTTTGCAGATTCTGAAGGAGAACAAGTTTAAGCTCCACGAGCTGGCTCGTTATCTGTATAAGAAGGAGACCATCACGGGCGAGGAGTTCATGAACCTCCTCACGCGCGAGAATCCGCTGATGCCCAAGCAACAGTAATACTAGTTGCGCAGTGTCAATCGCCCCATTTGAGTGTCCATCTCAAATGGGGCGTTTTGCGTGGGGAGTGTTGTATATGAAGATCGTGGTGAGCGCCTGTTTAATGGGCGAGAGCTGCAAGTATAACGGGCTCGACAACTATCATCGAGAGCTGATCGAGGCTTGCGAGCGCACGGGGACCGAGGTCCTCTTGGTGTGCCCTGAGGTCTTTGGCGGCCTGCCCACGCCGCGCAAGCCGTCCGAGATTGTGAACGGAGAAGTTCGTACCTGCGAGGGTATCTCGGTCGATCGCGAATTTCGTCTGGGCGCTCAACGTGCGCTCGATATGTGCGAGCAAGCGGGCGGTCCGTCCGAGATCGTTGCGTGCATTTTGCAGGATCGCAGTCCGTCGTGCGGCGTGGGCCATATCTACGACGGATCCTTCAGCGGCACGCTCACAACAGGTAACGGTGTCTTCGTTGACCTGCTCCTGCGCCACGGCTATCGCGTTATCCCGGCTAGCGAGTTCGACTCGAGCATGTTACGGCAATAAAAAACCGCCACAAAGGTATTGTCCCCTTTGTGGCGGTTTTGGTCGGTTAGGCCAGGATAGAATGGCCGTAGGCGTTGGCTGCCTTGATGGCGGCGGCGAACTTCTCGTTGGTGAAGGGCTCCGGGTTACCCTGCTTCCACTCGTTGGTGGCGTGGGCATACTCGCACAGGGCAGGGATGTCGGCCTCGGAAAGCCCGACCTGCTCAAGCGTTACGGGTAGGCCCATCTGCTTGTTAAAGGCGGCGTAGCGCTCAAGGTTCTCGGTATCGCCAGTATAGGCAAACAGCACGAGCACGCCCAGGCTTACGACCTCGCCGTGCAGATAGGTTCCCTCGCGCGGAATGCTGCACGTCGCATTGTAGAACGCGTGCGCCACGCTCGAGTTGTAGTAGTAATCGTTTTGGTTGGTCAGGTTCGAGACATAGCCCGTGTTGACCACGATGTCGAGCGCGATCTGCTTGACGGCTTCGCTCGACAGGTCCTGGCGCACGTCCTCAAGCCCCTGGACGCCATAGGTAAACAGCGGCTCGGAGCAGGTGTGGGCGAGTGCCAGGCCAAGACCGGCGGTGTGCTCCAAATTACCGGCGCTCGTGGCGTACTCGACCTCGGGCTGCTTAGACAGGGCATCGCCCACGCCGGCCCAGAAGTACTCTGCCGGTGCCTCGGCGATGATCTTGGGGTTGATGAAGATGTGCGCCGGTCGGTTGGGGTACGAATAGCCCTCGAGCGAGCCATCGTCATTGTAGACAACGGCAATGGCGGTCGCGGCCGAGCAGTTGGAGCAAATCGTCGGTACGGTAAAGACGATCTTCTTGAGCTCGATGGCTGCGGTCTTGACGGTATCGAGCGCCTTGCCGCCGCCGCATGCGATGAGCACGTCGGCTTCCTGGCAGGCAGGGGAGTTCACGACCTTGGCGATATTGGCACGCGTACTGTTGGTGCCATAGACGCGCGTCTCCAGGACCTCGACATCGGTACCTTCAAGTGCCGCCTCGATTCCCGGCAGCGCCGCAGCCAGGGCTCGCTTGCCGCCGATGATGGCGACCTTGGTCGCTCCGTACTCGGCCAGTGCGGCGGGCAGCTCGGTAAAGCAATCCTCGCCAACGGTATAATCACTCATTCCAATCGTGCGCATGGCAACCTTCTTTCTTTCGATAAAGTGCTTTCAGGTATTTTGCTCCTAGAGAAGGTCCACAGCCGCGAGAAATTTCGAACGTATAAAACCAGTGTTGAGGGTTTTTCGCCGGCGCGGAACGTGCTAGCATACTCCGCATAAGCGTTGATGGGGACGAGTAGTCGGCCGTCCGCATGTTACAGAGAGCGGGGAGCGCTGAGAACCCGTGCATGCGACCGATGAAAATCACCCCGGAGCTGCGGTCCCAACGGACGCGTCGCACAGGCTCGTCTTAGTAGATATCGCCGAGATGGTCGTCGATACAGGCCAGCCGAGTAACGGATGCGAGCGCGCGAATACGCGGGCGAGGGCATCTAAGCTGGGTGGTTAAACGAAGAGCTTTTGCGGGCGTACAGTCCGTTTTGTGGCGCTTCGTCCCAGCTTGTAGGGACGGGCGCTTTTTTGGTGCCCAACGGGCGTGCGCGCCCACGACATGAAAGGGGTACCGTGGCAAACGAGTACAAGCAGACGATGAATCTGCCCAAGACCGGTTTTCCCATGCGTGCCGGTCTTTCCAAGTCCGAGCCCAAGCGACTCAAGGACTGGCAGGACAACAAGGTCTACGAGCAGGTTCTGAAGAAGAACGAGGGTCACAAGAAGTTCGTGCTGCACGACGGCCCTCCGTACGCCAACGGCCCGATCCACATCGGCCACGCCATGAACAAGATCTCCAAGGACATGATCAACCGTTACTGGATGATGCAGGGCTATGAGGTTCCCTATGTTCCCGGTTGGGACTGCCATGGCCAGCCGATCGAGCATAAGGTCAAGGAGAAGCTCGGCACCGAGAAGTTCAACCAGACCTCCACGGCTAAGATCCGTGAGCTTTGCAACAAGTTCGCTGTCGAGAACATCGAGCTGCAGAAGGCCGGCTTCCGTCGCCTGGGCGTGCTTGGCGACTGGGACAACCCCTACCTGACGCTCTATCACCAGCATGACGCTGCCGACATCGAGGTCTTCAAGGCCATGTTCGATAAGGGTATGATCTATCGCGGTCACAAGCCCGTCCATTGGTGCAAGCACTGCCACACCGCACTCGCTGAGGCCGAGATTGAGTACTCCGACGAGACGAGCCCCTCCATCTTCGTGCGCTTTGAGATGACCTCCAAGCCCGCCGGCCTCGAGAACTTCGACGGCCCGGTTGACTTCATCATCTGGACGACCACCCCGTGGACCATCCCCTCCGACCAGGCCGTTTCCCTCAAGCCCGGCGCCGCCTATGTCGCCGTTGAGCACGATGGCCGTGCCGAGGTCATGCTCGAGGACCTGGCTCCCAAGTGCTGTGAGGAGTTTGGCTGGGAGTACACCCCGGTCATGGTCGACGGCAAGCCCTATGTGGTTCCCGCCGAGACCTTCCACCACATCCACTACAAGCAGCCGATCTTTGACGGTGTCGAGGGCGTGGCGCTGTTGGCCGATTACGTCGGTGTCGATGACGGTACCGGTATCGTCCACAACTCGCCCGGCCACGGCGTCGACGACTACTTTGCCTGCCTCAAGGAGGGCATCACCGATATCTGCATGCCGGTCGATGACGACGGCAAGTTCTACACCGGCGAGGAGTTTGGTACCGGCGGCCCCTTCAGCGGCATGGATACCGACGAGGCCAACCCGCATATCATCGAGTTCCTGCGCGAGCGCGGCACCCTGGTCCTCGAGAAGAAGATCACGCACAGCTATCCGCACTGCTGGCGCTGCAAGCACCCGGTGCTCTTCCGTGCCACCGACCAGTGGTTTGTCTCGATGGACAAGACGGGTCTGCGTGAGCAGGCTGGCAAGGAGGTCCGCGAGAACGTCAAGTGGTATCCGGCCCATGCCGCCAACCGCATTGGCGCCATGGTCGAGCAACGTCCCGACTGGTGCATCAGCCGCCAGCGCAACTGGGGCGTGCCTATCCCCAGCTACACTTGCGCCGACTGCGGCGAGAAGGTCATGAACGACGCCACGCTCGACGCCGTCATCAAGCTCTTCCACGAGAAGGGCTCCGACGCCTGGTTCACTGACGCTCCCGAGAGCTACCTGGGCGATGCCTGCGTCTGCCCCAAGTGCGGCGGCCATCACCTCAAGGCCGATAAGGACATCCTCGACGTGTGGTGGGACTCCGGCGTGTCTTGGAAGGCCGTTTGCGAGTACCGTCCCGAGCTGGAGTACCCGGCGGACGTGTATCTTGAGGGCTCCGACCAGCATCGTGGCTGGTTCCAGAGCTCGCTGCTCACTTCGGTGGGTGCCAACGGCCACGCTCCGTACAAGGCTGTCGTCTCGCAGGGCTTCACGCTCGACGGCCAGGGCCGCAAGATGTCCAAGTCGCTCGGCAACGTCATCGACCCCAACAAGGTCTGCGACGAGATGGGCGCTGACATCATCCGTCTGTGGGTTGCCTCTGTCGACACCAGCTCCGACGTCTCCATCGACCACGAGATTCTCGCTCGTACGTCCGATGCCTATCGCCGTTTCCGCAACACGCTGCGCTTCCTGCTCTCCGAGCTCGAGGGCCAGTTTGAGCCCGAGACCGACGGCGTCGCCTTTGCCGACCTGCTGCCGCTCGACAAGCTCATGGTTGCTCGTCTGACCCAGGTCCAGGCCGAGGTCGACGACGCCTACGCCAGCTACGAGTTCCCGCGCGCCTACCGTGCGCTCTACGACTTTGTGGTTACCGAGCTTTCCAACGTGTATCTCGATGCCCTGAAGGATCGTCTGTACTGCGACAAGCCCGGCTCGCTCGAGCGCCGCAGTGCCCAGACCGTGCTGGCCGAGCTCTTCTCGATGCTCATGCGCGATCTGCAGCCGATTCTGTCCTACACCGTCGACGAGGCCATGGCCTATGCGCCCGCCGGCTGCGTCGACCACCAGAAGTACGCCGCGCTGCTCGATTGGTACAAGTCGCCCATCACGGTCGATGAGGCCAACGAGTTTGAGGGCGTGCTCGAGGCTTCTCTCGAGCTCCGTAGCGCCGTGACCAAGGCCCTTGAGGATGCCCGTTCTGCCGGCACCTTCACCAAGAGCCAGCAGGTCCGCGTCAAGGCGGTCGTTCCCGCCGAGATGTACGCGCTGCTGACCGGCGACAAGGCCGTCGACCTGGCCGAGTTCTACATCGTCTCCGATGTTGAGCTGACCCAGGGCGAGGAGCTCTCCGTTGCCATCGAGGCAGCCGAGGGCGAGTGCTGCGACCGTTGCTGGAACTACCGCACCACCGTCGGCGAGTACAACGGCCACGCGCATATCTGCAAGCGCTGCGCGAATGCCTTGTAGTTACGCGGTTTTTCAAACCGCGTAACAGGTTGACACTGCAAACCCGCCAGAGCGGCAATCTGCCTTTCAACTTCGGCGGCATGACCAGAAGGTCTATGCCGCCTCGTTTCAGGGCACCTTGCTCGCTCTGGCGGGCTTTCGCTCATATGACCCAATCCGCTGTCAAGAGCCACAATGGCCCCGCCGACCGCTTGCAATCGGTCGGCGGGGCCTGCCGTTGAACCCGTCCCGGTCCGCCC